>JAYEIZ010000001.1:0-6418 GCA_034660355.1 Nanobdellota archaeon
AATTATTGCAGCTGATGAACCTGCTAAGATGATTATAAAATTACTACAAGAATTTAATGCAAAAATTGACACAATAAACATTAAGATAGATCTATCAAAACTTCAAAAATAAAACCGTCATCTACTGAATTTAGCAGAAAGATATAAAAACTCACCTATATAATTGAAACAATAATGAAAGATATAAAGCCAAAAGCAGACATATTAATAGAGGTTTCTTATGAGATAGTCTCGAAACTAGGTGGCATTCATACTGTAATAAAAACAAAAGCGCCTTTTATGAAAGAGCATTATGGCAAGGGTTATATGGTTGTAGGGTTATATACAAAGAGAGATGCTAAAAAGAAGTTTAGGAAAAAAGAGCCAAATAAAGAACTTAAGGCATTGTTTCAGGAATTAAAGAAAGAAAAGGTAATATGCCATTACGGCACATGGGATGCTAAATCGCACCCTATAGCTATATTAATAGATGTAAAAAAGCTAAAAAGAGATAAAAAAACAAAAAACAAAATAATGGAAGATTATTGGGTTCATTTTCTTCCTAAGGATGATTACCATAACAATTCTCTTCTTTTTGGGTATAGCGCAGGCAGATTAATAGCTAAACTTATGAAATTAAGCGATTTCAAAAAGAAAAAAGTTGTTGTAAATGCACATGAATATATGAGTGGCTTAACACTGCTTTACCTAAGGAAGCATAAATCTAACCTGCCATTAGTCTTTACAACACACGCAACATCTTTAGGCAGAGCAATAGCCTTCCAGGGAGAAAACCTGCAAAAAGAGATGCTCAAGCACAAAAAGAAAGACAAGATAGCTTATTCCAAAAAGCTAAGGTCATACAGGAAGAAAGTTGGAGAAGTGTTATTCAACCGACACTTATTTGAGAAAGCGTGCGCAAAAAAAGCAGATGTCTTCACAACAGTAAGTGAAACAACATCCAGCGAAGCTGGATTTATATTGGATAATAAAGCAGATGTAGTAACGCCTAATGGCCTAGATATAGTAAATCCCCCCTCTATTGAAGAACAACTGGCATTAAACTATAAAGCAAAGCAGAAGATATGTAAATTCATGCAAGCTTATTTTTCCCCATACTATAAGCTGGATTCAAAAAACTGCCTCTTATTCTACACAGCAGGAAGAAATGAAGTCTATACAAAAGGTTATGATTTATTCTTTGAAGCATTAAGAAAACTAAATAAAAAGCTAAAGAAAGAGAAGTACGAAAAAAACATTTTTGTCTTATTATTCATTATAGTGCTTGGAAAGAAGGAAATTAAAAAAGAAGTGGTCAAAGCACTAAATGGGAGATTAAAAAAACCGTCTTCGAAACATCCCCCAAATTGCTTATTCAAAGCCAGGGAGAATGTCATTAACCTATATCTTAAAAAGAACAAATTATTCAACAAACAATCAGATAAGGTAAAGATCCTATTCTATCCTGCACCTGTGAAAAAAACTGATAAATTATTATCAATGCATTATAAAGAAATAATCTCTGGCATGGACTTAGGCATATTTCCTTCTCTTTACGAACCGTGGGGCTATACCCCGTTAGAGACAGCAGCAATGAGCACAGTGCCAATAACAACAGATGTTGCAGGTTTTGGCAGATTCATAGATAAGATAACTGACCAGAGAAAGAACCCCGGAATAATAGTTTTAAAAACAAAAAATCGTGAAAGAGAAAAAATCATAGGCAGGCTTGCTGAAACAATGCATGAAATCGCCCATATGCCTAAAGAAAAAAGAATTGTAAATAGGGTAAAAGCAAACAAGCTAGCAAGTTTAGCTAACTGGCAGGATTTCTCCAAATATTACGTAAAAGCCCACAACATGGCGTTGAAGAAACATAAAAAGAGATAGTTATTTTATCTTATTAAGCTTCAGAAACTCTGTAGCTGACACAGCTTTCCTGCAGGATTTGCACTGAAAAACAGCTTCTCCAGTTGGAGATGGAAATTCTGACTTTGTTATAGATTCAGAATCACATTTAGGACATTTTAGATTTACTTCCTTAAGCTTATAGAATCTAGAGCATTCTTTACAAAAGAACACGTCTTTCTTACAATACATTATCTTATGCGAAGATGCATCACAAAACGGGCAAAAGTTTATTTCTGACATCTGAAATCCTCCGATTATTAACTGCTATCTTCACAAGAAGCACATTTCTCTTCTTCTATATAAGTTTTATTCCTATTCATAAGCTCATTCCAGTCTACATGATGGCCATTAAACTCAGGACCATCGCAACACGCAAATTTAACTTCATCATTCACAACAACTCTACAGCCACCACACATCCCTATACCATCTACCATTATAGGGTTTAAAGATACAATAGTTCTTATTCTTTGTTTTGTAAGGTCAGATATTACCTTCATCATTATAGGCGGACCAATTGTTATAACCAAGTCTATCTTCTCATTTTTCATAAGATCATTCAGAATATCAGAAACAAAGCCTTTTTTTCCTTTACTACCATCATCAGTAGCTATAAGCACATCATCACATACTTCTTTAAAATTACTTTCCCAAAATAAGTGATTCTTGGACTTTGCCCCTATTATGGCGGTAACATTATTCTTTGCAGCCTTTAAAGCCTTAGCAATGGGGTATATCGGAGCAATCCCCAGGCCGCCTCCGATAATCACAACATTCCCATACCGTTGAATCTTAGAAGGGTTGCCTAACGGACCAACAACATCTAAGAGAGAATCTCCTTTTTTTAATGCTGCTAATTCTTTTGTGGACTTACCCACTACAAGAAAAACAAGAGTTATGGTCTTTTTAGTTGAATCTGCTATTGTTAGAGGAACTCTTTCCCCTTTTTCATCTATCCTTATCATTACAAACTGCCCAGCTCTCGCTTTCTTTGCTAGTTCACTTGCACCTACCTCCATAAGATAGGTATTTTCAGCTAATTTTCGTTTTTGAAGTACTGGATACATCTTATTTCCTTAAGTATTTCTTTGGATCTAGATCTAAATCAATGAAGTGATCGGCAGCTTCCTTTAACTTAGAAGAGCTGGATTTGCCAAAAGCAATCACTTCAACCCTTACACCTAATGCCCTTTGTAAGTGCTCAACTAATGCCACAAAATCACCATCACCGCTGACTAGGATTGCAGTATCTAGTTTAGGTGCGAGTTCAATCATATCCATTGCTATTCCAATATCCCAATCGCCTTTTTTATGCCCGCCATAGAAAACCTGTAAATCTTTTGACTTTACTTCAAATCCTATCTTCTCAAGAGCATCAAAAAAACTTTTTTCTTCTTTTATGTCTGCCTTAATAGTATAAGTAATTGCTCGTATAAGTGCACGCCCTTTAACAGCTTCTCTTAAAATCCTAGAGAAATCAATCTTTGACCCATACATACTCTTTGCAGAATAATACATGTTCTGCACGTCTACAAAAACCCCAACACGCTGCGCTTTGTTTATTATCATTCTAAAAACCTCGTTTTATTTCAAAGTAAAAATACGTCCTATTTAAAAGTTATTGTTTGCTTTACGGAATTTCTTTATCTTCCCAAACTTATAGATATTATCTGCAACTAAAAAAGCATCAAAATTATCTAAATTCTGGTTTAGGAAAGGGCTTAACAATTTACCTTTCAGAATATCTGTTCCTTCTGCAACTAAGTTAAAACTCGGCTGCACAATCAATGTTTTTCGCTGCCATTTTCCTTTTAGAAAGCATTTAAAGGTCTCAACACGAGAATCATCCTGGATACTTATTGCAGTATGTTCATGCCCTATTATTATCTTGTTTATACCACTATGTTTTATTATTCTCTCAATATTATCATTTAACCTGTCACCGTGTATGATGAGGGTGTTATTTTTTATTTTTTTATTTATTGATTCATTTGTCATTGGTCTTTTATTTGTTGAGTTAATTCCAATTGATTTAACAACACCATTTGAATAGATAATAACACAATCAACAACCTTCACCTTTCTCTTTTTAGCAATTGGCCCTAAGATCTTATCATGGTTGCCCTTAATCAGAATAATTTCCTTACAATACTTTTCTAAGAAGTCTAAAAGACGTAATGTATGGCGCCATTCCTGTTCAGATATACTCCCAAACTCATGCTTTACATCACCATTGATTATTATCTTATCGAGTTTCCCTGTTTTTTTCAGTATTTTTTCTAATCTTTGGATTATTTCTTTAAATTGAAACCTGGGGATAAGAACTCCTCGCTTGTTTATGGCTTCTTCATACCCTATATGGGTATCTGCCATTATTAGTACATTGTGCTTCTTTAGATGCAAACAAAGATCTATAATATCAATCCCATCAGATATTTCCATAAAATCAAGAAATTATCTTAATTTAAATAGTTATTGTTGCTATTGAGCTTTGCGCTTATGATAATTCCTTCTAGACATTTCTATAAAATAATTCCTAAGCTGGTCTAGTCTGGAATAAGGGATAGCTACAGCAGATTCACAAGCAAGATCACTAATATCTATACCATCTGGATGTGAAAAACACAGCTTAGGCCTCAACTTTTCGTCGCATGACAAAAGATCAACATAGTCTTGAGCCATGAATCCTTTTTCATCTTTAGTACAATCAATAACAATAACATCCAAAGAATATTCATCAGTTGGCTGCTGCTCAAAATGGGAATATGAAATCTTCCCTTTAAGCCCTAGACCCTCCTTAATATAATCATACCATCCAACATTACCATAGAATAAGACCCTCAATGAATTGATGTGAAGTTCTCTTTCAACATCCCTTTTTGAATCTTTTTGTCTGACCCCTTTTTTATCCTCTCTCTTACTCCTTATTATAAGATTACGTTTCCTTAGATAATCTAGATTCTTCCTTCTTCTTCGCCTAATGTCAGAGTTGGTAGGGACCATTTTTATAATAGAAATCAGACTTAATTTAAAAATATGATTGAATTATATCTTCTCAAACAACAATATTTATAAACTACCTTTAAGTCATTTTTATTGGTAAAAATGGGGGAAGTAGAAGTTGAAACAATTGACATCAAGAATATGTCTGATTCTGATATACAGGATTTTATAAAGAAAAATTCTCTAGCATTAAAGGTTTCTGAATGCAAAAAGATTATAGAGCTTATAGGCAGAAACCCCACTCTGACAGAGATCCATATGTTTAATATCGAATGGAGCGAGCATTGCAGCTATAAGTCAAGTAGGGAAGTTCTGAAATTGCTTCCAACAGATGGCCCAACAGTAATGCAGGGGCCAAAAGAGGATGCCGGAATAATAAAATTTGCAGAAATAGATGGAGAACAATATGGAATAGTGATTGCACACGAATCTCATAACCACCCTTCTCAAGTTGTTCCTTATGAAGGAGCTGCAACTGGTGTTGGAGGTATAATAAGAGATGTTCTATGCATGGGAGCTAGGATTATTGCAACAGCAGATCCATTAAGATTTGGGGATGTAAAGGGGAAAAAGAAGAATTATGTGAAATATGTTGCAAATTCAGTTGTTGATGGCATAGCAGGCTATGGCAACCCATTAGGGATACCTAATATTGCTGGAGATGTTTATTTTAATGAAAGTTTTGATGATAATTGCTTAGTTAATGTAGTAAGTCTAGGATTGATCAAGGAAAAGGACATAATACATAGTGCTGCTCCTGAAGGGGCAGTTGGTTATGATATTATTGTTGCAGGAAAAGCAACAGATAATTCTGGATTTGGAGGTGCTGCTTTTGCTTCTTTAGTTTTAGATGAAGAAGAAGAGGAATACAACAAAGGAGCTGTTCAAGTACCAGACCCATTCCTAAAAAACATGTTAGTGAGATCAACAGAGGCAGTTTTTAAGGAAGCGAGAAAACAAGGGATTGAATTAGGGTTTAAAGATATGGGAGCAGGCGGAATAATGTGTGCAACATCAGAACTGTGTGATAGTGGAGGACTTGGAGCAGATATTGATATTAATGAGATACATATTTCCATGAAAAATCTGCCGCCATATGTAATTGCTTGTGGAGAAACCCAAGAGCGTTTTACATGGATAAGCCCCCCTGAATTCACACCTACTATTCTAAAGATATACAATGAAGATTTTGAACTACCAATGGTTGCAGAAGGAGCTCAAGCAAAAGTAATTGGAAAAGTAACAAAATCAACTGATTACGTACTAAAGCATGAAGGGAAGATTGTATGTAATGTCCCAGTAAATGCACTAACAGAAGGAATTAGATACAATAGAGAAAAGAATGAACTAAAAAGAAGCCTTAAAGAACCTTCTCTAAAAGAGCCATCTGATTACAATAAAGTTGCCTTACAGGTATTATCTCATCCGAATGTAGCTTCTAAAGCTAAAATCTATAAACATTATGATACAGAAGTTGAAGGATTAGCAGTAATAAGGCCAGGAGAAGCAGATGCAGGTATCCAAG
>JAYEIZ010000002.1:0-6311 GCA_034660355.1 Nanobdellota archaeon
TAACACTTTTTAAATAACTAGCATATGGTTTTTTCGCCAACAACGCCCCTTCACTTTCAATCTTACTTAGTGCAGCTTCGATAACAGGCCCGTAAAATTGAGATTTCTCATAACCCAGAGAATATTTTTCGCTTATACTATTTGCTTTGTCTGCAAAATTTAAAATTTCTTTTAAAGAATTATTGAAATAAATTTCATATGTATGTTTACCCAGGGATTCTCCCTTTTCCTCAATCATTGAGATAACACCCTCAATAGTGGGCTTGTAGAATTCAGCTGGTTCGTAACCAAGACCATATTCTTCACTTAACTTGATTGTTTTTGCTGCTAACTTTAGGTTTTCATTGATAGAATAATAACATTTCTCGGAGGGAATATGCTCACAATGCTCGCAAAGCCATTCCCCACTTTTCTGGATCTCTACCAATGCCCTTTTTGCAATATCTGCTGGCATTTCATCAAGTCCGTGAAGTTGAGTTTCGTATCCTAATTCCGGTGCTAATTTTAATAAATGGTAAAATGAATCAATGGCGTTACTGGCAGTTAGACCACCGTCTCTTGCTACCCAAAGATGCAGATCGAATTTTGCTCCAGGACCTTTTTCCAATTCCGATTGTAGTTCTTTTTCAGAACTGGCACTTAAGCGATCATGTAGCCCCCATGTGCCTCTTACTTCCTCTAGAAAACTTCCACGAGGTTCATTAAGCACTGCTCTTTCTTTCAAATACTACTGGAGTTTATCATTATTTAACCCTACTCTGTTATCCAGTGCTTGTATGGCTTTTTCTTTAAGTGCTTGTATCATTTTAGATTGCCAATCAACCTTTAGCTGGTTGTTTTAACCTGAATCCGTTTGTTGGCCAACTATAAATTCTTTTGTTATGCGTGTAAGAAGCGGCATACTTTAATTCTGATTGTATGATTTCCCAGCCCATGCCTTCTTCTTTTAGTCCCTTTGCTAACATGTATTTGTCAATTGAACTTCCAAATGCATTTTCCCCTTTGTATTGAAGACCTGCAAGGAGTTTCAACTGCTGTTCATCAAGTTCCCATTTGTTGCAAGTAGTCGGACCAAGATATACACTAACTAAACTTGAAATCATCCTGGCATTTATATGTCCAATAATCAATTCAGTAGCAGTTTTTTTCGTGATATAATCCCAACATTCATGAACTTCTTCTTTAGGGATATCAAACATTTCTATTTTATGAATGCCTCCTGAATATGTAAGGGTAAATTCATTTCCGTTCCTTTTCTCTAATATTATTGCAGGATGTTCTTTAAAATAATATTTTTCAGTAGATCCAGAATCTGACTTTAAGACAAGATGCTCACTTAATTGCTCAAAATCAATAGAGCCTAGTAATTCTAGGAAAGTGATATCTTTTTCATTGGGTCCGAATAAATATCTGGTGTCTCGCCATTTCTCAAGTTTTGATTTAGACCATAGCCCAGATACTTCCCCAGTAGTTGAAGCTAAATCCCAAGTAGATTCATGAATTCCGCCTGGTGTGCCCCTAAAAGCTCCAAGTTCACTTGAGAATCTCGCATCTAGTTCTGATAAATCTGTTCTTAACAAGGATTCTATGCTGCCACATTCTTCAATTACCCTATCATAAGCATTGCCCAAATACGTACTTTTAAACATATCAGTAAGCTCTTTCCGATGCTCCTCAGATTGTAGTATGTGTATTGCATTCTCAGCAAAGTCTTTAGGTGATGGTCCAAAATAACCAGGAGAATGCCTCAATCCGTGCCTGCTATCAACCAAGGCATGAACTAATCCCAGATCTATGGCACCTAATACATCCGAGGAGTAGTTAGGGGTGCTCTCGTAATAGCGCACCATTTCTTCTTTTAATGCATTAAGTTGTACTAAATTTAGTCTATCCCATTTTATTGGCGCATCTGGCCTATTAAATCCATTAATTATTTTATCTGCTTCTTCTGAATTGCTGTTAAAACTGGCTTTTCCATCCCTATCTAAGTTGTTAAGGCAAACAAGGACATCCATTTTTGTAAAATCCCTATAAGGTACCAATAAAATGTGGCGAATGCCATCATATTGTACAGTCAAGTTATTGTCATGTGTCTTACGGATTCTTAAGTCATAAATAAAATCTGAAATCCAAGAAGGCCACTTGTTAATCTCTTTTTCAATTGCTTCGCCGCTTACTACATGAGGTTCATTAGATATGTAACTCCAAAGACTTTCCATTTCCTGTACGAGATCTTTAGACTCATCATTTGAAGATGTGCATGCAGCTAAAGCAGATGCACCTAATGATGTCAATAAAAAATTCCTACGTGATATGTTTTCTGCATTCATTTTTATTCCTCCAATTTAATTTGCAGTCAATTTTTTATTTTAAGATTATCCTCTAATTTAAATCTTAGACTAGAAACATCTCTTTCAAATACGGTTGTATCTGTTACTCCATCCATGTCTAAGTCAAAATCTACTTTTTTAACTTCGCCTTGTTGCCATCTAGGAATTTCTCTCCAATCATACTTCCTGTCCCCATTTATATCTTGTATTACTTCAATCACTTCTCCTTTAGAATTAAATGTTACTTTTTCTTCTTCATAATGGCCTTGTTTTCTATATTCGAACTTTTTACCTCTTCTTAGATGTTCGTAACCATAATTTGTTAAGCTGTATCTTGTTTGTTCGGTTTTTGTTTCTGATAAGGGGGCATATTTAGTTTGGATAACTAAAAAAGGACTATCTCTGTATTCCAGGCTGTTAATAGGAGTATCGGGGTCTTTTTCTAAATCAACAAAGCGCTCTCTGTATTCTGTCTCCCTTCCCATCCAGTCATAAGTTCTCCACATAACCTTGTATTCATTCCCCCAAATTCTTGTATGACTAGATTCTTCTCTCTGTCTTGGACTACAAGATGAACCTAAAGTTGATGCTCCAGCAACTATTCCAACTAAACCTAAAGCTCGTTCTCCAGCGTTTAAGATAAATTCTTTTCTTGATAATGTTTTTTCCATTTTTTATTCCTCCAATTTTCCAAAGTTATTCGGATAATCAAACCTTGTCTTGCATCTTGGGCAGGATTTTGGCGCTTCCACCCTTGGCTCCCAATCATATTCACAAAATATACATTTCATCATTTGCCACCATTTAGTTGTTATTTTCTAGTAGTAATAATAGTGGGCTATTTATATGTTTTCCATATAATTTATAGTGACACTATAAAAATAGAAAGATTTAAAAAGATTAAAGAATTAGTAAGTGTTATGAAAAGGAAGATAATAGAATTAGGGAATAACTGCATGGTATTGTCTTTACCTATTAAATGGGTGAGAAATAATGAATTAGGTAAAGGAGATGAGATAGATGTAGAAGAAGAACCGACTGGAGTTCTTTCAATAAAAAGCAAGAAATCTAAAAGAAGCATTATAAATAAGGTTTCAATAGATGCTGATGGGATGGATAGATTTGATCTTAGCAGAACAATAAGAGGATTGTATCATTCACGAGTTGATGAGATAACTTTGAACTTTACTAAGAACAAGATAATGTGGATTAGGGAAAATAAGGAAGTAGATTTAGTTAAGGGGAGTGAAGCACTTTGTAAAGCTTTGATAGGCTTGGTAATGACAAAAAAGACTAAGAATCAGATAGTTTTGCAATGCTTCATATCAAAAGAAGATAATGAGAAAATAGATAATGTTGAAAGAAGAGTATTCCTGCTAATAAAAGAATTCATGAATGATATATTGGCAAATATTGATAATTTTAAAGAGTTTCATAAAACAATCTGGGAAAGGCATGATAATATTGCACAATTTTGTGATTATTATCTTAGGGTGATTGCTTATTCAGATAAGCATATTGAGGTTAAGACATCTAGGTATGTACTAATTTCATTGATGGACAAGGTAGCTGACCAATTAAGGTATCTATGTGATGAGATAAGAAATCAGAAGAAGGTATCGAATACAGTTAAGAAATACTTAAAGGAATGTTTTGATTTATTTGATCTGCATTACAAATTCTTATATGAGAGTATCGACAATAAGACACTTTTGATGACACGATATGCTCTACTAAAGAAAATTAAAAATGAGAGATTTAGTGTAGGAGAATATAAAATAATTTCAGAGGCTTTATTTCTGTTCCACTTTAACAATGAATTTTATGATGCTAAGAGAATTGAAGAAACTATTAGTTAAGCAATTTGTAACATGGCAGGCTCAACAGGACTTATATAACTAACTTCTTTAGGTGTGTTATCTTTTCTAAGAAAATTTATAATTTTAGCAGTGTTTTCTTGTCCAATATAAGGTAAAAGGTTTTCTTCTGTAATCTTAAGGTGTTGATTTAGCCTTTGTCTGAAACTCTCCCTAGTCTTTTCAGATTTTTCATTTAACATCCGGTTATATGTGTAAGGCATTGTTTCCATAAAATGCTGAGCAGTTGCAAGTGAAAGCATTTCATGTAATTCTTCTTTGTTTTGTTCATAGAACTCTTTTCCATAAGCCTTTTCAAAAAAGTGTTGTTTTACGTTCTCGGCAATATCTGTTCCTCTTTCCATATCCATCTCTTTAGCCTCTTGATAAATCCTGGTGAAATCTTCAACTTTAAGGCCTACTGCAGCACGTTCCCAATCAATGAACTTCATTTTATGGGTGTATCTACAAAACATAATGTTCCTGGCATGCATATCTCCGTTTACAAAAGAAAGATATTTTTTTGTCCTATAACTATTTAATTTAGTATTTACTACACTGGCTGCTCCAATAAATTCCTGTTCTTCTCTACGTTCTTCTGTTGTTGCTAATGCTCCTTTTGACATATAGGTATTGAACCATGTTCTTTGAGATTCAGTATAATCCCTTACTTTCACTTTTGCCCCTTTATGCCAATATCTTACTACTGCAGTTGCATCCTTCTTAATAGTAGTGTGTTTGTTAACTTTATCATGCAGTTCTAAGATACCATCAGTTACATCAAAGAATATTTTTTCAAGCTCTTGGTCCATCATATAATCACGATTTTCTAAGACTGTTTCAAGATCTGTAAACTTAATTCTGTCTGTTACTAAAGCACAGGAAAGTTTACTATTATTGTAGTTTATTGTTGAAAATGATTGTGAATAGCTTTGTAGCTTAAGGGAGTGGAAATCTTGAAGTCTTTCTAATATTGATGGGTTTGTATTTCTAAGATCTGCAAAATTGCATTCATTAACAAGCTCTCCGTTAGTAATTCTTGATAGAATTGATTGTAAATGTGCTTCATTATGGCCATCTTCCATATCTGAATAAAACTTTACAAACTTTCTGTCAGTAAACCATAACTGAGGATACATTTCAACATCTGTTTTTAATAAAATATTCAAGAATAAAGAAGGATTCTTTGAAACTGCTTCATTGTATCTTTCTTCAATATGCTCGCAATTATAGATATCATCTTGAATATATCCTAAGTTTTCTTCAAAACCCAGCTTTGTCATAAATGATTTATATTTTTCATATGCTTTAGTCCAGCTTTCTTCATTTCCAATTATTAGAAATTTAAGAAAATGATGGGAGTTAATTATGTCTTCTGCAGTCTTACCATTTATTGTTATGTCGATTGCTTTATTATTATGGTTAAAAAGTACCGAGTAAGCAAATACATGTTCTTTGTGGCTGCTCATTTTTATTTTAATTTCACTACTTGAATCCCTATATAATCTTAGGCAATTTTCAAATTCATTCCAACAAATATTATTGGAGTTTATCAATTCAAGTGTTTCTAGTTTTGGTACATCTAATTGTAAATGAACGAAATAGTTGTGAGGGCCTCTTCCAAGATATTTATCAACCCTATAACGGCTGTCTTGTACAATTATCTTTCTTACATTTTCTCCGTAGCTCCCAATAAATTGACCTTCATCTAATGTAGAATCAAAAAATAGATTTTCTAAGTGACTTAAGGGCTTTACTTCTCTCTTTTCCCATGAATGGATATGGAAATGATCGTATTTAAATAGAAAATCTTTGAATACTATGGTTTCAATATGGCCATTGTGAACTATTGGAATAACATTACCAAGAGTATTATGCTTATGAAGCAAATCGTACATCTCTTTAAGGGCTTCAGCCTCGTCTAGGTCTATTGTTCTTAAGTTTTCTTTTGTAAGAGGTACACCTTCTGCCAATTGCAGAAGATCTTTTGTGGGTTCAGTGTTAGAGAAAGGGTCTTTTTGAGGTCTTAGATAATTATGAGTATATTTTCTACTATTTGTACTCATTTGTTCTTCAAAAGCTTCTATTGCTAATTCAAGTTCAGAATAAGGATCGTTTGTTTCAT
>JAYEIZ010000003.1:0-6285 GCA_034660355.1 Nanobdellota archaeon
AGCAAAACGAGGGGGCAGTATAGGAAATTATATAATTTCCTGGTAAAAAATTAAAAAAAATTTCCGCATGATTACTTATCTCAAGCCCGAACCGTATGCTTTTAAAAAATCTTTTTGGAATTTATCTGTATGGTCGGTGTAATAATGAATCTTGTCCTTTAACTCGACATATCTTTCCGAGTAGGATTCAAAATCTTGTTTCTTACCTTTTATCCCTAATTGATTTTGTATAACGACTGCTTCTCTCCAAGTATAAATATCACTTCCTTTAGTTGTCAACCGCCCAAGTACTCTCTCTCTTTTTTCCAAATTTGGTAGTACTACTTTCTTCCAAAAATAGCCTTCGTCCTTGACATCATTTAATAAACTACGTAAATAAGCTCTATCAGGTTTATCAGCACTATTCATTACCTCCTTTCCTTTTTTTCGCCTATTTCGCTGATAGGTTAGATGTATATCAACATCCCAAATCCTGTTGTAAGCCACAATATGATCTAATAAAGAGCCTTGCTCGGCAATAGATTCTAAATCTTGTTCTATCTCAGGTGTTATTGTTCTCTTGAGAATTCTGTGAAGTTCTCCTACAAGAATATCCCCTCTTTGCCCTTCATCAGCCTGTATAATCTTAAGCAGACCTTTTAACCTTGGCTGTTTTGGTGGATTACTACCTATTTTCTTCATAGTCTAACATCTCATCTATATTACTAAATTACTCTTCGTTACGCAGAAACGAACATTTCATCATATTTAAAGCTTTCTATCTTTAACTACTTTAAAGTAGATAATAATACAAAAATTTATATAGTTTATAAATATTCTGTGAAGTGGTGGGGAGAAGCAACCTTTTTAAATAAAGAACCAAAACCAATAGGAAATAGCTGATAAAGAAATGCTAGGGTAATAATGGGTAATGGAAAAACAGATGAGAGGAAAGAGAAAGATCCTTATGAAACTCTTGACCTTTTGATAAATTCTTTTATAAGTGCTACAAGGGAAGAATTTGTACCCTTACATTCATTTGCCCTATCTAAGATAATCGAGGCGTATGAACATATTACTCCAAGTGTCGATACTGAAGAAGTTGAAAAAAGGCGAAATAATTCAAATGAATTACATAAAACATCATATTGGAAAGAAAAAAAAGAGAAATATGTAAAACTAATTATAAATCCTCAATATAAAAAAGAAGATCTCCCATTAACTGGACAAAAATTCTATATTTCTTTAGGAGACAGGAAAAAGGCCAAGTCTCTATTAAGCAGATGTACCCACTTAGGGGCAGAAGTTAGGCTTGTTAGGAAGCTACCTTCAAGATCATTTCAAACTAAGAATAAGGGGTGGGTGTATGTATCTGATAGAAATGTTGATGATTTTATCTGGCAACATGATTTTTATCTAAATTTGTTTGTCCCTAAGGGATCATTAGATAGGATCAGAGGAATGCAAGATGTAGCTAGAGTAGAGCGTTTTGTAAATAATTTAAATATAGAAAAATCCCTAAAAGATTATGCGATAAATGCCGTTACAGATCTAGTAATAGAAGCGGGTACGCATCATGATAAGTATAAACGAAAGCAAGATATGCAAATTCCAATATACAAATGGAAATCTGGCGGGAAATATCTCCCTATACGTTGATCCTTCTAATCTTAGGCACATAATTAAGAATTCTATTATTAGAAACTTTGCCAGAGCCAATAAAATCTTCTTTGTTTTTTATTATAACAAAACCTTTTAAGTCAGTTTGTTTATCTATGTCTTTTCCGCTTAGCCATTCTTTTATTTCAGGGTCATTTAATTCTAAGATGTTCTTTTTTGCTTTCTCTCCAATTATCTGTGATCCTTCTATTGTCAGTCTTACTTCATCGTGCCTGTACTCTGCTATGTATGACCCTAATGAATTAATCCTTATCTTGCTTAGGTCAATTTCTGCTATCTCTTTATTTACGATGAAGACTTTGTTTTTGGTGTTTATGAAGAAGTTATAATCTAGCTTATCTTCAAAACCAAATTGTTTCTTTAGAATCTCTAAGAATCTCTTTTTATCCTTTCTGTCAAATAATTTGAGGTTTTTCATTTTTTATAAAAAATTCCAATAACAATGGCGAAAACACGAATGCAGAGGGAAAATCCACTGACGTTAAATTTGCAAAGCAAATTTATGGCATTTAGCCAAGTGTGGATTTTTCCTTTGTGAGCAGGATTTTGGTGGCATTAAAATGCAAAGCATTTTATGGCGTTTAACCAAAATCCGTGTTTGAACCCATTGTTGTTGTTGGAATTTTTAAAATTGCATATAAAATTAACAATAATTTTTAAACTCCCCAAACGGGATTATTCTTTCTTTTAATCTGAGCTATTTCTTTAAGAACCTTCTTTTCTTCTTCACTAAGATATTTCTTTAGCTCTTTTAGCTTTCTAAAATCTTCTTCAGGAACTGCTGAATATATGATATCTCCTTCGTTAATCTGCCTTCCTACTGTTACGCCTTCCATTGAAACAGCGACTTGAGAGTTTCTTTCTGCCTCTTCAACATTTTCCTGATCCATCTGCATTGACTTTACCTCAGTTATCCCTTTCCCTCCCTTATTCATAAGAGGTACACTATTTCTGATCGTTCCGTCAAGTACACTAACACCAACAACTGCAGGGTTATTTTGCCTGAAAATATAGCCTTTTAATATCTCAAACTTGCATGGCCTGATTAAATTATCTAGTTCTTTTGCTTCTAAGCGTTTTTTTTCATCTTCCTGCCATTTTTCTAAGTCTTCTATTATCTTGTAGATTACATTATTTGAGATTATCTTCACCTTCTTGTTGTCACCAAGGCAGGGAATAAGATTAAATGCAAGAATTACTGACATTAGGGGGTCTTTTTCGAAGTTTGCTTCTGCGTCTGAGATGTCTTTTTTTGTTACATTTCCAATGGATGCCTTTTTTATTAGGATGCCTTTCTCTTTTAAGATATTGTCTAATGCTTCTAAGGAACCCAATGTGTCTGCTTTTATTACAATCCCTTCATTATCTGTCTCTATCAGAACTTCTTCTACTTCTTCTTTTATTTCCTGTTTTACTTTATCGATTTCGTTTGGTGAACAAGATCTTATTGGCATGCCTGCTAAAACTTCATCTATTCCAGTAGCTGCAATCTTAACTCCAGTAGCGGCATTGACTTCCTGAACTGTCTTGAACTTGCTTTTTTTATCACGCATCTCTTTAAGTGGAGCTGGCTCAAATAGCCCTTTGACTTTTGTTATAATTGGTTCATCTAAGGTTCCTATAACAGTTGTATCGCCCCTTTTTAGGCTGCCATCATAAAGCATTACATCTATTGATTTACCTAGGCCTTTTTCTTCTTTTACTTCTAGGATTGTACCTTTTGCATCTCCAGTAACATCGCATTTCAGGCATACTTCTAGGAATTTTTGAGCTAAGCCAGTCAGTACCATTAATAATTCTGGTATGCCTTCTCCTGTTTTTGCAGAAGTTGGTATTAAGGCTATAGTCTTAGTGAAATCGTCTACCCTATCAAATCTTTCGGAGTTAAAGCCTAATTCTGATAATTTACCCACTAGTTCGTATAATCTTTTATCCAGTAATTGTTGGATATTCTCTGATTGTTGAGAAATGCTTTTGAGCAATGGTTCATCAGATGATTTCCAGCCAGTTATTAAGTCAAGCTTATTTAGTGCAATCACAAAAGGTGTTTTGTATTGTTTTAATATCTCTATTGATTCTATTGTTTGAGGTTTAAGGCCTTCGTTTATGTCTATTACCAGAATAGCTATATCTGATAAGTTTCCACCTCTTCTTCTTAGGCTGGTGAAAGACGCATGCCCTGGAGTATCTATAAAAAGAATTCCTGGAATGGTGAATTTCATATTTAATGATTCGAGAAGATTTCCACAAATCTTGTTTATTGTATGTAATGGGATAATTGATGCACCTATTGCCTGAGTTATTCCTCCTGCTTCTCCTGTTGTAATAGCAGTGCCTCTAATCTTATCTAAGATGCTAGTTTTTCCATGATCAACATGTGCAAGGACTACACATAATGGGCTTCTGATTGCTACTTTTATCACCAATGCTGGGAGAATTAAATATCCTTTTTAAACATTATGATTAAGTAAATAAAACTTTAAATATGAATTAGCATTCTGTAATAGTAACTGCTAGGGAATAGGGGGATTTAAAATGAAAAAACTAATAACTATATTTTTGATGTTAATTGTTTCTGTTAGTTTTGCTAGTGCTGGGATGATAGGCACTTTCTATATTGATGAGCCTTTTGAGGCAGGTGAAATAGGAGAATCATACTTTAACATAAGGAATGATCTTAATAAGCAGATGGATGATGTAAATGTAAAGGCCTATATATATGAATTAGGCTTAAGGTTTACCTCTAGGGCAGGTGATATCTCAAAAAGAGATAGTGTTATGCAGAGAGTATTCATGCCAATACCTTATGATACTGAACCAGGTGTTTATGTTGCAAAGATATCTGTAGGCAATGATAAATACAGAGATACAAAGCATGTTTTGGTTAGTATAATATAATAAGCTTTTTATTCTAATAGCTTTTTCTTGTTTTTATGTATGAAATAGTCAGAGAAGGAAAAGCAGCTATAAATATTCCAAAAGTAAGCAAATTAAGCAAACAGATGGAGGTATTCTATAATCCTGTGATGAAGTTCAATAGGGATATTTCTGTTTTGGTCTTGAGCGCTATTGATAAGAATAAGCTGAATATAGCAGACCCTTTAGCTGGATCTGGGATCAGAGCAATAAGATTTCTTTTGGAATTGAAGAAAAGTAAGATAAAGACAATATCAATAAATGACTATTCAACCAATGCTGTTAAATCAATAAAAAAGAACTTATCATTAAATAAACTGAGTAAATCAATAAAAAAGAAGATAATAATAAGTAATGAAGATGCGAATCTGTTTTTGCTGAACTCTCAGGGTTTTGACTATGTAGATATTGATCCATTTGGAACACCAAATCCTTATCTAGATAATGCAGTTAAGAGACTATCCAGAGAAGGTCTTCTAGCTGTTACTGCTACTGACACTAGTGCTTTATGTGGAACTTATCCAAAGGCTTGTCTTCGCAAGTATTGGGCAGTTCCCCTTCGCAATGAGTTAATGCACGAAATTGGGCTTAGGATATTGATAAGGAAGGTGCAATTGATAGGTGCACAATACAATAAGGCACTAATTCCCATATTCTCTTATTCTAAAGACCATTATATGAGGGTATTTCTTAGGTGTGAAAAGGCAAAAGACGAGACAGATAAGGTATTGAAGCAACATGGGCATTATGAAGATTCTGGGCCAATGTGGAAAGGACAATTGTGGGATAAAGGATTAGTTGATAAGATGTTTAAATCAATAAAAAATAATAAAAAAATAATATATGATGATCAATTAATAAAATTTCTAGACCTAATAAAAAATGAATCAAAAATAGACACGATAGGGTTTTTTGATATTCATAAAGTAGTTAAAAGAAATAAGCTGAAGAATATTCCTAAAAAACTAGAATTGGTTGAGAAGATAAGAAAAGCAGGATATAATGTAAGTGAAACTCATTTTAATCCTGAAGCTGTAAAATCTAATATAGAATTAAAACGATTGATTAAAATATTGAGATAATCTATCCTAACGCTCTTCTTACATCAGTAACTTCTACAGAATTAACGCCTTCAAGTGCTGCTATCTTCTCTTCTAGAGGGTCTGTAGCGCCTTTTGCTTCATCTGTTACAAAGATAATCTTTAAGGATTTCAAGCCAAAAGCTAAAGGTTCTTGCTCTGATTTTGTTTCGCCTTCGCCTGCGAAAGCTGCTATCTCTTTTTTTGCCTCTTCTTCAACCTTATTTAGGTCTACTTCAGGGCTTTTCGGCATGATTTTTAAGGTTACTATTACGTTTGCCATCTTAGTTTGGTCCTTCGAATTGGCAATTTGGACAAGTATATTTCGCTGCTATCTCCCTACAATGCTTACACCTGATTAGAGTAGATTTGCCGCAACTTGGACATTCGAATTTTACACTTCCATCTAGATTTGTTATTCTTGCCTTGCATGAACTACAGGTTAGTTTTTGTTCTTCCATGAATATGAGGATTTATAGAATATTTAAAAAGCTTTGGGTTCTGCTGCCGTGTGGCATGATTCTAGATATTTAATAGAGCTTCTGCTAAGATATGAATTTAACAGCCTATCGGCTAGCAAACATCTTTAATCGTTTGATAAGCCCAGAATTTTAGTTTTGCTTCATGGTAT
>JAYEIZ010000004.1:0-6267 GCA_034660355.1 Nanobdellota archaeon
CATAATAGCACCTTTGAATCAGGAGCATCATTCCTATCGGACAGAGATATTGGCCCTGATATAGCAAATGGATATACAATCAGGAGGATTTCACAAGAGAATGGATCCAGCCATCAAACATTTTTTGTTGACCATTACGTTAGAATGGGAATACCCCCTGCTGTTGAGAATGAATACCATGGTAATCTAGATGAGAACGATATACAAGAGTTCTTCAAGGAAGGTTGGATGCCTAAAGATGTGAATCCTTTGATAGAAATCTTTAACTTGCTACTAGATGATTCTTCTTCAGAAGAACGGGGATTTAGAACTGCATTTAAAGGTTTTATTAAAGACAAAACTACGATTGATGAAATAAAGGAATTCTTTGAAGTTGACATAGTGTCTTGTAATGAGATTCACAAATACACGCATAATAAAATTACTCCAGCTGTTGCAAAGAGTTATAACTATGGTGCTGATAGCACTGTTAAATTCGTTAAACATGGTGTTGACAATAAATATGCAAATCTGTTCAAAGAGATTAGGAGCGATGATTGGAAAATTGTGTCAAGGGCATTTCGCGGATATATTGGGCATATTGATTGGACTTCAGACATAATAGAATTGCATGAGCGTAAGGTAAGCAAGGATAAGATAAAAGCATATGCTAAGCTTAATTCTGATTACGGAGTAAATATCAATCCAGAGGATATGCTCAATTATGAGCGGAGAGGAATTAAGTTTTCTACAATAAGGGCTGAAGCAGAGAAAAGATACGCTGCTAAACTGCTTGAATAAAAAATGAAAAAAACACAATCAAGAAGAGGATTTTTAGAAAGTGTAGTTACAAGTTTAGCAGGAATTGCAACAATCGGTACAGGTGCAACATTCGGGAAAGATTCACCACAATCAGAAAAAGTAAATGTACTGGATGAAGACTTTAACGGTTATTGGATAAGGAGATGGAATACTGGATCTTACAATGCCAAAGATTACCCTGATGAACAATTCTTTAATGAGAAAGACCATTGGGACGGCATTTCGTGGGATGGCAAGTTTTTGAATGGTGATGATGTAAGAGTAAATGATGGCAAAGTTTTCTTTGGAAAAGACGGAAAAGAACGATATTTCCATGTAAGTGGCCTAGTTAGAGATCCTACAAAATCAATCTGGTGGCAGGCTTTCCTAGATGAAACAGGAGATTCTTTGTATGAGTCCATAGAAGAATGTGCTATAACTAAAGATCATTCTGATATGACTAAAGCTATAATGCAGGATATGTTTGAGATAGTTCCATTAAGGTATTTTAGACAAGAAGGGATGGAAAATATTACAGATAAGAATGAACTTTCTAAGCACCTAACAAAAGACCAGATTGGTGTTGTTATGGAGGTTTACACTCAATTAAGGCATTTTGTCCATGGTAATGGCTTATATCCATGGGATGAAACAAAGCACAATGGTATGAATGCTGCTTTAGATATACAAAATGAGTATAGGGTGCTTTTAGATAAGCATTCAAAAGAAGGGTATGAATTAAAGGAGAGAATAGAAAAAGGAGAAATAAAGGAAGAAAACGTTGATTATGATTCTATCCACGAAAGGATAGAAACCGAATCAATAAGTCTTGCAGAAAGAGCAGTTAGGAGACTGCCTCTTGAATATTTAGAGAAAGTAAACACTGAGCTAGAAGAGAGACTAGTTGGGAGGGGAGCTGATATTGATAAGATTAAAGAGACAGTAGAAACCAGATTGATTTGGGAGTTTAGCGGAGAGAACATACCTAATTTTGAATTAAATAGAGCTGCACTTAAGTACGCGTCTTCTGAATTGAAACAAAAATTATTGGAAAAGTATGGAGATACTTCGCCAGGCGATTCATATAGTGCAGTTACTGCTTTGTTTAACGATATACCTCAACAAGGGCAGTATGTTGAGCAGCTTAGCAGGTTCATTACATTTGCTGAAAAACTGAACAGGATGAACCTAAGAAACTTCATCAAACAAGACCCGAAGTATGGAAGGTAATAATATTTTCAATAAAAATGACATCCAAACTAGAGAGAATTGCACAATCGTTCTCAGATTATGCATTCAAAAGGAAGTTTAAACAGTTTAAATATTTAGGAATCCTGGATAAGTATGGCGTTGATTGGTCAATTGAAAAGGTTGCAAGAGATACTTTACAGAATTTCTTTGATGCAAACGACAAGTCATTGGATGGTGTTGATATAGATATTTCAGAAGAAGCAGGAGAGTATAGGGTAAGGATCAGCAATCATGCTGAATATGATTTCAGGCAATTGATGCATCTAGGAGGAACTACAAAATCAAATGATGAGAATGCTACAGGAGGTTTTGGAGAAGGTACTAAGATTTTAGCTCTATCTTTGTTAAGAGACTATGAATTCTCACAAGTAAGATTTGGTTCTGGCAATTGGAAATTAGACTTTCTGCTTCATGACATTCCAAAAGATGAGTATGTTGAAAAAAGAAAAGGCCTTCACGCAGGGTTGATTAAAGGAAATAATATTGATGGTAATTTTGCTGAATTTAAGACTGAAAATAAAGAGTATGCTCAAGCTTTCTTGGATGCAAGAGATTTATTCTTTCACTCTGAGAATGAAGACTTTCAAAATCCTTCCTTAGATATTAAAGGTATTGGGGGGTTTAAGTATCTACCTAGAGAAGAAGGCTCTAGTGATACACCTAAAGGAAATTTCTATTATATAGGGCAAAGAAGGCATTTTGACGAGGAAAAATGGAATACTGTTGAGCATGTAAATATCTGGACTTATACAGATTTTGGATTAAAAAAAGATAGAGATAGGGGAATTGTGACTAGAACTGAAATTGAAGAAAAAATAATTCCTAGAATTCTAGACAAAGCTGAAACTGAAGATCTTACCAGATTAATTTATGATATGAAACCAATTTGGTCAAACAATTGGAGTCATCAAATAGGATACTATGTTTTAGAAGGAATTGCAAAGAGATTGAAAAAGCAGAATGTAAAGCTTGATTTTGAAGATAAATACTTGGCAACTGATACAATCTTATCCTCAATTATTAGAGATAATCTTGAGGAAAGAGGGTATATCTTATGCTCAGGTTTTTTTGCAGATATTGGCATGAAAAAAGCTAGTGGAAGGTTTGAAGAGATGCAGGAACATTATAGGGTTGAAGCAAGCACCGAAGAAGAGAAGAAAATTAACATTCTATATGAAGCTACTACCCCCATAAAAAAAGAGAAAAAAGATATCTGGATTTTTAGTCAGGAGCAAGAAGATAGTATTTTTCAAGGACAGTATGATGAAAGATTTGTCTGGCTTTCCCAGGAGAGATTACAAAAACCATTTCATGAAGCGTTCTGTGCTTATTTACACGAAATAGATCATAGGCAGGGTAATGATTATTCAGCAGAATTCAGTTATGCTTTAACAGAAACAATGGGTGAAGTGATCAAGGCAATCACTGGAAAACCTGAATTGTATCAAAATCTGGAAAGGCAATGGAGTGCTATTAACTCCTAGATTCTATTTTCTTTGTTTTCCATAAAAAGATTTATAAATAAACCATTGATTCCTATAGCATATGAAAAGAAGTTCGCGTAGATGGAAGAAGAAAGGTCAGATGAGATGGAAATGGCAGCGCAAAAGGATGAAGAAAGAGAAAAGAAAGCGTGGTTTAGCTAAGAAGTAATTAGTTATATTTCTTTATTAGTTATTATTAGAAAGTGTTTTAAGCTTAGAATAGTAAGATTTATATATAAACCATTACTATTCAATTACTATGGTAATGGAAACACTACAAATAAGGCTTACAAAGGGTCTAATTGAAGAGATTCAAGAGCTTGTTGATAGTGATATCTATAGCTCTGTTTCTGAAGGGGTAAGGGACGCTGTCAGAAGAATGGTTTTTGGAAGGGGAGAGAATAGGGTAGTTTCTGAACCTGAAGTTAAGGAAGTACAGAAGAAGATTGAGAAAGAGATTAAATCACAATTCAATAAGCCTTCTGGAACAGTAGATTTCTTTCCAGAAGAGATGAGTATCAAGGAATACATATTTAGAAAGTTCAAGGATGTAGCTGAAAGATATAATTTCAAACAGATTGAAACACCAGCTTTTGAAAGCTTAGATCTACTAAGCAGAAAAGAAGGAGAAGAGATAAAGAATCAGATATTTGTCTTAGAGAAAAAAGGTGATGAAGAGTTTGGCTTAAGATTTGATATTACTGTTCCTGCTGCAAGGATGTTTATTGAAAAGCAAAGAAGCCTACCCAAACCAGTAAAGTGGTATTATCTTTCTAGGATGTGGAGGTATGAAAGACCCCAAAAAGGAAGGTTAAGGGAGTTTTATCAATTTGGTATTGAGTTATTTGGAAGTGCTAAACCAGAAGCAGATGCTGAAGTTATCTCTTTACTGATAGATTCTTTTCTATCATTAGGATTAAGTTCAAAAGATTTCTTTGTTAAGGTAAATAACAGAAAATTGTTAGAAGGTTTACTTAAAGATATTGTTAAAGACAAAGATGTTTTTGAGATAATAGCAATGATAGATAAGAGGAGTAAAATCACCGACGAGGAATTCAATGGAGAGCTTAAGAAAATTGGATTAAATGAAGAAATCAATAAGATAAAAACCATTATCGAACTTAAGGATATTAATGAAATCAAAAAGTATTGTAATAATGAGCTTTCTAAAAATGGATTAGAAGAACTGAGTTCAACATTAAAATTGTTAAATAATAAAAAAGATTTCATAAATATTGATCTTTCAACTGCTCGTGGCTTAGCTTACTATACTGGAACTGTTTTTGAAGTATTCGATATAAATGAGAAGTACAGAGCTTTAGCTGGTGGTGGAAGGTATGATAAATTGATTGAGATGTTCAAAGGAGATGCGACACCTGCTACTGGTTTTGGGTTAGGGTATGCCACTTTGTCTTTATTGTTGAAAGAAAAAGGTTTACTGCCAAAAGTAGATCAAGGTCCTGATTATTTTATTGCTATTGTTAATGATGAAGTTAAGGATAAGGCTTTAGAGATAGCAGATAAGTTAAGAAAGAACTCTAAAGTAGAGATTGATTTGATGCAACGTAATTTGGGGAATCAGTTTAAGTATGCTAATAATATCAAGGCTAAGAAAGTAGTGGTAGTTGGGCCTGATGAGCTAAAAGAAGGTAAGGTTAAGATTAAGGATATGTCCTCTGGAAAAGAGGAAGAAGTAGATATTTCTAAACTTTAGTCAAAACAATCACTTCATCATCTACTAATAAAGAATGCTCTGCCTGGCTTACTAGGCCATTTGACCTCTCAACTAATGGAGGGTAAGACCTTAGGATCTCTAGCTGCTTCAGCTGGTTTAGTGCATAGTTAACCTGAGGTTCTGAGAATTTACTTGTTAGCCAACGAGTTGTAAATGGTAAATCATTATAACTTCCTATTTGTTTCAATATATTTCTAACAAATCCCACTCTTACTGATTTCTTCTCTTTTAATGAAAAAACAGAAGCATCTCCTTTTTCGCCAATCATTCCAGTACCAGTTGTTGCAAAAGGTTCAATTGCAATTACTTGTTTTCCTAAGATAGCGTCTTCTTTTGTATCAAAATTAGGTATTGTTGGAGAAGAGTGAATATTATACTGATCTAAGCCATGTCCAGATAGGTTTCTTACTGGCTGAAAACCCAATCCAATTATAGTATCTTCAATTGCTTTTCCTATTTCACTTAGTTTAACTCCTACTTTTACTTTTTCAATAGCTGCCTTTAATGCTTCTTGTGATGATTTAACTAATTCAGAATTGTTTCCTGATAAATCAACTGAGCAGGCATTATCTCCGATAAAACCATCAACATGAACACCAACATCCAGACAAACTATTTGATCAGAGAATATTGTATCATCGTTCTCTTCAGGACAAAAGTGTGCAGCTGTTTCATTTAAAGATACCTGAGCTGGAAAAGCAGGTAGAGCGCCTAACTCTGCTATCTTCTCTTCTACTTTGTTGCATACATCCAGAGCTTTAGCATCTTTTTTTATTAGTTCCTTACCATATGCTAAAGCTTGTGCTGCTATCTTTCCTGCTTGTTTGTATTTTTCAATAGTTTCTTCATCCATAAGCTAAGAGAAAAGTAGAGCATTAATAAATCTTTTTATATTAAACTTTTGCACTTTCTCTCGATAAGACATTTCTATTTTTTGTATTCTAAAACCGAAAAGTTTATATATAAGTTATCTAGTTATATAACTAGATAATATAGAGGTGAAAAAAATGGGATACA
>JAYEIZ010000005.1:0-6262 GCA_034660355.1 Nanobdellota archaeon
AAACTGCCTTTTGATTTCAAAACTCTGACAAAATCCTGATACGATAAGTGGTGGGTTCATTTTTCTTTTTAAACTTTATAAATGAATTGCCGCCGAAATTTTGTGCCAAATTTTGGAATTTCACAGTAGCGACTAATGAGATTATAGAAAGACAAAAGTAAAGCATAATAATAGTTTGTCTTTCTATATCTAGTAGCAGCCATTAATTATGTATTATTTGCGTCTGCTACCAGATAAAAGAAACAAATTTAAAGAAAGTCTTAGTAATGGATCCTAAAAAATGATAAAAACATGGAAAGGAGCAGTAATCACTACTTTACTTGCCCTTATTATCTTATCTTCAGGGCTTTTCATTGCAGGGTTAAGGGTTCGTTTTGCGCTCGTGGATCCTTTGATAGTTTATGTTGAGCCATCAGAAAGAACATTCACAATAGATAATAATCAAGATAAAGATGTGACATTTCAGGTCTCAAATAAGAACAGCATGTTCTGTTCGGCTAATTGCAGTTACAGGTTCTATGATAGAAGTGACAATAAGATTATTGATGATGGAGAGTTTACATTGAATAAAGATGGACATCTTAATAAGACATTTAAGTTGTTGCCTTATGGGAGAGGTGGCGGCCAGAAGATATATAATTTTGACGTGGAGTGTTCAAATGTTCGGTCTAGACTATGCAGTACAAGAGGAGTTATCAAAACAAGATCTTCTTTCATAACATTGAATTACGAGCTTACTGGAGAAGAAAAAAAGATTAAAGAGAGATTGGAGAAGGATATCAAGAATAATCTGATGTTGATAAATAATGCCAGCAAAGAACTGCAAAAAGCTTACTATATATTGAATAATACTGGGGGGTTAATAGAGAAAGAACAATTATATGGGGAGTATGCTCAATTATTAGAGCAATCTGATTATATTGAAGAGAAGACTAATGATGTGTTTAAGCTATGGTCTAGCGAGGAATATATGGAGTTAGACTCAGTATATAGTGGAAAGGGCGATTTAGTAGCTAAAGATTTCTATAAAAAATCTGGGGAGCTATTAAGAGAAATTGAGATTTCCATCGATAGGCAAAATTTGATAGTAGATGAGTATAACCTGCTGAAGAATTATTTTTTTGATCTTATAGGGTCGTATGGGGAATATGTTATATACCATTCAGATGAAAGGAACTTAACTGAAGAGGTTAATTCAGTTTATGGCGCAATCTCAGATATTTATATTAAAAACTTCGCAGGCAGATATGAATTCTTGGATGAACTTGAGAAAGATAATAAGAAGGTTTATGATTTTGTGTGGGAGTTTAATCAAAGTTTGAATGAAGAATATGAAAAAGCAAACTCTGAAGGGATCTATTTAGCTTCTATTGAATATTCCAAGAAATGTGATCTTGGAGATTGCGAGAATTTAAGCGAGGATTTGTGTTTGGACTTAAATAAGATATTCAATGAGTATGAAACTGAGACTTTGGGAGAGGGTGTTAAATTAGTTGTATCTTCTGAATCAAGGGGTTATTACAATAAGTATTGCTCAAACCTAACAAATCTTTCTTCTCTTCCTACAAAGATAGGTAATCTAGATGAAGTTGAGGTCTTGGATACAAACAATATAACAACATATGATTTGATAAAGAGTGAACTTGCTGAGAATCTGCCAATATGTTGTGTTTATGGTGAATGCAATCCTTGCTGCACTTCAGATGAGTGTAAGAAGAACTCTAGCTTGTTTCCTGTTGTTTTGATCCATGGACACTCCCCTTTCAAAGGAGTTTCTCCAGAGCCATCGATAGATATATTCAATAAGATGCAATATCAGCTTCAAGAAGATGGTTATATGAATGCAGGAACTATACGTTTTGATTTCAAGCCTGAAGAATATAAAGGCCAAGAGTGGGGACTTGCAAATCTTCCTGTTGTTGTCAAAGCAAGCTATTACTATGATTATTTCTATTCATTAGGGAAGTATATATACATAACAATGAAAGCAGATAATATTGATACTTATGCTATAAGGCTGAATGATATCATATTACTTGCAAAATATAAAACAGGCAGGCCTAAAGTGAATATAATAGCTCACTCAATGGGAGGACTAGTTGTAAGAAGATATATACAGATATTTGGTGAAGATTCACTTGATAAGGTTATACTTATAGGGACGCCTAATGAAGGGATAGAACCAAATGTTGAAAGGATATGTAATATATTAGGTGAGAGAAGGGAATGTGAGGATATGTCTAAGGATGGAGTATTTCTAAAAAAACTGAATAATCCATTAGATGAGATAAAAAGCGTCAGATTCTACACTATATCCGGGAAAGGATGCAGGATAGGTGAGAAAGATGGTGATGGAGTTGTTACCTTGGGAAGTTCAACTCTTGATTATGCTGAGAAGTATTTTGTTGATGGGAGCTGCATGGATTTTTTTAAGATTAGCTTACATAATGACCTAGCAGATATAGATAAATATCCTAAGGTCTATGAATATATAAAGAAGAGTTTAGATATTCCTTAGTTTTTACTACAAATATCGACTACAAAAGTTTATATAAGAAATTTCTATTTTCATAGTTATGGAACATAAAGAGCACCATACAAGAGAATTGAAGTTTTTTATTTCATTTCTGGTAATCTTATTGTTGGTATTTACTATTGCTATGATAAATTTGAATCGAGGTTTAGCGGTTTTTGGCTTAGGGATAGGGTATATTGCAGAGGATATTGTTATTATAATACTGTCTGTTCTGGGTATTATGAAGATTTTATGGAATGTTATTGTTCATTAGATATTTCTAACTAAGTTAATTCTGATATACTATTCTTTTAAGCAGGCAACAACAATGGCAAGGGCGAGTCGAGGGTTGGCTCCGTCGGAGTGGCGAGTAGCGAAGCGTCCGAAGCCGTTATTGTTGTTGCCTGCTAGCGTCATTCCCCTATAATTCATTGAAAAGATTTATAAATAATTGATTTAACCTGCTTCTTGATATGAAGATACTAGCATTACATTCAGACTTTATTGAGTTTGAGGCTAAGAAGAAGGCAATTAAAGATCCTGAAGAATTGAAGAATAAGAAAGAAAGGATAGAACAATGCTTAGTTGTGTTTATCTCTGTTGAGAAAAGGGATGAAGCTAATCCTAAGGTTGTTGCTTCTAACTTGGTAAAGAATATAAAGGATATTTCTGAAAAAGTAAAAGAGAAGAATATTGTTTTGTATCCTTATGTTCATTTAACTAATTCCCCTGGAAGCCCTAAAACTGCTTTAGATGTTTTAGATAACGCTGAAGCTGAGTTAAAAAAAGAGTTTGAAGTTCATAGGTCGCCATTTGGATGGTATAAGTCATTTAATATTTCTGTTAAAGGACATCCTTTGGCTGAGTTAAGCAGGGAGTTTGGTCCTGAAGATGTTAAAGAAGATGCTGAGAGTGAGTCACTTAAGAAAGAGCGTAAACTAACTTCATACTGGAATATATTGACGCTAGATGGAGAGTTGCATGATGTTTCAAAGTTTGATTTTAAAGGGCATGATAAACTAAAGAAGTTTTCGTTCTATGAGAAAGAGAAATCTCGTGCTGTAAATTCAGAACCTGCGCATGTTGCTATGATGAAGAAGCTTGAACTTGTTGATTATGAGCCCGCTTCTGATGGGGGCAATCTTCGTTATTATCCTAAAGGCCGGTTGATTAAGAAACTGATAGAAGAGTATGTTACTGACAGAGTGATTGATTATGGTGGTGTTGAGGTTGAGACACCAATTATGTATGATATGAATCATCCTACCCTTGCTAAGTATCTTGCAAGGTTTCCTGCCCGCCAATATTCAATAGAGTCTGATAAAAGAACGTTTTTCCTTCGTTTTGCAGCCTGCTTTGGCGGGTTCCTTATGGCTCATGACGCTACTTTATCTTACAGAAATCTTCCTTTGAAGATATATGAAATGACTAGGTATAGTTTTAGGAGAGAGCAATCAGGAGAATTAACTGGTCTTAGACGTCTTCGTGCTTTTACAATGCCTGATGTTCATTCACTTGTTTCAGATATGAATATGGCGATGGATGAATTCAAAGTAAGATTTGATTTAAGCTTAAGTGTTCTTGATAAAATGGGTATTGAGAATTCAGATGTTGAGATGGCTCTTCGTACAACTAAAGATTTCTTTGAAAAGAATAAAGAATACATCGTTAGTTTGGTTAAGAAATTAGGTAAACCTATATTATTGGAGATGTGGGATGAAAGAATATTCTATTTTGTATTGAAGTATGAGTTTAATTTTGTTGATACACTTGACAAAGCATCTGCACTTTCAACTGACCAGATTGATATTGAGAATGGAGAAACTTATGATATTGAGTTTACTGATAAAGATGGCAAATTGAAAAAGCCATTGATATTACATTGTTCTCCTTCAGGAGCTGTAGAGAGAGTGATGTATACGTTGCTTGAGAAAGCTGCGTATGATCAGAAACAAGAAAAGGTTGCTAAATTACCTATGTGGGTTTCACCTGTGCAGGTAAGAGTTATTCCAGTTTCAGCAGAAGACAATGAATATGCTAATAAGATTACTGATGAGCTACGTTCTAATAATGTTCGTGCTGATATTGATGATAGGGAGCTTCATGTTGGAAAGAAAATAAGGTCTGCTGAACAGGAGTGGAGCTCCAATGTTGTTGTAATCGGTGAGAAAGAGAAGGCAAGTAAGAAATTGCCTGTTAGGGTTCGCGGTAAGAAAGAGCTAGTTACAATGTCACTTAATGAGTTGATTGATTCTGTTAAGAAAGAGACTTTAGGTATGCCGTTTAAGCCTTTAGCTTTGCCTAAAGAACTTTCTAAAAGACCTGTTTTTACTGGTTAAGTGTTTCTAGGTAAAAAAAGGATAGATTTATAAATTCTAGTGGAAATACACTACTAATTAGTGATATATTTAGGTGAATAATATAATGACAAGAGGACAAGAACCAAGACCAAGATTTTCTGCTAGACAGCAAACTAAAGAACATAGTGTTCCGATTGATTTTGACCCTGGAATGAGTAAGTTAAAAGAGAGAGTAGAGGGAGAGATGTTTAGGTTAAGAAATAGCAGTAGATTTGATGGCGTTAGAATGAGTTTAGATGATTTGGCTGAGGAAGCGCCTGATCGGTCTACAACTGAATCAATTGATCCTTATGTGCAGGGGAGGAATAGGGTCAGAAAGAGTTTAGAGGAATCTTTTCATCATGGAAGGTCTGAAACATATTCTATCTGGGCTTTTGGGCTTTGTGATAATCCTGAAGATGTTGATAAAAGGAGTGTAAGTGGAATAAAGATAATGCTTTCTGGAATAATGAGTTTCTATCACGATATTGGAAAAGTTAGTGAAGATATAATGACGTTCTCTAAAGAGAACGGAGACACTAATGGGGCTAGGCGGAGAAAAGTAGATATTCTTTTCAAATATTTACATGAATCAGCAGTAAAGGATAAAGGAGTTGATTGTTTATCTTATGATAAGGCAAAAGAAGCACTTACAGAAGGAACAGTAGAACCATTAAATGATAAACAGATGAGGGAGATTTATACCAGATTTAGACAGGATACAAGAAGAGGATTATTAGATACCATCAGAAAATCATTAAAAAATTGCGGTTCTAAGTATGTGGCAATGCTGACTGAATATCATACAGAGATGCATCCCCATTTAGAGGTTATGACTTTAGTTATGGAAAAACCTAGTTCTTATGTAGATAAAAAGATTTTACAGCAAACTATTGAGGCAGTAAACAGAAAGAAGATTGGAAGATTAGTTTTAAGAAAAAGGTCTTATGAGATTCCACCTCGATTGGGCCAAGATGATATTGATGAGTATGCTGAGAATCATCTGAAAGGGATAGAGCATACTGCAGTTTATAGTGTACTTAAAATTGATGCGCAAGGAGTTGATGAACAATTAAATCCAAGACTTCAAGATGCAAAGAAAGCACTAATTAAGAAGTATAATGTGGATTTTGGTTAGAGTTCTTTAAAAACATTTAAAAAGTTCAAATAAAAATAAAGATGTATGTTTGAATCTTTTAGTGAAGAAACAAAAAAGAAGCTACTAAGCTATCCTTTTATGGAGGCTTATTCTAAAGGTAGGATAGAAAAACATGTTTTCCAAGAAAGGAAAAATTAATTTTCAATTTTTCCAATTCTTAGATAGTTCTAAATAATATATTGTATTAATTCCTGTTGTGATTTCATCTCTTCCGGAGGAGGTTTCTTGCAATACCATACAAATTCCATC
>JAYEIZ010000006.1:0-6246 GCA_034660355.1 Nanobdellota archaeon
GCTTGAATGATGATATGATTGATGCTGTTATTATGAGTGCCAGTCAGTGGCTGACGGAAGATTCTGAACCTTACGAGTTGGTGTTAGTATGACTAACTGTGGAAGGCATAATATTTTGTATGATGAGGATATTAATTCACGTCATTGCAAGTATTGCCTAAGAATTAAGGGGGATAATACATAATGAAGGAAATAATATATCAGGATAGTTATACGGAGAAAGTACAGAATGGTTCTTTGAAGGTTTATTTAGATATGAAGAACCCTAAAGAATGTGAGGAGAAGTTAAAGACTTTTATTAAGATTAAGAATTTTATAAGGGCTTTAAATAAGATGGCGATATGAAAATTAGAAAGTATTATGATAAAACAGGAGCTCAGAGGGAAGAGTTTATTCTTACCCGTAAGGAGCAAGAACTTTGGTATGATGAGTGTCTTTCAGAGGTGCTTACCAATACAAGAGCTATTCTTGATAACTTAGAGTTTATCAGGGAGTTTAAGGTGAATTGGCAGGATTACCATAAGAAAGGGGTAAAAACACCCAAAGGCTTATAAAGGAATCATCACCGAATATATATTAGTATAGGGTGCTTAAAGCCATCCTATTAGCTAAAATTAGGGCGGGATATACTAGTAAACATTACCATGGTAGAATATATAACAACCGAAGAATTAAACATCAGAGCTAGCTCAGGCATAGTTAAGGATTACTATAAAGAGTCGCATGATAACACTGTAAGTTCACCAACAGACTACAATCTGTTATTGGACATGTGTGAGAGCGACCCAGTACTTACCACAGCCTTAGACACGACTGTTGATGTTGGTTCAGCACACGGCTTCAGGTTCTTAGGGAAGAACAATAGGACAACAAAAGAGTTACAGGAACTATTTGAGGATACCTTAGACTTTGATTTGGTATCACAAAATATAATGTACTCAATGCTCATATACGGTGATGCCTTCTTAGAAATAAGAAAACTTGACGGTGCTCCTTCGGAATTACACGTTCTCGAAACAACCGAGATGAAGATACAATATGACAAGCATGGAGAGATACTTGGATACATCCAAACTCCAATATCAGAGCCTTCTTCTAAAGTTCATTTTTCTGTTGATGACGTTGTTCATTTTAAACTTAAATCAATTGGCAGTAGAGTTTATTCTTATACACCATTGAAGAGTATAATGAGAGATTACTCAACAAACAAATTTGCCAACAGTTATTTGGCTAATATTTTTAAAAACTTTCCACCGAGACTTCTTTACGTTTTAAAAACTGCAAATAAAGAGCAGACTAAAATGTTTATCGAAAATCTTAAACGTGCTAAAAACACACCTCATAAAGACCTTGTGGGATGGGGAGAGATTGAAACAAAAGAAACAGGAGTGTTTGATTTCAGTAAGGGGCTTGTAGAGATTCTTAATCATTTACGAACTTCTATTTTGATGATAACAAAAGTACCTCCAATATGGATTGGTATTCCTGATAATTCTAACAGGAGTAATTCTGAAGCTCAAATCAGAAGTTTTGAAACAAGAATTAAGTCCGTTCAGAATAAGATTGCATCGGCAATCAATAAACAACTATTGCCTGCTTTAGGGTTTAGTCCTAAGAATGTTAAGTTCGCATTTAATTCCTTTAGTCTAATGGAAGAAAAAAGTATTATGAATAATGCTAAAGTGATGAAAGATATTGGTATAGACGATGACAGTGTTTTAGACTACATCTTAGCAAGAGGTATTAAGCTTCGGGAAGATGCTAAGATTGAAAAGCCAGAGCCAATGATGGGTGCTGGAGTTCCGGGGGAAGAATCAGAAGATGGTGATTCCAATAGAGGTGCTGATTCTAATGGTGAGGGTCGAAAGACACAGCTTGACCAGAATGGTGTTAGTGAGGCCGGAAAGAAAAAACGAGAGTCCAGCGTAAGGTCTGACCTTTGGACGTATGATAATTTAGGTGTTAGAGAATGAGTTTTGAAGTTGTAACGGAAGAGTTTGAAGTTAGAAGTGAAATGTCTAACAATAACAAGAGTGTGTGGGCTAAAGGGTATGCAGCCTTTAAAGGTTTAGATACTTACGGTACTGAACTCAGTAAGAAAGCAATGCGTAAAGTAGCTCAAGATTTAAGAACTAAAAACATTAAGATTGGTATTCAACACCAGAAAGCACTTGGTGACAGGATAACAAATAGGTTATTGGAAGTAAGAAAAAGACTTATTTCTGAGGATAAGAGTACGAAAGAAATTGATGAAGCTTTAGAATATAATGCAGCAAGTAAGTTACCGATTGGTAAGCCAAGAAATATATCTTTTGATGAAGAAGGTGTTATGGTTGAGGTTGAGATTAACCCTCACCTCAAAAAGTTAGACCCTGCTTACTATAATGGAATTGTTGGTATGTTAGAAGATAAGTTCTTTGATGGTTTCAGTATTGAGTTTAATAATCCAAAAATACATCAGAAGTATGATGCTACCGGTAGCCGTATCAGTGTTATTGAAGATTTGACTGTTAGTGGATTATCATTGGTTAGTGGGGCTGCTAATAGCGGTGCTCAAATAACAGACGTATTTGTTAGAATGGCAGGTACAGAAAAGGAAGAGGAAATAAGAATGGCAGATGAAAAGGAAGCAAAAGAAAAGATTGAAAAACTAGAGAAAGAGCTTAAGGAGTCTAAAGAGTTATCAGAGGCTACCAATAAAGAACTTTCAACAATTAAAGACGATTTAACAAGCAAAGAAGTTGCTTTGGCGGAAGCTAATAAGAGAATTGAAGACTCTTCAGAAGACCCTTCTCTCAGAGAAGAACTTGACGAGCTTAAAGAAATTATTAAGGCACAGTCCAAGGAAGGTAAGCTTTCTAATGCTAAGGGAATCGTTAACCCTGAAGATAAATATGTTGCACAAGGCGCAGCAGATGATAATAAAATTGAAAATTTACGGAAGGAGCTAAAAGAAAAACCTTTAAGAGACCTCTTGAAGGAAGCTCCAATGTATAAATAAGGAGAAACAAAAAAATGACTATAGAACAAGATGTTAGAGCAGCTTTAACAACTACAACTAACGTAACATCAGGTTTTGATGCTACTTATGGTGTAGAAATAATGAAGGCTGTTGATAGAAACATCCAAGAAATCTTGGATAATAGAACCCCGCTTATTTCATTAGTTGATAGAAAACCTATCGCTGGACAAATCGGGTATCATTGGAATATTAGAACAGCAAATAACAGTTCGTCAACCTTCTACGCTGATGGTGGAAATGGAACTGCAGCAACAGGTTCAAAAGTACAACTTATTGCTATCGCTAAACCTTTCAGAACTGATTGGGAAGTAACTAATCTTTCTAAAGCAGCAATGTCTTCATACTTTGATGCTATGGCAGATGAAATATCTAATGCTGCTATCGAACATGGTAACTTAGAAGAGAAACAAATAATTGGTGGAACAGACACTGGTGCTTACGGTGACGCAGATGGTTTCTTAGGAATGAAACAACTCTTAAACTCATACGTGACTTTATCTGATACAACCTCTGTTTTCGGTATTGCAAGAGCTTCAGGAAAAACATACCTTGACTGTCAACTTGTTAATGCAGGAAGTACAGACTTAGCTCTTAGCCACTTAGATGCAGCAGATACTGCAATTAAGAAGAAAGGCGGAAGTGCTTGGATGTTCTTAGTAAGTTATGATAAACAGGACGAAATCTCAGCTCTCTTACAAAGTCAGCAAAGATTTAATGACAGAGTTCAAGTTGCCGGTGGTTTTGAAGTAATCTCTTATAGAGGAGCTTTAATCGTACCATCTGCTTACATGGACAAATTCGGTGCTTCAGATACTGACACAGCAGTTGCTGTTCTTGGTAAAGGAATCTGGGAAATGAGAGTTTTAAAAGAAACTTCAAATCACCCAGCTGACCTTGGAAGATACGATTCTGTTGGTGGATTCTTAACAACTTACGAAGTGTTAGTTTGTAAAGACTTGACAAAGAACTGTTTAATTTACGGACTTAACGTATAAGTTTGGTGATTTATAATGGCTTTTTCATCTAGTTTAATTGAATTTGGTGTCATGGGTGACTTAAAGTATGAGATTCATTCTCTTACTGATGTTACTGCTGACTCAGCAAGTACTGTTACAACTGGTATGAAACATCCTAAGTTTGCAAGTGCGGTTTGTGAAAAAGCTGCTTCTGACCAAATTAACGTTGTTTCCATATCAGGACAAACTATCACATTAGACGCTTCAACGGCTGACGATGATGGTAAGTTAATGGTATTTGGTAAGTAAGGGAAACCTTACAACTTTTTTTTTATTTTTTTAGTTTAATAATTTTTTTATGCACCATGGCTTTAAGAACTAATATAAAGGATAGAGAATTTAATAAGTTTGTCAAAGATAGTTCTGACAATACTTGTGTTAGAGTTTTAGATGCCCATGATGCACAGTCCCCTCTTGACACTGATGGTGATAGTGTTTATGAAAAAGACTTGGAAACTTCTTTGTCTGATGTTGGGACTTTTGAAACTTATGTTTATGATGGTGGTTCTAGAGCTGCTACGGACGAAGATGTCGGTTCGTTATTTAATGATTTATACACTGGATTACAGGATTCTACAGCTGGAGATAATCCTAAGTGGTTTAAGTTTTTTCTAAACAGACCTGTAACTATTGGGTCTATAGGTATTAATGCTCACACTGGGGATTTTAGTAATGTAAAAATTACTTTATTAAACAGTCAGGGCGGTGTTATTGCTACGCTTGATGATTCTGCAAACAACACAAAATATACTAATAAGAGTTACCCTCTTGTTGCAAAGAATGTGTGTTGTATCCTTGTAGAGTTCTATACTGCTGACCAAGTTAATGCTAGTTTTTTAAGAATACAAAAGTACATAGCTGTGGTTTCTAGAACGAAACTTATAAAGCCTGATGGTACAGAAGTAGAAATGCAAGGCACAACCTCCGGTAATGCTAAGATTTCCCTTGAAGAGTTCGAAACAGGAATTAGTAGTAATTCTAAAACTCAATTGAATGTGACGCAGTTTTTGTCTGATGGTACAGAAGGCAGTAAAGTTGCTGGTTTATCAGGAGCTTCTACGGACGGGAGTGTTTCTTTGGCAAGTGCTGATACTTGGTATCAAATGCCTTCTACAGCTCCTACAAGCGGTTATGTTTTGGTGATTAGTAAAGAAACTGTAGCCGGCACTTCTAGGTGGAGTTTTAGTGGTGATGGTGTTCCAGCGTCTGGTAATGGTAACAAATTTTCTAGTGATGATATTATTTTTACTCTTGGAGCTAATGAAGTAGTTTATGTAGGCAGTAGTACTGCTGGCGATGTTGTTAATTGGACTTCTAAGGTGATATAAGTGGGTTACGTAAATATTCCAACACCTCCAGTAGATACAACCTATTTGATGAAAACAAATGATGAGAATGAACTCACTCAAGATTTTAGTAAGGTAGCAGGTGCAAGAACAGCAACGCGAGAAAACATTTGGAATAGGAAATTTAATATAGACCCTGTGGGTATTTATTATCGGACAAGTCACGGTATTAAGATTGTTGTACCTCTTCAGAACGATAGGGATATGATTAAGTATAAGTTTGAGTATTCTGACCAGTGGGGTAACTATGTTGCTTCAGGAGAGATATGGTGTCTTTATTCTACAAATTATTATTATAGTAAGGTTGGAGGGTACGTTACAGGAGATTTTCCCTTTGGTGAAATACTTATCGGTACGGGCTCTAGTGGTGAATGGATTGTTTATATATCCTCAAGAGAAACAAGGAACGCACAGTTTAGAATCACAGAAGCTACAGGGTTTAATCATAAACATGTGGATAATGATTATTCTTATTTGGTAGATGTTCCAACAGTAACTGCAACCACATCAAGTGGGATTACAAGTTCGAGTAATTATCCTGGTTCTATTGCTCCAATTGCAAAAGCTGCTAACTCTTTTGGCACAAGCGCTGCTTATGGGGGCAATTCTATGCTTGTTAACAAGGGGACTACCTATCCAAGTGGTACTGCGGCAACAAGAAAGTACGAAATTAAACTACCTGAATTAATTGATGCTTCAACAACTTCTACGTGGGGTGTTCAACTAGAAATTGAAACCTATGATGCTATTGTTGGGAACGGAAAAGCAACTATAGGATTTAGGTATTCTGCTCATTATAATACTTTTTATGATTATAGTTATGTTTGGGAAGGGAAGTCTTATCCTGTGATGAATGATTTGT
>JAYEIZ010000007.1:0-6127 GCA_034660355.1 Nanobdellota archaeon
CGGGACAGTTTTTGATGTACTTCCCCCTATAATAACAATTATCTCACCAGAAAACAAAAAGTATGGCGCAACAGAGATCCAATTAGAATACATATTCAATGAAGATTTAACCTGGTGTAAGTATTCCTTAAACAATCAAGCAAACATAACTACTACTGAGACTATATTAACATTAACATCAGAAGAAGGTTCAAACCAAGTAGAGATCTATTGTTCAGATCTATCTCAAAATATTGGATATTCATCTGTTAACTTTCAAGTAGACTTACAATCTCCCTCTCCGGTTAATAATTTAGCAGTAACTCCCATACCAAAAGAAAACTCTCTATTACTCTCATGGGACCCTAACACAGAATCAGACCTGCACCACTACAATATCTACAGGTCAGACTCAAGCTTTTCTTCACTTCTTAATACAACTCTGATATCAAGCCCTACAGAAAACACATTCAAAGACACTAGCCTAATCAGCGAAGAAGCATATCATTATGCTGTTACTGCAGTTGATCAATTTAGTAACGAAAATAAGAACATTACATCTACTAATGGAGTAGTTGCTGATACAATACCTCCTGCTCAAGTTAAAGGATTAATAATTTCTGTAATCCAAGATGAAGTTTCTTTAGAGCTATCTTGGCAGCTGAATAACGAGACAGACGTTTTATATTATAACATATACAGAACTGATCAGGAATTTAGTGGCATAAGTTCAATTCAACCAATAGCAAACTCAGAAACAAATGATTTTAAGGACTCTAACCTTATAGATGGAACTACATATCATTATGCAGTTACTGCTGTAGATGATGCTGAAAACGAGATTAAAACAGTGGTTTCTGTAAGCAGAACCACGATTGATATAACTCCACCAGATATTATAGTAAGCTCTGTAGGGAGCAGAGTAGCCGACAATGTTATACTATCTGCAACCGTAACAGATAATGGAGCTGGTTTAAAACACTCTTGTGCTGTGTGTATTTCACTAGATGACAGCTGCAATGGGGGATGGTCAGAAGAAAATGTTATAAATGACTTCAATGAAGGCAATAAGAACGGCACATGTTCATACCCTTGGGATACAACAGACCTTGAAAATACAACATACTTCTATAATTTTAGAATAAGCGATATCGAAAACAACACAAGAGAAGGAATACCTGGGCAGACAGAGATAATACCTAAATCCAATCTTACTACTTTCAATATAAATCTTAAGCAGGGTTGGAACCTAATATCCCTTCCATTAATACCTTCAGATCAATCAACAAGCACAGTATTAAGCTCTATTGAAGGAAACTACAAAAAGATCTATTATTATGACTCTACTACAAAGAACTGGGAAGTTTATAATCCTCATAGGACAATATTCGATCAGCCAAACAACCTGCTACAGCTAAACGTTGGCAGAAGCTACTGGATAGACATATCTACACCAACAACATTGACAATAACTGGCTACCCTTTAACTGAATTTAGCCTTGATTTAGCTACTGATTGGAACTTTATAGGCTACCCTTATCTTAGGGGGCGCAATATCACTCTTGCCCTATCTTCCATAAAGAGCCAATTCTTAAGGATATACTCATACGACTCTGAACAACAAAACTGGGATATATACAAAACCTACGAATCAGTATATGAACCTAATACAATTCAAGAAATATCACCTGGAGTGGGTTATATAATAGACATGAAATCTGAAGCACAATGGTTACCATGACAAAACAAAAGTCGATAGTATTCATTATCATATTTCTGATGAACTCTCTTTTTGTCTTAGCTAATCATCCTAGTTTACCAACTTCAGTCTATGGCCAGATACTGAATTCTAATTCAGTCCCTGCTCAAGATTTAACAGTAACTGCAAAGTATATAGATAATACTGGCATAGAACGTACATTAACAACAAAGACACTTACTTATGGCAATAGCCCGGATGGAGAATTAGTAGGATTCTATTTTTTCAACATGGGATACTTAAAAGCAGCAGAAAGCAGCACAATAACTATAGAGATTGAAAACGTTAAAAGAGAGATAGAATCAAATCCTGGTGCACCTGCTGCGAGATTAGATTTTACACTAATATCTCAACAGCAAGGTAACACTCAAACTAATAAAGGAGTTCCTTCTGGAACTGCTTACTCTCCTACTCCCGGTGAACCGACAGACCCAACCCCCTGGGATGGAACAGGTCAACCTACTCCAGGAGGCTCTTCTGAATCCACATCTAGTCAAGGTGGCTCTACTGGGGCTATCCCCACATTACCAACTACAATCTATGGTCAGTTACTTGATGAGTATGGAGAACCTGTTGAAGGCGAAGAAGTAACAGCAGAATGGACTGATGAAATTTGCATAAACCACCATACAACAACAACTACATTAACAAAGAAAGAAGCCAGTAAATTAGGGGATAAATCTTTGAAAGGCCACTATATGTTTAACAAAGGAGAGATAAGGGCTAAACCAGACTCATCTGTGAAGATAAAATCTGAAAAGTTTGATACATATAACACAATACAATCTAAGCCTGGAGAAAAAGTAAAAAGTGACATAATGCATTCTTTTAGCAGTCCAAGCTCATCTAAAAAAGCTAAAACAGAATCTCCCATAATCAATAGCCCCATTACTATAATCAATACGACTATAAGCGGCCTTATCACAGATAAAAAATTCAAGATTAATTTTAGTCTTATAATATTCCTTATTGCATCTTCTATCTTATATCTAACAATAATTCATAGAGAGAAGATAACCAAGAAGGTCAAGGGACTTATAGAAGGAGCTACTGTTAATAGGCTTAATAAGGATGTAACTAAGCTAGTAAACATGAAGGCAAAAAACTTTATGACTAAGAGTATTACCACAATAGAAGAAGACAAGGATGTTATATCGGCTATAGATAGTTTTATATCACAAGGGATAGGGTGTATAATAGTTACCCAAGGAGATATACCTGTTGGAATACTAACAGAAAGAGATCTTTTGAGGAAGATAGACTTCAAGAAAAGAAATCTAAAAGATATCAAGATAAAGGAGGTTATGAGTTCTCCTGTTAAAACAGTAGATCCCAACATATCATTATTAGAGGCGGCAGAGTTCTCTCTTAATAAGAATATAAGGAAGATGCTTGTAACAAAAAACAGCAAACTAATTGGGCTTGTGACTCAAACAGACATAGCAAAAGAATTTGATAAGTTTATTTCTAAAAATGAGTTTGACCCTTCAAATATCCCTATAATAAAAACCATAGTGACTGATAACATATTATTAGCAGAAGAGCCAGAAAACCTGCTTGAAGTAACAGATTATATGTTGAAAGAGCATGCAGATGCTGTACTAGTAACTATAAAATCAAAAGATACAGGGCAAGAAGAGATAGAAGGTATATTAACAGAACGCGATATAATTGAAGAATTCTATAAAAATCCAGATTATGTTGGGAAGTTGAAAGTTGAGAATACCTTGAATAGGGCAGTATTTAGCATAACACCCGGAACAAATGTATTTAAAGCAAATAAAGAGATGATTGATAAGGGCATAAGAAGAATCCCAGTTATGTCCAATAAGACTCTAGGGGGGATTGTTACTCAGACAGACATCGTAAAGTCAATAACATATTTCCTAACACATTTATCATCTAAAGATAAAAAGAAACTAGGAACAATTATGCAATCTTCAAAATAGAATTCTTATTCAGTTTTCTCACTTTCCAAAAAACGATTTATACCTTTGATATCATCAATAGCACTTACCATCTTCTTCTTTAATTCTTTCTCCAGATCTATTGTAATGGTCTCATCAGTAACATCAATATCATCAGCCAATGTCACAAGGTTTTGTACTGTTTTTAACAGAATGTCAATCTTCCTTGCCCTTTCCACCATGTACTCCTTATCAAAAACAGTAGAATCCTTAGAAGTGATTATCTGCTTATTTAATTCTTCAATCAATTTGCAAGAATGTAGGATCTTATTTAACAGATTATCTATCTTTATTTCGTCTTCCTCTAATTCCCTTGTTGAAACTTCCATTTTATCTTTATTAAAATTCAGAACTTTTTAAACTTTATGGATTACTTTGAGATTAGTTCCTATTTCTCTTCTCCACCTTTAGCTTCTCCACCACCTTCTTTACCTCCAGCAACCTTATCTTTTAAGCCTTTTAATTTACTTAATAACCCTGGTTTCTTTTCCCCTTCACCTTCTTCCTTCTCCTCCTCTCCAGGGGTTTTTACTTTTTCAACCTTCTCTTCTCCCTGGGGGGCTTTCTTCGCTTCTTCTTCTAGTAAATTAAAATATTTATCTAAATCAGGAGTTTTTTGAGCAAGCTGCTGGAAACCATTAAGCAACTTTTCTGATTTTTCCATCCTCTCACTAAACCTATCTCTCAAATCCTTTTCAAGATTATCAAACTTCCTGTTAACTAAAGTCATAATGCTGCTTACCTGCTTTTCAAAATTATTGAACTTAGTTATTAGATCTTCAAACTCCTTTTTGTTTGCAAAAGTTGTAATTCTTGCTTTTATACCATCTAAATCAGAGCCAGTCTGTTTAACAGATTTGTCTAGATCATTTAGATTACCTACAAACTTAGAGAAATCACTAAAACTCTTCTGCATCTCTGAAAAGATTGTTTCTACCTTATCACTATGCCTTTCCATTGTTGCATTCATCTTTTTTATTTCCATCAGGTTAGATTTAACCTCTTCATTAAGCTTAATAACCTGTTCCATGCCAGTAAATACCTGCATCTTATTTCTCATCTGCCTCAATTCATTTGTCGCATTATTAAGGACCATTTCGTTGCTTTCTATACTTGCCCTTAATGCTTCTGTCTTACTATCTCCTTTTCTCATCTCAATCATTAGCTTATCGGGCTGTACTGACTGCACAAGATCAATAGCTTGTGTTGCTTTAGCCTCTAGCATCTTACTTTCTTTATCTCTTCCAAGAATCATAGTCCTTAGTTCACCTATCTGCTCATTAATCCGGGTAAAGCGTTCATTAGAAGCCTTATTTACTTCATAGAATGTGTTAAATTGTGCCTTTAATTTCTCTAAGTCAGCTATAACCTGTCCAAGAGAAGCTGCTCCCCCTCCTGCATTAGAGTCTTGCTGCGGCTCTTCCTTTTTCTCTTCTCCAGGATCCTCTTCAGTAGGTTCTTCCTCTTTTTTCTTCTTACCAAATAAGCCCAATCTTATTACCTCTCTTTTTTTAATGCCTTGCAAAAATGCCAGTACTAACACGGATCAGTTTTCCAAAAAAACTTTCTTTCTTCAACTCTCTAAGTTTATTGAACAAACCACTCTCACTTAAACCACGATAGATCTTAATTGACTCTTCATAATATTTTTTCTTCAATGCCCTAGGTAAATACTTGTATACATTCTGTATCTCCAGATAATTATGTAAACATTTATCATATATTTTATTATTTAAATAATTGTTAGCCTCATTTATTAATTTATTGGTTCTCTCAATAATTTCATGCTCCCCTAATTCTTCATATGTCTTGCCTTTTTCCTTATTTTCTAATTCATCTGTCTGTTCGCTATATACTTTTTGAGCCTCCTCCAATAAATCCCTCTCAGACATAGGTTTTTTCGCTCCCAGTTCATCTAACTCACTTTTTAAACTGCTTATCAGATATTGCAGTTTTTTCATATCCCTATCTGTTTTAGTAACCATTACTAACTTAATCTTTGCAGGTATCCTCATAGCAAATAACTCGGCTATCTTAGTATTATATCCTTTCTTCCTTAACTCACTAATCTTCTCCTTAAGATCATTCAGCTCTTGTTCATACTTTTCTTTTGATATCTCTACCATTCTACTTACCTACTAACTCTTTTTGTATCTTAATGCACTCATTAAATACCTCTTTCTTATGTTCCTTGGGAATTGTTTTGTAGGATTCTATTACCTTTGCGTACTTGCTTTTAGCCTCAACTATATTCCCGTTTTTAATATCTCCATGAGCCTCTGCTATAGTCTTATTTATCTCTGCTAGACCATCTTCTTCTGCGTTATCCTCTTTTTTCTCTTCTTCTACATTCTCTTCCTTTGATTTATCTTCTTTTGCCCCTTCCTCTTTACTATCTTCCTTCTTTTCCTCTTTATCTCCC
>JAYEIZ010000008.1:0-6071 GCA_034660355.1 Nanobdellota archaeon
TGTTGTTTTTATCTTCCTCATTTTTAATATATATAAAATATATATTAAATATTTAAGCTTTATTGTAATAGGGAATATAAGTCAGAAATCTCTTCAGAACACTAAAGAACTATAGAAAAACCAAACATTTATATACGCAATAGTATTCTTCGCAATATACATTTTACATTATATATTGGGGGGACATACAATGACGAATGAATCAATTTTTAATGTATTTTTCAGAGAGAAACCAGCAATGATGTTGGTAAACTTAAAGAATGCAAAAGACGAGATTTATGCATCTTCTTTGGCTAAACAGATCGACTGTACATATTCTCATGTTGTTAAAATTCTACAAGAGATGGAAAAAGCAGGCCTTATCAACTTTGAAAAGCAAGGAAGACTAAAACTTCTGACCTTAACAAAAAAAGGCCAAGAAATTGCAGAACATATTGATAATATAAGGCTTTCTTTGTAAGCCTTACTTAACCTTATTCTTTATATTATCTCTTATTGAAATTGTTACTTCCTTAGAAACCCTAAACTCCTTATCATAGGGAACATAATTCTGACCCCATCTTTTATCTTCAAACACAAAACCAGAAAAACTCACCTTTCTAGAATATCTGGGGATAAAATGCAGATGAACATGCCTTATAATATTCCCAAGAGTTGCATAATTAATCATGTCAGCACCAAAAAGCCCTTTTATTGCACCTCTAAACTCTTTTGTTATCTCAAAAACCTCCTTTAACTCAGCATCATTGATATCAAAGAAATCCTCTAGATGCCTCTTTAATCTTATTATACACCTTCCTAAGTAATATTGATTAGGATGCAAATATACTATCCAATTAGGATACTCTTTAATCTTTAACTCATCGAATGTACTAGAATTATCGCAAAATTCACAGCCCATAGTAACATATATAGCGGTTAATATTTATAAAACTATCGTCGAAATCAAGCCTAATGAACAACTTCCTCTAATCCCATCTTTCCCAAAGTTTGTTTAGCTACTTTAGTAAACTTCTCTACATCCTCTTCTTTGATCATTGCACCAGCAGCATTCATATGCCCGCCAGCTTCTCCCCCAACCTCATCTGTAATCCTCTTCACAATATCTCTTAAATCAATATCCTTATTACGACCACTTAACCTTAAACTAACCTTATAATGGCCATCCATCATATCTGCCATAGAAAGTATAAATGTTCTATCCTTCACATCATTGGATTTAGAGATTATAGAGGCTAGTGTACCAACTATACTCCCCCGCATATTATTCTCTACATTGATTATAATGTAACCGTTTCCCTTAATTATATTCTTAGATTTACCATTATCCTTGTACCAGTTTATCCCATTTATTATCTCTCTTTTATAGCCTGTCAAACTTTTCATAGCCATTTCCTTATTCTTCTTATCGCCCAAACATGCGCCTATACCTAAAGAAGCCTTATTTAGCCTTCCACAAGCATTCAATAAAGTAGAAAATTCTTTAGCATCCCTAAAGGGGCTTTCTTTTTTCTCATCATTCAATATATACACATTCCCTAACACATCTTCTGGTTTATCTTCACCTAATCTTTTCAGTATAATTCCAGATACTAATTTCTTTATCTCATCATCATCTAGATGCACAATCTTTCTCCATTCCTTACCATTCTTAGGATTAACTCCAATCTGATGTAAAAACTGAATAGCTCCAGACTCACTCCCACTTACTCCTGGAATATATGGATCAGTACAATACTCAAGAACTTTGTGTAATGGCCTAGTCTGCGCTCCAAAAATCCTTAACCCTTTTATAATCTTAATCTTCTTTCTCTTAACCGCACTATCTACTATCTCTTTATTCAACTTTAAGAATCCGCTACCACTTTCTTGAATATCTCCAATTGCACCTATAATGGCAATATGTGCTAAATTCCTCACTTCCTTATTCAAGTTGCTAACAAAAAGGTAGACAACTCCAGACCCACTTATCTCATTACCCCCATCAATACCAAACAAATGTGGGTTAACATGTACAATATTGCTTGTTATTCTTACCTTTTCAGGAACGTGATGATCTAAGATAAAAACCTGCTTTCCCACAAACTTCTTCTTAATAAGGCTGAGCTGGCCAGAACCTAAATCAGTAAATACAAAACAATTATACTGCTCTTTGCTTAAGCTTTCTATAACTTCTTTGGTAAGTTGCTGAACAATACTTATAGAGTATTTCCTATTATCTGTATTTAGAGCCCTAATCATAATAGAAGCAGCACAAATACCATCTGCATCAAGGTGAGATACTAATCTTATTGTCTCTCTTTTATCAAAATCCTTAAACTTCTCCAGTGCAATTGCTGCATGTTCCTTAAATTGATCATACTTATCCATTTTAGTTCTTCCCAAAAAACTTCCACTGTAGGGGTGGGACAATAAACCTAATTATATACTCGCAGGGAGGTTTAAGTATTGAGCGTAAGCGAGATACTATTCATTGAAATCCCCAATGTGCAACAATATTAGAATTAAGCTTATTTATATATCTTTTGTTACCACTCTTTCTTACTTTCCGAATCGTCTATCTTTAGAATTATACCATTCTAATGCCTTAACAAAATCTTCTTTGCTAAACTCTGGCCACAACTTATCAGAAAAATAGAATTCTGCATAACTATTCTGCCATAAAAGGAAGTTACTAATCCTAGTTTCACCACCCGGCCTTATCATCAAATCAACATCATTACTCAAATAAAGATTCTCTTTAATAGTATCTTCATTAACCTCTGTTCCATTAGAGATTATTTTCTTAACAGCATCAACAATCTCTCCCCTTCCACCATAACCTAATGCAAGATTTAGCCTATAATTATCATAATCTTTAGTAAGATCCATAATCTCTTTCATCTTCTTCTGCATGTCAGGAGGAAACATAGAAGCCCTTCCAATAATACTAATCTTTACTTTTTTCTCATTTATAGTTTTGTCCTTCCCAAATTTATCAAAATTCTTTCTGAATAAGTTAAACAAATAATCTACCTCTTCATTATCTCTATTAAAATTCTCAGTAGAAAAACAATATAATGTAGCTTCCTTAACATCAAACTCAATACACCAATCCAGTAATTCTTTTATTTTGTCAAAACCCTTCATATGCCCTCTTAGTTTAGAAATTCCTAGCTTCTTGGCGTAACGCCTGTTCCCATCTAGAATTATCGCTATATGCTTTGGAACATTTCCCATACAACCCTAGAATTAAACTAAATTTATAATACTTATCATTTAACAATCCTTTCAAACATCTCAACAAATATCTCTTCAGGAACCTTTAATCCTGCCTCCAACAAAGAATTCCCCAGCTGTAACCCTACTTCTTTCTCATCCCCCAGTGCTTTAAAATTTATCAACTTACCAAATGTCTCTTTACATAAAAAACCCTCATTCATAGCTATTACCAATTTCCTATCCTTTTCCTCCTTAAGATCTTTAATAAAGAAATCCTTCTTTCCAATATAGACCGCTAAATCAGAATTTGCATAGAAATCTCCATTCTCTAAGAACCCATGATTAACTAACTCAATCCTCACCAAATCCCTAATAACGTTATTAACACCCTGCTCATCAAAATGATCTTTAACATAATCAATATCATGGTGCTTTAAGAAATCCTTATCCTCTACCCTGGAGAACTCATGAACCTTACCTAAATACCCTTTAACCTTCTGCCTAGCTCCTTTCTTGCTGCCTTTTGGCGTTCTTTTCTTCCATCTGTTCTCAACAAGATAAGCATATCTATACTCTTTATAATTTTTCTTTATCTTCTTAACCCTAATATATGCCATTATCTAGCCCCTTTTTCTAATAATCTTAATAATATCAATGTAGTTAGGCACCATTGAAATATATAAATCTTTCTAAAAATTTAGGCTCTATAAACCGCAAAACGGCAAAATTTAAATCATAGAAGTCATAAACTCAAAACTAAATCAGTTGCTTAACTTCGCCATTAGGATTTAGCTCAGAGAAGACCTGGCTTTGGAACCTATATACCTTACATTCCTTAATATCTTGCCATGAATCCGCACTCAAACCTGCTTTTATGCATGTTTGCTCTAGAAACGCCTTACTATCCCATTCATACTCTGTAGCTACCTGGGGCAATAGTAATCCATTTCCCAACTTACTTCTTACAATAAGTCCATCTCTACCCACTTTTATCTCTTTCAGATACTCTTCAGCATTCTTAACCTCTATCCTCTCAGGTTTAGTCAAAACAGAGACCTCCACAGTAATATTAGGAAATTCCCCTTTATCCAAAGGTGGAAATCTAGGATCACCAAAAGCAGCACTTCTAGCAGCATTGCTAATTCCCTCATATAATGGATAAACTCCCTCTGGAAACCCAATACACCCTCTTAATTCATCATCCTTATTCAAGGTTACAAATACACCAAGTACCTCAGAAAAATCTTTTTTAATATATCCCTCAACCTTAAGTTCATCATCAGAAAGATAAGAAGAAATAGAAGCCTTAGCAAGTTTAATCAATACCTTTCCTTGCTCAAGGTTAATCATTTTATCTTTTTCCCTGAAAAAGAGACTTGAAATGAGTAAGCATTTCAACGTATCTCTTTTTTTACATCCTCGACAAATTTAGCATTGATTTTCTTCATCCTATTAACAGCACCTTGTAAGGCTTTTCTTGGATCACTCGCTTCAACTATCATCTTTGGACTGCCAACAGAAGGATGCTTAACAAAATAGGTAGCAACCTTAACATCAGAATCTTCTAATAATTCTTTCTTAAGAGTATTCAAAAATCCAACATTCTCATCAATCTCAAACTCTAATCTGTTTCCTTTTTCTTCAACAATTTTGATTTCCATTTTGTAACCCCATTTAATATATACTTTCTATTCAGAAACATTACCTTATTTAAAAAACTTATGTTTACCTTGAACTATGTTCAATGGTTTTGGAACTTTGTTCCAAAAAGGAAAACAATATGAACATAATAATCTAAAATTCTTTCAGAAATCTTATGTTTCAAAACATAAAAATAATTTATTTCAATTTTTTACAAAAAATTCTCACGTTTCTCAAATTTTTCTTTTAATTTTCATCGTTCCCAATAAAATTTCAATTAAATTTTCTCGTCGACAAAAACTCATTCCCAACTTGGGAATGTGATTTTAGAAAGAATTTCAATTTTTTTCTTGATTTTTACTAACAAATCCAAAAACCGAAGGTTTTTGGGTTTTGAAAAATCATTTATTTTTCAATAATCTAAAGCAACTAACATTTATTCTTTTAATTTTCTTTTCATGAAACCTCATAGTAGCTTTTAGCGGAAAACTAAAGTCAGTTACTTGCGAAATTGCAAAATTCTTAGCATTAGCAAACCTTTCAATAAACCCCTTTGTCTCACTTTTATGAAAACTATAAACAACATCCGCAATGCTAAAAGCCTTTTCCAGAAAAACCCTATCTGAATGCTCACTTTTAACCCCAAATGGTGGATTCATGATCACAACATCAACTTTCTTATCAAACTCATTAACATCCATCAAGCAAAACTCAGCTAAACCCTCACTTTCCACTTTATCCCTATTATCCTTGGCAATCTCCATTGCGCAACCATCACTTTCAACAAAGTACACCTTTTGGGCATTAAGAAGCATTGTCCCAATACCTAATATACCGGTCCCACTACCAAGGTCAACTATCACTTTCCCCTCTATGTCTCCTTTCATATAGGCATCCCATAGTACAATAGCTGCTACTTCGCTGTCTGTAGGGTACTGTTCAACACTCACTTTCGCTTCCTCAAACCCTCTTAGTGCGGATAATACTATCTCTACACCACTCTTAGACATCTTTACCCTTCTTTTACCTATCTTTTCAGCCATTTTAACTCTAAAAACACTCAATTTTCCCACTAAAACCACATTATAGCGGCTTTTATCCTCAATTAAACCCTCACTTTCCCTAAACAGGCCCTTACTATGGCGTATTTAGTCTCTATAATAACTCACTAATTCCTCTCAAAAACACCTAAAAAACCGCACTATTACGGTTAATATCTCACTCAAAAA
>JAYEIZ010000009.1:0-6047 GCA_034660355.1 Nanobdellota archaeon
AAGATTGAACAGAGAAATTAAAAGAAGACTGAAGTGGTTTAGTACCTTTCAAGCTTTGGACAGTGCCAAAGCTTTCTTTGGGTTGTGGTTTTATCACCACAACACATAGTACTTGACTTCATCCTATTTATCACTACTAAAGAGTTATTACTCAGCTTTCCAAACACCAGCTATTTTTTCACCGCAGAATTTGCATGTTATGCCTGCTAAATTATTTTATACCCCTGGCTTTTTGCCAGGAATAGAGATTAATCCAACTGCGAGAAAATTATAAGGCTACACAGATTAACTAGCGTTGTCCTGGGAAACGAACAGGCGTTTTCCCTAATGTAGTTGATAATTCCCAGTGAGTAGGATGTTTCAATGGTTCTTGTTCTGTTTTGCAATTTTCTTGAACTTTCTCCATAGTTTTTTTTATACTGCTAACAAATTCTCTATATGGTCCTGGGAGATTGTCCCTATTCTCATACTCTATCTTAACGAAATCCGCATTGTCAGGTTCAGTTTTTGCAGAATAAGAATATATTCTTAGAACCTTCCATTCTCTTCCGTCCCTTTCTTCTGTGCTTATCCTATAAGCTGTTTTATCTGAACAAAGAATCTCATTAGGGTCAACTGATGCCAATGCAGTGTTTAGCTCTTTTTCAAGTTTTGATGTGAAGTAGGATAAAATGCCACTTACTAATCTCCTGTGTAAAGAGCCATAATTGGCATTAACCTCTGGACCATCTAATAACAGTGGATATAACGGCGGAGTTTGGCTTCCCTCTCCCCTTATGAATCTAAAGTAATTTGGGTTATTATCCAAAACCCCATCAAACCGAGATACTCCTGTTTTATCAGGATTAAGAACATCTCCTTTACGCTCACCCAACAATATAGAATCATTACCGTACTTTAAACATAAGCAAGTTTTCTCGATTTGGGCAGTTAGGTCGTCTTTGCCAGTGCGTTCGCCTTGAGTTAAAGTAAGTGAGATAATCTCCAAGTTTGATTGATTAGTTTCTCCTGCCTGCAACGAATGTGGGACTAAAACTGATAATCCCCAAGCTGCTGTAACTGCCTCTATTAAGAATTTTCTTCTGCCCGTTGGTGCTGAATCTGGTCTTGACATTTTATCATTTGGTTAATGGCTGCATAAATTGGGGATTTAAATGCCCAATATAAACTTTTTGTTTTGTGACTATTTTCTAGTTGTTACTTATGATTTCCAAACACCAGCTATTTTTTCTCATCTTTTCTTTTTCTTATACGCTTCCCACATTGATTTTATGCTTTTCCTTAGAGGTACTTTTGGTTCCCATCCAAGTTCTTTGCGTGCTAGGTCATTAGAAGCAGTGACAACAGCTGTGTCTCCAGGCCTTTCTTTGCCAAATACATCATTAATGGTTCTTCCAGTGACTTCCTTAGTGAGGTTAACAATTTCATTAACACTACAGCCAGATGAGGTACCTAAGTTAAGAATTAAATTCTTTTTTTCACCTTTCTCTAAAGCCTCTAAACCAATTATATGGGCTCTAACTAAATCATTGACATCAATATAATCTCTAACACATGTTCCATCTTTAGTAGGATAATCAGTACCAGATATAGTGAATTTATCCCTATCTCCAATTGCAGCTTCCATTAAGATAGGGAATACATTTTCAGGCTCACGTTCAGTGTGGCCCAATCCCCCGTCACCGACTACATTAAAATACCTGAAAATGATATGGTCAATGCCGCGTTTTTTAATCAGTTCTTCACATTCAAGCTTCGTTTCACCATACTTGTTAGCTGGGTTAGTAGGATCATCTTCTTTTATTGCTCTATTAAGTCCAAGCTCGCCGTAAACTGCAGCAGTGCTTGAAAAGATAATGTTATTAACTTCATACTCTTTCATCAATTCAAGTAGATTTTTTGTTCCAGTAACATTACGTTTATATTTCTCAGGATTTTCCTGTGATTCTGCAACTGATTTATGTGCTGCAAAATGCATCACAGCAGTAATATCCTCATGCCACACAAAAACTCTTTTCAGATATTCTTTATCAACTATGTCAACTTCATAGAAATTTGCTCTATGATCAACTGATTCTATACTACCCTTAGAAAGGTTATCTACCACTACAACTTTATAACCTTCCTTGATTAAATCCTTAACTGCAACACTTCCAATATAACCTGCTCCGCCTGTAACTAAAACAGTTCCTTTTTCAACGCTCATCTTAAACTACCCCTGCTTCTAGAAAACCTAGAGGCATAAACCTCTTTTTTATAGTAGAAATCTATATTTCTTTATAAAACATTTGGGGTTGTTTAAGTATCAGGCTTTCCAAACACCAGCTATCTTTTCACCACAGAATTTACAAGTGCCATTTACAATGTTGTTTTCTGTTATCATATAGCCTTTTCGTCCGATTGCTACTTTTCCACACTTAGGGCAGTATGTTGATTCTGCAACGTTCCCTGGGACATTTCCGATGTAGGCAAACTTAATCCCTTCGTCCATTGCTATCTTTCTTGCTTGTTTTAATGTAGAAGCTGGAGTTGGTGGTAGATGTGTTAGCTTATACATTGGAGTGAATCTTGAAAAATGCAAAGGGTAATCTTCAAAGCCGTTTTTGTAAAGCCAGGAAGACATTTCCTTAATCATCCCTAGATCATCTGTCCATGAAGGAACTATAAGATTAGTTATCTCAAACCATATCTTTTCTTCTTTAGCTATCTTTAATGTGTTTAAGATTGGTTTTAGTTCTGCTCCGTTTAGTTTGTTGTGGATTTTTTCATTAAATCCTTTTAGGTCAATGTTAGCTGCGTCTATTACTTTGCATAGCTCTCTGAATGGTTTCTCATTTATGTAGCCTGCTGTGACCATGACGTTCTTTATTCCTTGTTGCTTGGCTAGTTTTGATGTGTCGTACATGTATTCATAGAATGTGATTGGCTCAGAGTATGTATAGGCTATTGATTGGCATTTGTTTTCTTTTGTTGCTAAAAGAACTTTTTCAGGCATTAGGTCATAGTTATTGGTTTCTTCTGGCTGGAATTGGGAGATGCTCCAATTCTGGCAGTTTAAACATCTTAAATTACAACCAGCTGTTGCTATTGAGAATATTGATGAGGTAGGCAGGAAATGAAATAATGGCTTTTTTTCGATAGGGTCAACATGAACAGAGCAGGGGTTGCCATAAACTAATGAGTAAAGTTTGCCATCTTTGTTTACTCTGCTGCGGCAGATTCCCCTGTCATCCAGGGCTAGGCTGCATTTGTGAGGGCATAATTCACATTGAACATTATCTCCAATTGTTTTATAGTGCATTGCTTCTTTTGACCATTTCCATAGCTTATCCGGGGCAGAAGCAGGGAATGTATTTGGTAATGAGCCAGAACTTCTTCCAAATATGTGTTTGTAGCCGTAAGCAGCTGTTGCCAGGCCGCCTAATCCTATTAAGCTGTATTTTAGAAATTCCCTTCTGGATATTTTTTTGTCTAGGAATTTCTCTACTTGGGTTTTATCCTCTTTTTTCATTATTTTATTGTAAATTTATGAATTATTTAAATATTATGTATAAATAGAATCTATTTACCAGAAACAAGCCTTAAATATCTGGTAGAAATAATAATATATTTGTCTATTTGTTCTTGAATACCTTCAGGAATTTTTATACCTTTTTGAGTTAATGTTTCTTTCAAGTCTGCTACCTTCTGTAAATGATCTCTAATTTCATTCTCTGATTCTTCTGCAACCCTTCTTAAATAATCTTCACTACTTGTCATTTCTAAGGCTTCCAAAAATCCATATTGTTTCATAATAATTCCATATGTAGTCATTAATCCTTCTACCAAATCGCGAATTCCTTCGTTAGGTTCTTTTGGCCAATCTCCTTTTGAAAATCTTTTCATTTTACTATTAAGAAGTAACAATTTATATATAAATCTTTTGTTCTTTTTATTTAAAATTTTTAGATATCTTATTCTGCACTTTTAACATCAAATCACCAAAACTTCCTATTGGGCAAAAGTAATTGCACCAGAATCTTGGAATGAAGAATGCTATTAAGAATATCAGTGTTACAACGCTAAATGAGATTATTGCGAAATGGTATTCTCCTTTGAACATACCCCCATAGAATTCAGGATTAAGTGCAACCCTTACAATGACCACTATTACAAATATTAAGAAAATGTATCTTATATTGATTAACCATTTAGGAAGGCATATTCGTTTTGGCGAAACTTTATATTGTAGGTCTTGTAATGTGCCAAATGGGCATAATTTATAGCACCAGAATCTTCTGTCAAGGTTTAATAATAAGAATGATGGAATTATGAAAGGCCGAAGTACCCCCCATGGGCATTTTTCAGGACATTGCCTACAGAATATGTAGGGTATCTTGAAATAACATCTGAATGCTGGGAATAATGCTATTGGTAAGAAGATCAGGCCATAAACAATCTTTAATGTATTGTCTTTTACCTTAATCTTTTTGAAAAGTATCAGGAACAATATGATAAAAGCAATTACCAGAGCAAAATAGATGATATAATAATGAGTATTGCTCCAGAAGAAAGCAAGGCGCCTTTTTAGTTGGCGAGGTATCACATAATAACCAAAGATTACTATTAAGGCTATTCCTATGATAAGCGTGATTAAGTTTTTTCTTCGTTCACTCATTTTTTAATCTTCTTCTTAATGTTTTTAGATACAATAACAACTTTCTTTGAGAATTCCCTTAATTTTTGAATATCTTTTTTGAAATCCTCTTTTTTTATGTCTGGTTGCTCTGCATTGTCAGCAGCTTTGCTAATATCTTGTTCGCAGAAATCACAATATCTCTCATGTTCTCTTAATTCTTTCCCGCAGTAAGGGCATTTTGCCATTTTGTTTTTTATTGTATTTTACTTATCTAGAAACATCAACAACAATAACGGCTTCAGCGGTTTTGAGCGAAACGCCATAAAATGCTTTGCATTTTAATTCCACTCAAAACCTACTCGGCAGCCCGAAGGGCCCAACCCCAGCCTCGTCTATCCATTGTTGTTGATGTTTCTCTAAAAACAATCAACATTGGTGAAAACGCGAGTGCAGAGGGAAAATCCATGTGAAGCATGGTTTTTTCCTTTGCGAGTACTTCAGCTTATGAAGCAAGGTGAAGGGTTTGAAATGCGAAGCATTTCAAAGAGGGCGTGCGTAGCACGACCGTGTTTGAACCCTATGTTGTTGATTGTTTCTACTGATTAACCTAATCTAAGTTAACTAATATAAAAATATATCGTAAAGAAATAAAAAAATTATTTTCTGCGTAAGATCCATATTATTATTATTGCTAAAACCAGAAGCACTACTATAACTATCAATACTCCAGTAGCATAGTTTGTTTCTGGTTCTGTTTTCCATACTTCTCTTATGTCTTCTTGGGATGGTACTTTAGCAGGAGCAGATTGTGCAGGTGCTTCGCCAACTACGTTTAATGTCGCTCTTAGATTGTCCATCTTTGCAGGCGGTGCAAAATAAACAGCATCAAATTCATAGTTGCCGTATGCTGAAGATGGGACATTAACATTATATGTTAATACAACATTTTCTGTTTCTGCAGGTATTTCCCACATATATTCGTTGCCTTTTATCTCGTAAGTTATATCTTCTTTGTTTGCTCCTTCTATTGACCAATCATCTATGGAGAAAGAAGATGGAAGCCTATCGCTGATTGTTAATGACTTACCTACTTCCATGTCTTCTGCGTTAAATGTTACAGTAAGTATGTCTCCTTGACCTATAGAAGACGGCATATCTCTTGTAACTGTTGTTGCAAACACACTAGATAAAGCCAAACAGAATAATACTAGATATACTATTAGTTTTTTCATTTAATTGCCTCCAATAATCTGCCCTTCTTTTGATTACAAAGTTAAGGTTATATATAAATTTAGCTACTATCGTAAAATCCTCTTATGATGTCAATTATATCAAATGCTGAGTTAGTAGTTGTTCCTGCGTAAAATCCCCTTATTACGTCGATAATCTCGAATGCTGTGTATGAAGTCTTTACTGCTGATATGCTCTT
>JAYEIZ010000010.1:0-6029 GCA_034660355.1 Nanobdellota archaeon
CGAATGTACGGCTGATACCTATGGACTTTCTATCTCCTCTGCTGCTTATGCTCTCATTATCTGTTCCTGTCACACGGCCATAGAGTTGAATACCCGGCTTTTTCCATGAGTAAAAGAGTGATCTGTGAAGGATTTGACGTAAGTGACTTTCCACTTTTCCCAGAAGCAATACTTATCCCTCTGCCTGCTCCCCATCCAAGTAATGCAGATCCTGCATCCAACATCATGTCTTCTGGTCTTCCTAATCCTTCTGTTACATCTCGTCCCTCTAGTACGTTTTCAGTTGCCCTGTATGCTTGTCCTGATGTCATGCCGCCAACTGCTATTGTGCCCCCTTCAGCAAGGAGTGCACTTATTCCCGATAGTTTAGCAGCACCTATTGCAGCTGCGCCTGCTGATGATACTAGTCCAAAAGTTGCACCACCAACAGCACCAATTAATGTTGATTTACCTACTGCACCCCAATCAACCTGGCCAAAATTTCCCCCATTTTGCCATAATTGATACCCTAGTGATATTCCTCCACCTACAAGAGCACCGATAGTAGCACCTACTGCCATAGGTGCAAGCCAAGCTACATTCCCCGTAGGATCAGTATACTTAATCGGATTATTCCTAACATAAGCATACCTATTCAAAGTTTGAGGGTCATAAATATCCTGTATTATTGTGTCTGGTTGTGTGAAACTTTTTAATAAAGGAGAATAGTACCTTGCACCATAGTACATCAAGTCTGTAGAATCTCTTTCCTTGCCAGTAAAAGTAAATCTGCTTTCTCCGCCTTCGAATGCTTCTCCGAACGGAAGGTAAGATGTTTCTTCAACTACTTGAGCTATCTGGTCAGTTATCAGATTTGTACTTCCCAGGTGGTCTGGATGATAATAGTTTTTACTTCCATCTGGTTTTTCTTCTGCTATTAATTGCCCATCATTGTAATAATATTTAGTGTCATATGTTCCTGAACTGTTTACAACACGAATGAAATTTCCGTCAACATAATATGTTGTTGTTTGAGAATTATCATTCTTGTGAGTTACTTTCTTTATTCTATCTCCATCAGAACCGTATACATATTCTTCCAGAATTCTACCGTCTTGGTTATTTTCTCTAACTTTAGTAAGCTGGTTTAAGCTGTCGTATTCGTAGTATTTGTCTGTGTCTTGAACTATATTTCCATTAGGGTCGTAAGTAAGTGGTTTTGAGATTTCTGCGGCAAGAGCAATGGGAAAAGATAAGATAAGAACTGCTAAAAATATGCTTATTTGTTTTTTTACCTTATTATTGCATTTATTATTAATCATACCCTTCATTTGAAAATCCTCTTGAAAAACGAAATGATTTTTTCTCTAGCTATGTTAAATAGGTTGTTATGATCGTCAATTTCCTCTTTTGTCAAAGGTTTGATATTATGAATTTCTCCAGAAACTGTTGATTCTATTACTTTAGTATCTCCATCATTTGGAATTGGTTTGGCATCTTTTTCTTTGAGTTCAGCATTTATTGGTTTCGGAGGGATATAATCAGTTCTTAATTCTTTAGAAATTATATTACTATCTTCTGATTTCACTATATCTATATCTTGGATTATTTTTGTTTGATTGGAAGAAACATTTATACTGTTAGATAATTCATTTTTTGCCTCATCAGAAGGAGAAATTATGCTATTATGTAATTCATCTTTTGTCTTATCAGAAGAAACAGTTATATTGTTAGTTATCCTATTTTGAGATGTTTTTTCTATAGTAACATTTGCTTCAATATCGGTTGGACTAGAGATAGTATCTATTTCTATAGTGGGTGGCAGCATACTATCTATTCTTATAACTTGATTGATCCTATCTTCATCTATATCAATTTGAGCAGAGGAGATAGTAGCTGAATATATAATTATCAATAAGAAGTTTATTGGAAGTGATGCATACTTTATGTTCGTCATTATTTTGCCCCTTCGTATTATTTTGTATTTTTCTTTTAACTCCAATACAAGAGGGGCCCACCTATCTAATTAATCAATCTCTTTTTTATCCATTCACCCCCTCATCTAGTCGGGTTCTAATACCTGTTTTTAAACTATTCTTTATACCTTATTAGACATTTATAATTATTATTCTGAACTTACTGTAAATCTTTCGGAATATTTATTTATCCTCCCATAAATCATTTATATTGAGGATTTCATCATCAACATAACTGAAAACATGAACTTCTCGGTCTGTAATCATATGCGAGTATTTCTCACTTACTTTTTCAACAGTTTTTTGGAAGTCTGAAACACTTTTAGCAACATGAATTGTGATTATTCTATAATTAGCTGTTTTGTGGCAGAATATTGCTTTTTTGTTGTTGTCAATAATCTGCCTTTTTATGAAGTTTAGATTCTTTATAGAATGGAATTCAGGCTTTACTGTTAGTGTAGTAATGATAAGAACATCATAGCCTAATTTCTTGTAGTTTGGAATCCATTCCCGGAATAATAACTTTTCTTTTCTTAAGAATTCCAACCTATTTGCAATTGTTAGCGGACTCACTTTAAGCTTTTTAGCTAATTCTCTATTAGAAATACCTTTCTTTTGGATTAGCAAAGATATAATCTTTCTATCTATTTCTTTAATTTCGTTACCTGCCCCCATCTATTATAGATGAATAGTTATAAGTATTTAAATCTTTCTTATATATAATTATAATTATTTAAATTTTTTTCATATTTTTGATTCTTAATGTTGGAAAAAGTATACTATTTACGTAATGAGGTATATCAAAATCATAAAAAATTCAAGAAAATATATCATTTTGTAACAAATTAATTCTTAATGAATCTTATTTCTCTTCTAAGTAGAGATTGTATATTTGTTCTTCCTTCTGTGTCTTTAGCTTTTATCTTATTCAGCCTTTCTAATAATTTTTTCTTTATCAACTTAGAATGATTTCCTTCTTTATTTAATTCTTCCTGAAGAATAGACATTAGCTGATTTCAGAACTATTTCACGTGCAGATCCAATCTAATTTATCTTCTTCGATTGCTTTTTTAAGTTCCATAGCAATTCTTTCTCCGTAAGAAATAGATTCATGATGTAAATAGCCAGTGTAAGGTGTAGAAATTGTTCCTGGTGAGCCCGGGATTCTCATGGAGACATCAAATATCACTAAGTCTTCTTTTCCTTCTTCTGAAGAAACTGCTCCTTGTAGTGCGAAAGGGCCTATTATTCCAGGAGGATGCTGTTTTTTACAAGTTTCTACGAATCTTTCACCTATTGCGAAGATCTTTTCTAGTATGGATTCTTTTGTTGTAACTGCAATATGCCCTGTTTCTATTAACTTTGGCTTAAGGTATTTTAGAACTTCAAGTTGTGAGTCTGCTGGTAGCCTTAATAATCCATCTAGGTTAGTCTGCCTTCTTGTGTCTGTTCCCATCAATTCTAATTCTTCTGTTATCGGTGAATAGAAATAATTAAAATTAACTTGTGCTCCCACAATGTATTCTTCAATTACTGCTTTTTTTAGAGCTAACGGAGTTATTATCTTTTTATCTAGCATCTCTTTTGTTTTTTGTTTATAGCTTTCATAGTTATTGCAGAAAAAGAAAGCTCTTTCATACCCTCTTGCAGCTTCTGCTACTTTTACTATTGCTAATTTGTCTATTTGTGTAGGATCTTTAAAGATTTTAGGCAGTCTTATACCTGCTTTTTCCAGTAAATAGTATTGATTTTTAGGAATATCTCTTTCTTCTAGTTTTACCATTGTTCTTGTTCCGTAGATAGGCACTTTGAAATCTCTTTCTATTTTCTTGAAATCGCAGTAGACCCAGAAGTATCTGTTATGGATGAATATAGTGTTTAAGTCTCTTAACTTTTGCTGAACATCTTTTTTTACGATGTCGCCGAACTTTTCAACAATAATTATTTCATCAATAATCCCTTTTCCGTCTTCTCTTGTTTTGTAGTATTTAGAATAGGTCTTATCTCTATTCTTTTGGCAGACTACAACTGTTCTAAAGCCTAGTTTTTTTGCGCCTCTGCATACGTCTAATGCAGAGTGTCCACCTAGAGCGCCAATTGTTATATTTGATTTATCATAGCTATCTAGAATATGGTGTATTCTTGTGGAAGACGTAACTTTTAAGACCTTTTGCTTGATGTCTTTTACTTTCTCGACAATATTTTCTTCTCCATGTTTAATCTCTTTAAAGAAAGTGTCGAACATCCCTTTCTTGCTTTTAGGTGTTATCTTTCTTGCTTTTTTCTTTACCATCTTAATGTGTTATTTTGTCTAGTTTATTTTGTTCTATTGCGTGTTTTATCTCCCTGGCTATTCTTCTTCCTGTTGACATTGGTTCATTGTACTTAAGCCAGCTGTAAGGCGAACCGTTAACATATGGATTAGTGCCTGCAACTATCCTTGCAGAGATCTCAAATGTTATTATCTCTGTTTCAGGGGTTATGATGCATTCTAGGCAGAATGGTCCGAACAATCCAGGTGGACAGATTTTTTTGCTTTCCTTTACTACGTTTTCGCCCATCTCAAATATTCTTGGTAATAATGATTCCCTTACTACTAATGGGATGTTTCCTACAATGACATAGCTAGGGTCTATCTTAGGCAGTGCTATCTGGTCTCTAGCAGATATTCTTCCTAAGCTATCTACATTACTTTCATATCTTTTATCAAAGCCCATAACCTCTATCTCGTTAGTTAGTTGTGAATAGAAATAATGGATGTAGCAAGGTACGCCCATGACGTATTCTTGTATGACATAGTCTTTTTCACCTTTATAATTCTCCATCTTTTTCTTCCAGTCTTTGAAGTGCTTAGCTACGAAATAGCCTGCTCCTCCGCTTGCACCGTGGAATTTAGTGATGACTGGTCTGTCTATGTCTTTCGGGTCCTTGAAAATCTTTGGCATCTTCAATCCTGCTTTTGTAAGCCATTTTCTCTCCATGGTTCTATCAGATTCCCAATCAAGGATTTTTTTGTTTCCAAAATAAGGTACTTTGAAATTTTCAATCTTCTTTATTCCCATATAAGCAATAAAAGAAGCATGAGGTATGAGAATAGAGTTCTCTTTTATTAATTGGTCTTGAACGCCCTCAAAATCATCGTAGCTATCAATAGTTATTATCTTATCTGCTACTTTGTATGACTGGTATGGCTTTTCTTTGCCTTTAACACAGACTGCTATTGTAGAGAAACCTTCGTCTTTTGCGCCCTTTAATATCTGTAATGCAGAATGAGATCCTAATGTTACAATTTTATGTTTTTTATCTAGTACCATATAATAGGATAAGACCTTTTATTTATAAAATGTTCGGTTTTTTATTGAGGGTAAATGTTGAAGGAGACTTGAACAACAATAACGGCGGCAGACGGACAACTTCGTTGTCCTACTGACCACCCCGTAAGGGACATCCCCCGGTCGGTCTGCGCCATTGTTGTTCAAATTTTCTAGTCAGAACTCAAAAAATGGTGAGGCGAGGCAGGGGTTGCTCCCTACGGGATGCCGAGCGAGGTTTTTTCTTTGAAAAAACCGTCGAAGCCATTATTTTTTGAGTTCTTAGATACAGAAAAATTTATTAAGGTTAGAATGCTACTAATTATATATGAAAAGAGGAGTTTTTTTAGTTCTTATTTTGCTTTTAGTAGGCTGTGCTACAGAAGAGGTTGTTGAGAAAGATGTTGAAAATGAGGTGGTAAGCATGAAATTAGTAAGTAATGATTTTAATGAAGGGGAAGATATACCTAAGGAGTTTACATGCCAGGGAGATGATTTCAGTCCGCATTTAGCATGGGATGATGTTCCAGAGGGGGTTAAGAGCTTTGCTTTGATATGTGATGATCCTGATGCTCCTTCCGGAACGTGGGTGCACTGGTTAGTTAAGGACATACCTGCAGATGTTAAAGGGGTTCCGCAAAGAGGAGTTCCTGGTGTGCAGGTTGTGAATGATTTTGGAAAAGAGGATTATGGTGGGCCTTGTCCTCCATCGGGAAAGCATAGGTATTTCTTTAGGCTTTATGCTTTGGATGTTGAATCAATA
>JAYEIZ010000011.1:0-6014 GCA_034660355.1 Nanobdellota archaeon
TGAAGGAGTGTATGAAAACAAGAAAGATTATCCAAAACAAAAGGTCATAAGATATTTAGGGAATATTGAAAATATCATTAAGAAATTTGATTTCTGGGATGACCATAATTAATATCCACGCAAAGGAGGTTTTGGGAATCTTGTAGGGTTGCTAGATTATGCGGTTTTCTCAATACCAGAGATGCTACTTAATTCATTTCCTGGATTTTTTGGAGCTGGAACAATCATAACAAATGTAGTTAAAACACTTATTTTCAATCCTTTAACAGTTCCTCCCCTACTTTTTACCTATAATAGTATGAAATATGTGCGAGATTATGTCGGTGTTAATCCTATTAAATTTGTTTCAAAGATAGGTACTATGTGTAAAAGAGCAGTATTTACAATAAAACAAGAAACAAAGGATATATTTCTTTATATGTCACCACTACATTATATCCAATTCAATTACTTGCCAAACGCTCCACTAAGAATGCTTCAAAGTGCTTTGGTAAATAATCCTATCTTTAGGTATGTAACTGCAAGGAAAGAAGGGAAAGCAAAATTACAAGAAGAAGATAATATTGTTTCTTTGGATAAAGCTAGGGATAGATATCTTCCTAAAACACAAGAGCCAACATATAAAGGAACTTCACAAGCACTTCCAAATGTAGCTTAGATAGATATTATTTCTTCAACCAAGCAACTTCTTCTTTATCTAAATCTACATATTCTGAAATTTCTTTAGCCATCTCCTTATTCTTCTTGAAAATTATCTTAAAGTATTCAATGTCTTTTACTACTTCTTTCACACTAGAATGCGTTTTCTCGGCAATCTTAGCAGCAATTGCCTTCTTTTTCATTGATTTCTGTTTTGCCCACCATAATTTCAATAACCTGCCAGTAGGTTTATACTGTACAAACTTAGAATATTTCTCATCTTTAGAAACAGCTATCCCAGCAGTTATCAGAGCATTTATGTAGACTAAAAACCTCCAATGCTGCCATCTTCGTATTCGTCTGTTAAAAACATCTGCTTTAGACAATTTATCATAAGCTCTTGCCAAATCCATCGGATTAGTATATTCATGGGGTAAGTTCTCATCTAGCCACAATAATCTTTGGTCTAAATCTTCTTTCACATTATCAAAAGCAGTTATAGCAACTTTAGGATCTGTCGTTTTAAATACCTTTAACAAAGCAGAAGGTATTGATTCTTCTTTGCTTCTTTGAGCCAATTCCTCAAGACTTTCTTTAGTTAGATTCTTATGTAATTCAGTCAATGTTTGCAGATCATTTATTGCTGCTCGCAGATCACCCCCTGCCCGTCTTGCCAATGATTTAATAACATCCCCCTCATAATTGATATTCTCTTTCTTGCAGATATGCTCAAGAACCGATGTAATATCCTTATAATCTAAAGAATTCAACTCAATTAAAGTACATCTTTTTCTCAATGTACTAAATTTACTGTCCCAGGGATTTGTTGCAGTCAGTATTATTGGAAATGTTGTTTTGTCAATTATCTTTACTAAAGCTGGAATGCCCCCCCTATCCTGTCTTCCAGCTAAACCATCAACCTCATCTACAAGTATTATCTTTCCTTTTGAAAATAGAGATTGTTGGAATGCTGCCCCTCCAATCTTCTCATTAATCTGGTTAGCATTTCTAAAGTCACTAGCATTCACCTCGATAAGTTCATAGCCAAATTCATTTGCTAACGTATGAGCTAAAGATGTTTTTCCAGTACCAGATGGACCATACACCCATATCGCTCTTTTTTTACTTTTTTTGAGGTTATCAAAAGAGTTTTTTAATTCTGATATAGCTGCATCTTGGCCCCTTATATCCTTTAGAGAATTTGGAGCATACTTTTTAGTGAATGGAATCATAAAGTGAGGAAGATTTAGGCATTTATTAAGGTTTCCAATACAAAATAGGCTACTACCTCTATAGAGGATAAATTAAAAAAATTTATATAAGAAGTCACAATCTTGAGTTATGATGGAATTACCAAAACGATACGAATCAAAAGAATCAGAGAAGAAATGGAAGGAATCTTGGGAAAAAGAGAAAATCTACAAGTTTAATCCCAAATCAAAGAACAAGATATATTCAGTAGACACTCCACCCCCGACAGTATCTGGAAAGATGCATATTGGCCATTCTTTCTCTTATGCTCAACAGGATTTTATCGCAAGATACAGGCGTATGAAAGGATTTAATGTTTTCTATCCATTTGGAACTGATGATAATGGGCTGCCAACAGAGCGTTTAGTTGAAAGAACAAAAAAAGTTAAGTCAACTAAGATGGAAAGAAAAGAATTTGTTGACTTATGCCTAGAAACAGTAAATGAGCTTAAGCCAGAGTTTGTAAAGCCCTGGAAAGATTTAGCAGTTTCCTGTGACTTTGAAGATAGTTATTCTACAATCGATGCTCACTGCCAAAAAGCATCTCAGATGTCTTTTGTCAATCTATACGAAAAAGGTAGGATTTTCCAAGAAGAAAGCCCTGTTACATGGTGCCCTACATGCCAGACAGCCATAGCACAGGCAGAATTCGAGAATGTCGAGATGACTTCTCACTTTAATGAAATAATATTCAAATGTGGCGGGAAAGATTTAGTTATTGTAACAACAAGACCTGAACTTATTCCTGCATGTGTTGCTTTATTTGTACATCCTGATGACAAAAGATATAATGGAATGGTGGGCAAGTTTGCAAAAGTTCCATTATTTAATTATGAAGTTCCTATAATGGAAGATGAAAGTGTAGATATTGAGAAAGGAACAGGCCTTATGATGGTATGTACGTTTGGAGATAAAGAAGATATTGAGAAATGGCGCAAGTATAAATTACCTTTAAAGGTTAATCTGAATACGGACGGTACACTTAATGATGAAGCAGGAAAGTATTCTGGTTTAAAGATAAAAGATGCAAGAAAACAGATTATTGAAGATTTGAAGGGTGAAGGCCTCTTAATCAACCAAAAAGATATCTCCCATGCGATAAATCTCCATGAGAGGTGTGCTACAGAAGTTGAATTCTTAAAAACAAAGCAATGGTTCATTAAGGTTCTTGATAAAAAACAAGACCTGATTAAAGCTGCAGATAAAATAAGCTGGTATCCTTCACACATGAAGGCAAGATACGTTCATTGGGTAGAGAACCTTAATTGGGATTGGTGCATTTCAAGGCAAAGGCATTACGGTGTTCCCATTCCTGTTTGGTATTGTAAGAAATGCGGGAAGATTATTCTTGCTAAAGAAGAGAACCTGCCTGTTGATCCTTTAAGAGATAAACCTAAAGGAAAATGTGATTGTGGAAGCAATGATTTTACACCCGAAACAGACGTACTCGATACCTGGGCAACCTCATCTTTAACGCCTCAAATTGTTTTAAACAAAGTTAAAGATAAAGAGTATTTTGAGAAGAGCTTTCCAATGTCACTAAGACCACAAGCACACGATATAATAAGAACTTGGGCGTTTTATACAATAGTTAAAGCAGTTTATGAAGACAATGATGTGCCTTGGAACGATATAGTCATCTCAGGTCATGCTTTAGACCCTAAAGGCAGAAAGATGTCAAAATCAAGAGGTAATGTTGTAGACCCACTAAAAACAATGGATGAATATGGTACAGATGCACTAAGATTCTGGGCAGCAACATCTAAACTTGGAGAAGACCTACCATTCCAAGAAAAAGACCTAGTTACAGGAAAGAAATTCATAACAAAACTTTGGAATGCATCAAAATTTGCTATAATACATCTTGAAGACTATAAACTTGAAAAACCAAAAAATCTAGAAGCTATTGATAAATGGATCTTATCAAGAGTTAGCGAGATAATCAAGAATTCAACAGAATCATTTGATAAATATGAGTATAGCAGAACAAAAGCAGATGTTGAGAACTTCTTTTGGCATGAATTTTGTGATAATTATCTTGAGATTGTTAAAGATAGGCTATACAACCCAGACAAAAGAGGGAAAGATTCTAGACTAAGCGCTCAATATGGGCTTTACAATACTCTACTAGCAATACTGAAGATGATGGCGCCAATAATGCCTTTTATAACAGAAGAGATATACCAACTTTATTTCGCTAAACATGATAAATCAAAAAGTATACATGTTTCTTCCTGGCCTGAACCAATTAAAAAAGATGAAAAAGCAGAGAAGGTTGGTGAACTTGCAATTTATGCTGTTCAAAAAGCAAGGCAAGCAAAATCAGAACAGAATTTAAGCTTAAAGAGTCCACTTAAGAATCTATTTATCACAGGTAAGATTTCTAAGGAAGAATTTGAATTAGTTAAGGAAGATATTATTGCTTCTACTAATGCAGAGAAAATAGGTTATGAAAAATTAGATGAGAAATCTGAGATTGATTACGAAGCAGAGATTGAACTTTAAGATATTAATCAATCTTCTTCCAAACAACCCCTTCAGGAGTATCCATTAATTCTATACTTTTTTTCTTTAAATCATCCCTGATCTTATCAGCAGTCTTGAAATCTTTCTTCTTGCGTGCTTCTTCCCTTTCATCAATCAACTTTTTAATACTTCCAGAAATATCCTTCTTCTGCTTAAACTCAATAACACCTAAGACCTTATCAAAGTCCTTCATAAGCCTTATTATATTCTCTCCATCCTTTTTGCTTAACCTTAACTTGTTAACATCTCTCATGAAATCAAATATAACTGCCAAAGCTTCTGATATATTTAAATCATCATCCATCTTTTCTTCAAAAGCAACTTTTGCTTCTTTTGTTAAATCTTCAATATGCCCTACATCCTCTTCACATTTTGCATGATGTAAGTTAAATATAAACTCATTAAATTTCTCAATAGCTTTCTTTGCAGCATCTAGTCCTTCAAAGGTAAAATTTAACTGAGTCTTATAATGGGTGCTTAACAGCAAATATCTTACTGCTCTTGAGTCATAGCCTTTCTTTAGTATATCCCTTAACGTATAGAAATTACCCTTGCTCTTTGACATCTTTTTTCCATCTACAATCAAATGCTCGTTATGAACCCAATATTTCACATAAGGTTTTCCAGTAGCGCCTTCTGCCTGTGCTATCTCATTTTCATGGTGAGGGAATATTAAGTCTACTCCACCAGAATGAATGTCAAAACTCTCTCCTAAGTATTTAGTATTCATTGCACTACATTCAATATGCCAGCCAGGCCTGCCCTTACCTAACTCTGTTTCCCAAAAAACATCCCCATCTTCTTTATCATAAGCCTTCCATAAAGCAAAATCTTGAGCTTCTTCTTTCTCATAATCATCTTGTTTTACTCTCGCCCCTATTTTCAACTCATCTTTTTTTAACTTAGCTAACCTTCCATAATCCTTGAATTTAGAAACAGCGAAGTATATTGAATTATCCTCCCCCTTGTATGCTAATCCGTTTTCCAGTAATTTCTGTATCATTGAAGTCATCTCAGGGATATGTTCTGTTGCTCTTGGAAATGTATCTGCAGAATCAATGTTTAATGACTTTAGATCTTCAAAAAATTCATTTGCATATTTCTCTGTATATTCTTTTAATGAAAGTTTTTGCTCTGTTGAAGCTTTAATTGTTTTATCATCTACATCAGTAATATTCATTATATGCTTTACCTTATAGCCACTAAATTTCAAGTATCTTTTTAGAATATCTGCTGCCATATAAGACCTAAAATTGCCAATATGAGCGAAATCATAGACAGTAGGACCACAACTATACATTCCTACTTCTCCCTTTACTAAAGGCTCAAAAAGGTTTTTCTTTCTTGTTAAGGTATTATAAAGTTTTAATGTCATTTCCATCTAACAATACTTCAATCATACTTATAAGTTTTTCTTTTTTTATGTTTATAGAGAAACAAAGTTACTTACTAAACTACATCTTACTCTATTCATAATGAATATGAAAAAAATGAAATAAGGGGGCACCCCTTATAATCCCCTTCCGCCTTCGCTACTCTGCGACTCTTGCGGAGTACGCAGTATCTTGCTCGGCGGCATAAGAAAAAGATTTTTTCTT
>JAYEIZ010000012.1:0-21217 GCA_034660355.1 Nanobdellota archaeon
AGAAAAAATTAGATGCGGCTTCGCCGCAGAATATTCTGCGGACGAAACTGCGCAATTATCTACATAACCCCATGTAGCGTTAGCTTTCGTCTGCGGAGGACGAAAATGACAAACCTAAAACATTACAGCCACAAAGTTGGCACGAATTTCTGGCACATCGAGTTTGGAACTAAATATCGTTACAGGATGTTTAGCAAGTTCAAACAAAAAAACATTGCCGAATCATCAATACGTAAGGTATGTAACAAGCATAATATAAAAATCCATATGCTTTTTATTATACCTGAACATGTTCATATGAGGGTTAGTTTACCCCCTAATATAACTGAGTCAAAAGGAATGCAGCTTATTAAGGGAGGTTCTGCTTATCACTTTTTTAAGAATCATTCAAAGAGCAGGTTAAGGCTGCCTCAAGGTCATCTTTGGAGTGCCGGTGGTTGTGCCACTACAGTAGGATATAATGATGTTGAAACAGTTGATAATTATATTAAGAATCAAGCTGAGCATCATGCCCTTGCATAGATACCCCGACTTTTAAGTTGGGGAGCGGGTCATTTTAATGCAAAATAATGCCTTTTGCCTTTGGTCTTTTTTCTTCTATGTTTCTTTTTTAACTTGAAGAATGGAAGCAACTCTTCTCCTTTTAGTACCTTTTCTACTGCTGATTCATGCCATCCACGAGTTGTTAGATGCTTCTTTATCTCATCTTCAGTAGAGTTCTTTTTCAGGTGGTTTCTAATGTGATTTTTTAGTGGCTTATGGTAGTTATGGTGGAATTCCTTTTTTAGTACTGTTAGTACATCTTTAATTATTCTTTTTGGCCAACCGTTGTTTTGAAGAGCGTAGATTATTTGTTCTTCATTGTACCCTTCTGTAGGTACCATTTCATAGTTAGTTTTCATATGATCTAATAATATTTTCACATTAGGATGATTATATCTTCTTAAGTTCATGTAGAAGTAAGTTAATACTAAGATTACTACCATGAAAATAAAAAGGCGTACCTCATCTTTGTTTCTTACGGATATAAGGGTTTTACAATCAGATGGACAGTTTATTTCATCTTCTCCCTCTCCACAATAACCGTTTCCACATTTACACCCTGTTTCATCTATGATTAGTTCATCTCTTAGTTTCTTGCCTATTATAATATAATTATCTCCTGGAGAGTTATCTTCTACAGTTAAGTCAAAGTATTTATGGTGGCCTACAATAGCGGAATCTTTTTTTGATATGTCTTCTGAAATTATTCTTCCTATTATTCTTCTTGCTGTAGGATCTTTTATCAGTTCAGTATGAGTAAGATTTATTTCCCAGTAATCTTCACACTGGTTGCTGATGTATTTGTCACCTATACGTTGTGCGCTTTTTGTTGTGATGATACCATCGTTCTTTTGGTATAGCTTTGCTATCTTTTCAGTTGATATCTCAAATAATAATAGGTTTAGCTCGTATGTTTTTGTTCCTGCAATTACATAGTAAGTTATTCCTGGAACTTGAGGTGTTATTATTCCATTAATGAGCTCGTCCATTACTTTGCTTTTTAGGTTAAATAGTGCTGGACCGGATTCATCGTTAATTAGATCTCTGAATGCATTTCTGTATATCTCTACAACAGGAGAACCTTCGTTGGGTGTTCCGACTAATAATACTTTTCTTACTTTGTTGAGATAATTGTAGTTGGGCGCTTTCTTATTCTCTAAAAATGAATAATGAAGAGCTTGTTGGGCAACCAGGCCACCTAAAGAATGAGAAACAATATATATATTTTCGTAGTAACCTTGGTTTCTTTCTAAAAGGTCAGCAAGCGTTATTGAGTTATCTTTTACATGATTGGAGGAAGGGTACTCAAAAGACCATAACTGGAAAGGCTGATTTGTTAGAGTTATATCATCAATAAGCTTTTGGTAAGTATTAGCTGATGAACCAAAACCGTGAATTAATATCACAGCATCTTTGCTTCCTTCTTTGGGTTCATAAATCTTATTTAGGGAAGAATTATAACAAGAAGAACAGAGAATTCCCATTAATGAGAGCTGGATTTCGTTATTTTCATCCAGGTACCTGCTTATGTTGTTTATATGTTCTGTTACTGTTTTGTCTTCTTTGTATATTTTCCCCCCAATATAATCCCAATTATCACCCGTCATTGCATAGATTCCAATAGAGTCTTCTTCGAATCCTTCTAGGTTACTGTAAGGGAGCGTGATTGTAGCATCTATATCCTCCTTTATTTCATCATTTATTTTTATAATCAATGGGGTTCCGGTTATTTTTAAGTGAGGGTTTTTGGCCTCTTTTATTCGTTTAGAAGGCATTGATAGAGATACATCCAACTTTTCAAAATTCCCCCTGAATATTACTTTAAATCTGTCGTCTTTTATTTCCTCATTGTTTGAGAGGTTCTTTTTAGTTTCTGTTAGTTCAAGGGTACCGAACTTCGGTTCTAGGTATACTTCCTTTCTTAAGAATTCACTAGTAATCTGATCACCGCACCTTAATTCTTTTACATGTTTTGTTCTTATGTTACTACATTCCTCTCCTTTACATCTTAGTGCTTTTACTTCAGCATAGTTTTCAGGTATACTTAGAGTTATGTCAAAGGAACCGTTAACATCTGCACTGAATGGCTCTATTATTATAGAATAACCAGTTGGTAGTTTGATTTTGCTTATGTTTTTCTGTATGATATTCATTTCTATTTTTTCTTCTCTTTCGGTTTCTGTTGCATCAGTACATGGTATACCGTCTAGGACAAAACCTTCAGATTCAATCGGGTAATGAACTGGATCCTTAGTTGTTATGGTGCAATCAGGTGTACATGAAGTACATTTCCCAGAAGTTAGATCGCAGTAGTTTGAACATCTAACTGTTTTCCCATTAGGGCATACTTTTACAGAATCCTGACAGGTTATATCATGACATTGGGGGTCTTCTGGACAAGCAGGTGCACATTTTGTACATCTTCCATAAACGCAGCCATTTTCACAACTTAGATTATATCCGCCTCGACATTCTTTTAGTGTATCTGAACAATCATTATCAATACTGCACTCAATGTCGAATTCTATCTTCTTTGGAGTATATTCTTTAGGTCTTATAATATCGATTATTATACCAAGGACCAATAGTGTTAGAAGCGCTAAGATTACTATTGTTTTTTTGTTGTTTACAAAGCTCCAGCTAAATGCAGCTTTTGTTGTTGTAGGTTTAAGTTTTTCTTCTTCCATCTTTTGCTTTTTTCTTTGTATTAAGGTATTGTTCTATATTTTGTACTTAGTAGCACCCACTCAAGGAATAATAAGACAAGCACTATTCCTATTAGGATTGATGATAGGTTTAATGGTACTTTTCTTGTGTTAAGGCCAGCTATCTCATTATACGCATCAATAAGGCTTTCACCACTACTTGCTTTGAAGTATTTTCCCCCTGTTCTTTCTGCAATATGTTTTAGGGAGGTTTCATCTAACTTAGAGATTACTTGTGCTGCTGAAAATCTCCCCCCTTCTTCTGTTCCAACCCCTATTGTATGGACAGTCACTTTTTCTTTGCTAGTATAGAGTATACCTTCTTCAACAGGCAATCCGACATTGCTCTGTCCATCTGTTAATAGGATAATAACTTTGCCTTTATCTGAAGTTATTAATAGATTAGTAGATGTTATGAGGGCTGATGCTAAATCTGTTCCACCTATTTGGCTTACCCTTATATTGTTTATTATATTCTTTAGTGAAGGGTGGTCTTCGGTTATTTTTTGGTTAACAAAGCTAGTTCCTGAAAATGTAACTAGCCCAACACTGGATCTTGCTGCAATATTATCTATAAACAAGCTGGCAGCTGTCTTTGTGGCTTCTAGTCTGTTAGGTGAGAAATCATCAGCAAGCATAGAGCTTGAGGCATCTATTGCTAAGATAAAATCAAAGTCAGTTGTTTTTCCCTGATACCATATGACTGTTCCCGCCACAGCAAATATCAATGAAGATATGGCTATACTTCTAATGATTAATAAGAATATATTTTTGTTCTTTAATAAGCCTGTGTAAGGCTTTGAGAGAAAACTGTCTCTTGTTACTTTTGCTATTGCTTCAAAATTAGAGAACTTTAGTGCTCTTTTCTTAACCTTCTTTAAAGTAAAGAAGTGAATAAATACGAGTAAGGGTATTGCTAATAAAAACCATAATAAACTAGGATTATTAAAGACTATCTCCATCATATCTTCCTCTTTTTCTTAAAGAACTTAATCAATTCCTCAATGAATGGTTTGTCGCTAGATAAATTTATAAACTCACAATTTCTGCTTAAGAAAGCAGATTTTATCATTCTTTCTTGTTGCTGGACATACTCTTCATATCTTTCACCTATATCATCCGGCACAACTAACATCTGATCTTCAGATATTGGGTGTTCTATTATTACTTGGTGCGAATCTTCTGGGAGGCCCCTATCTAATGGGTCACGAATCATTATCCCTGAAACATCAAATTTAGAAGATGCTATCTCTAGATTTTTTTGCCATTCATCAGTTAAGTTTATAAAATCTGATACTATAAAGACAACTGACCCTTTGTCTAATAAGTTTATTGTAGATTTGAGTGCGCTAGCTAAATTATATCCGCCTCCATAAAATAAGGGGTTAGACAAACTTTTTAGGATTCCATAGAACTGATGTTTTGACCTAGAGGGGGGAATATGTTTTATTATTCCATCGTTAAACATACCTATACCAACAGAATCGCCTACGTCCATCATAGCGTAAGCTAATGAACCTACAAATTCAGCAGCATACTCATTTTTTAGTTTTTTGATAGAACCAAAAACCATACTTGAGCTTACATCTAATAGAAAATATGCTGTTAAGTTACGTTCTTCTGTCCATTGTTTCATAAGGGTGGTGCCTGTTCTCTTTGATGCTTTCCAGTCTATCAGTCTGGAGTCGTCTGAGGGCGTGTAGTTACGATATTGTTCAAATTCAAGGCCTTGGCCCCGGAATACGCTCCTATAACTTCCACTAATGCCAGTAGAGACTAATTCTTTAGTTAGAAGTTCTAGTTTTTTAATACCTTTATACACATCTATCTTCAATTCTTCCATTTTTAAGGTACTGGTATCTTAGAAAGTATCTCATCTATAACATGGTCTGACTTTATGCCTTCTGCCTGACCTTCATAGTTCAAGATTAATCTATGCCTTAATACATCATGTACAATATTCTTTATATGCTGAGGAGTTACAAAATAGCTGTTGTTTAGCAGGGCTTCTGTTTTAGCTGCTATGAATAAGCTAATAGATGCTCTTGGAGAAGCACCCCATTCTATATACCCACCTAAACTTATACCATGTTCTCTTGGTTTCCTTGTTGCTTCTATTATTTTTACAATATAGTCTTTTATATCATCTTTTATGTAAATTTTCTTTACAAAGTTCTGCATCTCTACTATTTGTTTAGAGCTAACAACTTGTAGAATGTTAAAATCTTCAAATTTCTCTAGATTCATGTTTTGTGTAAGTATCTCTTTTTCTTCCTCGGGCTTGGGGTAACCTATTAAAACCTTGAATAAGAACCTATCAATTTGTGCTTCTGGGAGATTGTAAGTGCCTTCACTTTCTAACGGGTTTTGAGTTGCCATAACAAAGAAGGGATCTTCTAGCTCATATGTTTTTTTCCCGATTGTCACTTGTCTTTCCTGCATCGCTTCAATCAAAGCAGACTGGGTTTTTGCAGGAGCCCTGTTTATTTCATCAGCCATAACAAAATTTGCAAAAACTGGCCCTTTGATAGTGTAGAATCCTTTTTTTTCATCATATATAGTTATTCCAGTTATGTCTGCAGGCAACAGATCAACTGTAAACTGAATTCTGCTGAACTTACATCCAATTATCTTAGATATGGTTCTTATGATTAATGTTTTTGCTGTACCTGGGACGCCTTCTATTAATACATTTCCGTTTGCAAGCAGGCCGCGTAATAAACTATTGATGATAGTTTGTTGTCCAACAACTGCTTTTGATGCTTCTGCCCTAATTTTATCTAACACGGGATAGAATCTTTTTATCTCTTTTTTTAAGTACCCTATATCTACATCTAACATGATTAATACCTATACGATTCTAATATATATATGTTTTGTTTGATTATTGAGTAATCCTCCTGTATTAGTTAATACTTTAAAGTAGTCCTAATAGTTTTTATAAACTGTAATTATTTTTAATGTATGAAAAAGTGGATTTTGTTAGTTCTTGTAATAGGTGTTATACCTTTAGTTGAAGCTTTCAATTTTCTCGGTCAAGAAATTTCAATTTTAGTAGCTATCCCTTTACTTTTGATAGTTATTGTTTCAATCTATTTTGTATCTAAGATCATTTTTGATAAGGTAAAAAATAGATTGAATAAAGGTGACAGTTCAGATATACTTAATCTACCAAAGCCAGATGCATTAAATTTTTCAACAGAACAGGCTATGCCCAAACCAGATGATAACTTGCCTGCTCTGATGCCTGAATCACAACCAGCAGCAGACGTAAAGGCAGTGAGGCCTGAGAAGGCGGAAGACGCGAAACAACTTTCAGTAGATTATATTAGTGAGCTACAATCTTTGAAGGATGAGTTAAGCTCTTTAGGAGTAGATAATGCTAGAAAAAAACTTACGTCTTTGATAAGGAAGGTTTTTATTGAGTATTTGGGGAGGGGGCTTGACCTTACTTTTGAAGAGATAGAGAAAGAGCTTAAGAACAAGAACAAAGATATTGTTTTTTTCTCTGACAATCTTTCTTTAATAAGCTATGGTCCAAAGGAGATATCTATTAAGGATTTGAAGGAACTGATTGATGAATTTCAGGATATAGTAAAAACTATTATGGGGGAAGTTAGTCCGGATATAATTGAGTTTAAAAAGGAGAGCTTTAAAGATAAAGCTATGGGTTTATCAGATAGGTGGACAGACCTATTTGATGGGTATAAAGATGCTAATAAAGAACGAAAAAAAGAACGTAAAGTTGCTAAATTAATAAGGAAGGGAGAAAGATTGATTTTGAAAGATACTAAATTGGCTATAAAGAAATATACTGATGCCTATACTTTATATCGATCTCTTAAGACTAAAGGGAGAGTTGTTATGGAACATCAAATAATGAATTTTTCTTATGAATTAGTCAAAAGAATCTCTATTTTGGCAGGAGATTCTTCAATGCCAAAATTAAACAAAGATAATCTAAGCAAAACAGGGAGAATAAAAAAGGCTATAAAAGACGGTAAGAAATTGATTGGAAAAGACATTAAAGTGGCTATACAAAGATACACTGAGATTTATCCGTCTTACAATAAATTGAGTAGTGAAGAGAAAGAAATAGTTAAGCCACATATATTGGGATTTTATAATAAGCTAAGTAGAAAAGTTTAATTTGGTTTTTGTTCTTTATTTTTTATGTTCTACCTTTGTAAGCTTGCACTAATTCAGAGTAGATTGTTGATATCTTTCTAGAGTGTTCTAATTTTGTAGAAGGGGGTAATTGATAATAATCTATTGTGTTATAGAGGTTGTACATTACTACGTAACCTTTTTTTGCTTTATCCAGTTTTCCTTTACCAATTAGGTTTCTGGTTATGTTGAATGTTTCTTCAAATTGTGATGCTGAATCTGCTTTTGGTGCTGTGCTGAGTTCTTTGTTAATTATCATTTTACGAGCGTAATATCCTCCCATCATTAACGCAAGTATGGTGCCTATTATGATAAATATGTATAATAATTTGAATTTCCTCTCAGGGGCCATCTCTTCTACTTTCTTTGCTGATTTTTGAGAAGCTACTAAATCTTTACAAGCCTCTATTGCAGATTTTATCAAAGCGTCCATCCTATCATACTCTGAAGAATGGTACATTTCTTCAGCTTCTTCCATTATGTGCATAAACTTTTCACATTCCGGGTGTTCGTCAAAAAGATCTTCTGCAAATTTCATTTCTTTTATTACTTCTGATCTTCTTCTGAAATCCTTTTCTTCTATAGTTATGAAGAAAGATATTGATTTTTCGTACTCTGGATCTTCTGATTTTGCGTATATACTAACAGAATATCTGTTAATTCCTATGTGCGCTTTTGGTGCTGCTAAAGATCTAATTGTAAGTACTGATTCCTCTTTTCCGTTCAGATTTATTTCATTAAAAAGATTTTTTGAGAAACTTAATTCTAAATCTGGTGCATTGGTGCTGGTTTCTAGATTTACCTTATTTAATATAAAATCTCCTTTGTTTTCAAATTCAATTACAACTTCATGGGCCTCTCCAGGGAATAATGTTTTGCTTGGCGGAACAGATATCTCTAATAAGACTTTTTTTGTAATGTTCTTTCTAATTATACTGCCACCTCCCCCGCCACCACCACCACTGCCTGAGCCTTCTACTACTTGAGTTTGAACATTAACTGTGAATGAGATGTTTCCTGATTCATTCATTACATTGCCTATTGTGTCATTGCATTTTACGTAGAATTCATAATATGCATTAGCCAGAGTTGCTATCTTGGTATGTGCAGTGTTTCTGTCTGTTAGATTGTAAGGCATGCTTGAGTAGTTTGTTGTTATGTTGCCTTCTGTGTGAGGAATATACTTACATGTTGCGTTTTCATCTGTTGTTGCTTGTAAGGTTGATTGGGAAGTATAGACTGTGCCTGATGGGCTTGTAGCTGTTATGTTTGGAGGGGTTGTGTCCCAATCTATGGTGTAGTTTCCTTCTTCTCCCCATGCTAAATTGTTGGCATAGTCGTAACCTAAACAATTCCATTTATAGATTCCGCTTGCAGGTAATGTATAATTCCAAGATGTTTGATTGTAAGTTGTAAATAAGATTGTGGTGTTAGTCAGAACATTTGCGTTAGAGGAGTTCCATATGTATAATGTTAGATTGGCTATGGCTGAATTATCTGTTATATTGCAGGTGAATGTTTGATTTCCTTTGTTGGTTTTTACATTGTTGATTGGACTTATCAGATAAATTGTTGGAGCTGTAGTGTCTATGGTGAAGTATACTGAAGAGCTTCCATTTATCAAACCATTTCCTACGAATACGGTTAAGTTATAATAACCATCGGATGCATTCATTGAGGAGTTTGTGTCAATTGTAGTTGAGTTTAATGTACCGTTGATAACCCAATAGAATGTTAGGCCAGCTTCATTTGTTGATATGTTAAGATCTATTGAATTGCTGCTTATGTTTGAGCCATTAGTTGGATATATTATTGTTACTGTTGGGGGAGTTGCATCCAATGTAAATCTAACTTCAGAAGAGTTAGCAGAACCATCATAACTATCACTTGCACTTACAGTTAAATTATAATAACCGTCTGTAGCATTCCAATCAGTCATATTAGATGTGGTGCTCATGTTTAATGTTCCGTTTATATATATACTGTAAGTTATTGTACCCCCATCTGGATCTGAGCTTGAATAATTCATGTATGGAATGTCAGTATACCCCCCTCCACTTATTGGATAGATTATTGTTGGAGTTGATGGAGGTGTGTTTACTACTGTGAATGTTCTTAATATGCTTAGGTTTAGGTTTCCAGCAGAGTCATTAGCATACCATCTATATGCAATATTGTTGCCACGAGTTAAGTTTGTGGTCTTGTTTACTAATATTTTTATTGAAGTGCCGCTTATTGTTTTGGCACTGTCATTTAACCATCCTTCTCCTGTACCATTCCAGGAGAAGATGTAATAGCTTAAACCAAAGTTATCGCTAATGGTAATGTTGAATGTTGCGTTTCCATTAACCCTTACTGATGATGCGTTAGTCCAATTACCCCTAAATGAAGGAGCTGTGGTATCTAATGTGAAGTATACTTCAGAAGAGTTAGAGCTTGAGGAGGTTCCATCATTAGCTGAGACAGTTAAATTATAATAACCGTCTGTAGCATTCCAATCAGCCATATTAGATGTGGTGCTCATGTTTAATGTTCCGTTAATATATATACTGTAAGTTATTGTGTCTCCATCTACATCACTTGAAGAATAATTAATATATGGTATGTCACTGTAATTATTCCCACTTATTGGATAAATTATTGAAGGGGTTGTTGGAGGTGTGTTTACTACTGTGAATGTTCTTAATATGCTTAGGTTTAGGTTTCCAGCAGAGTCATTAGCATACCATCTATATGCAATATTGTTGCCACGAGTTAAGTTTGTGGTCTTGTTTACTAATATTTTTATTGAAGTGCCGCTTATTGTTTTGGCACTGTCATTTAACCATCCTTCTCCTGTACCATTCCAGGAGAAGATGTAATAGCTTAAACCAAAGTTATCGCTAATGGTAATGTTGAATGTTGCGTTTCCATTAACCCTTACTGATGATGCGTTAGTCCAATTACCCCTAAATGAAGGAGCTGTGGTATCTAATGTGAAGTATACTTCAGAAGAGTTAGAGCTTGAGGAGGTTCCATCATTAGCTGAGACAGTTAAATTATAATAACCGTCTGTAGCATTCCAATCAGCCATATTAGATGTGGTGCTCATGTTTAATGTTCCGTTAATATATATACTGTAAGTTATTGTGCCTCCATCTACATCACTTGAAGAATAATTAATATATGGTATGTCACTGTAATTATTCCCACTTATTGGATAAATTATTGAAGGGGTTGTTGGAGGGGTGTTTCTTATCTCTAATGTGTATTTGTCACTTACGTTTATGTTGCCTACTGAATCATTAACCCATACCTGCCAACCTAGTATACCACTACGTTTGAGAGTAGCTATTGTAATGTTTTCAACTATTGTATAGTTTCCAGATATTGTTCTTATGGTGGTGTTGGTCATTGTTCCACTATCATTGTGAGCAAGGACATAGCTACTTAAGCCAATAGAATCATTTATATCCAGGTTTATTTGCACTACGTCTAGGTATTTAGGTGTTGTTGATGTAGCGTTAGTTTTGTTGTTGCTGAATGAAGGGGAGGTGGTGTCAAGACGTATTGTCCTAGTCTCTGTTGAGTTTTTATTATTGGAGGTGTCATTTGCAGTAGCGTTTAGATAATATACTCCGTCTGGCAGAGCTGTGAAGTTGGTAAAGAATGGAGAAGCGCCTTGCGAATATTCAATAGATGAATTAGATGAGACTAAGCCAGCGGCATTGTAAAGATATATTATTGTTGCGTTAAGGTAAGTATCGCTTGCTGTTACATTAGCTAGTATGTAGTTTTGTGAGTAGTTTCCTGATTGAGTTGTTGGATCTGTAAAGTTTATGTTTGGAATTATGTTGTCAGGATATGTTAATGGTAAATAGTCGATGTTTTCTAAGGATAAGGAGTAGCTTGCGTCACATATCCTATCTCCATCTACATCATTACAGTTATCTGAGAAACCTACTGCAGAGTAATTGGCCCAATAGTTACCTGCAAAGTATATTGAATCTACTATGTTTGTTCCTGATGATTTTGAGGTGTTCCATGTGTTATTGCTTGATACTATTGCGTAGTTTTTCGTGCTGTTTATGAAATTGTTATAGATTAAGCTGCTGTTTGAGGCTGTGCCATCAATATAGAATCCATAGCTGTTGCCTACCAGGTAATTAGTTTTTATTATATTGTTTGAACTGTCATAAAGGAAGATTCCGTATTCTGTGTTGTCGTTTGCGTAGCAACTATCTACTGTGTTATTTTCGTTGTTGCTGAGCCTTATTCCATAAGCGTTGTTGTTTGATGAAGTGTTTAGAATTGTGTTGTTTGAGCTATAGTCTATGTATATTCCGTAACTATTACTGCTGGCAGAGATATTTTTTATTGTGTTTTTTGATCCGTAGTTTATATAAATTCCACGGTGGTTGCTATCTACTGTAGAGTTAGTTATTGTGTTATATGAGCTGTAATCCAGGTAAATTCCGTAATCTGGATTAGAGCTGACATTAAGATTGCTTAGTGTATTGTTGTTTGCATTGTGTAGATAGATTCCTGCTGAGGCCCAATCTGAGACTGTACAATCTTTTATTGTTATGTTTGTATCTTCTATTGTGCTTTTGTAGACGTATATTCCGTAATCAGCTATGTTGTTTCCATCTATCTTGTTTCCTAGGCAATCTAATGTAACATTGTTTGCCTGTATTTCTATACATTTGGATGAACTTGAATCTGTGATGTTGTTTGTTAGATTGTACCATCCTTGTGAAGTTATGATGGTGCAGCTGCCCACTGCTATATCATTATAAGCGTAAGCTTCTTGGTTGCCGAAGTTGAATTTAAGTATGTGTTTTTTTGCAGTCAGAACTTTTGAGATCTCTTGTGTTGTTTCACTACAACTGAAGTTTTCAATGAAAACACTACATTCTTGTTCTGCACAATCTTGGCCTTGCCACTCATATTCTATATTTTCGTTTCCACATTTTATTTCTAGGAATTTTAAATCATATAGGCTGTTGTTATCGCTGTAATCACTCCATCTGGTAGTTAGAGGAGAGTAATTAATATCAATACTTGCGGTTATTGTAAGATTAGCTGTTCCGGTAGTATTGAATTCAACTGTCCAATTTCCGTATAAGGAAGGGTGTGAGTGAACATTAAGAATTGTTATGGAAACTTCGTATGTTGCATTAGATAAATGTGGGACTGTCCATTCTATGTAGTCAATCAATGAGTTGTTGTTAGTGTCATATTTTAGTATTTCAACGTTTTGTCTTGTGTTGTTTATTATCCTGTAAAGATCTACAGATTTGGCTTTGGCCTCTATTGGCAGGGTTGTGTAAGCAAGTATATTTGTGTATCCTAATTCGTCTGGGGCCGATATTGTGATTACTTTTCTGAATTCTGATATGGTTTCTTCTACCTGCAATGGTGCTTCAGTATAATATTCAATCTCTACGTCTTCAACTGGCTCTTCAATTATTATTTTTATCTTGTCTTCTTTTGTTTTGTTATGGCCTAGGTGTTTTCCACTGTCTTGTTTTTCTTTTACTGCGTATCCTGTGATATCTATATTTAGTAATGATTCTATCCATCTAGTGAGTAGCCCTTTTCCTTTATAACTTACTGCGTAGCCTGTTAATATATTCCTTTCATTCTTTAGGTTTAAGAGTTCTCTGTTTATCGATGATATTTCTTGTTTTGCTGTTGGTTTCTCTTTTGTTATTGTGTTTCTTCTTTCTTCAAGCCTTTCTTCTGTCTTTTCAATCTGCTCTATTCTCTTTTCAGTCTTGAATAATGCCAGGTTTTTGGTAATTCCCTGTTCTTCTACTATGATGTTTTTTTCACTTATTATTTTATTCTCTTTAATGTCTTTTATGTTTATGTCTATGGCGTGAGAAGGGAGGTCTACACTTAGATTGATTACATTATAGGGCATATCAATCTGCTTTACCCATTTTACAGGTTGGTTTATGACTATTTTTGGAGTTATTAGTGTTTCAGAGAGGTCTGTTTCTTGGAATTCTTTTGGAGGTTCTATTACTCTGATTGAGAAGATGTTTGAGCTTATATTATAGAATCTATCTGAAGCTCTGAAGAATAGATAAGCTTTACCTGTGAAGTCATTATTTGGAGTGATGGTTGCTACTGAGTTTTTGATAATAATGTTTATATCATCAAAATTATGTGATGAGTATGTTAATATATCGTTGTCTTCATCTGAGAAATATTCTGAAAGGTTAATTACAGCCCGTTGGTTTTTGTATATTGTTAAGTTATCGAAGTTTTTGTCTAGTTTAGGTGTGTTCCTGCTAATTTCAATCTCTTTTTGGGTAGAGTATTGTATTGAATTTATGTTTAGTTCTGCGTTTTCAACAACAAATATTATCTTGTATTCAGTATCGTTTAGTTCTGGAAGTAAGCATGTTTCCAGGCATATCTTATTGAAATTTATTGGTGGAGTATGGAATATAGCTTTGAACTCTTCAATGTTAGAGTAGATAATATCTGAGTAAGGGTTGTTTATGTCTAATGAATAATTTGCATAGATTACTTGAGATCTAATTGTGTTTTGTAGTATGGAATCGTGTCTTCCATAGCTTAGATATAATGTTGCGTTCCAATTACCTTGGCTGTTCTGATTTAATAGGGCACAGCACACATCTGAACCATAACAAACTGTTATGTCGTTAATATCCCATTTGGTACAAAGCTTGTTATAATCTATATTCCAGTTGAAATTGCTATTTGTGTTTAACTCAAATACTTCGTCTGTATCTTTTATTCCTAGGTCTTTTGTTTCTATTGTTATCTGTTTTATGTTTTCGTTGGGTATAAGGTTACCTGTTTCTTGGCTTATCACTAGGCCAGTAGCTGCAGTTATACCTTGTTGACTGAGTTTTGAGCTGTCAAATATCAGATATTCTTTGTCTTTATGTTTGAGGTAGGCTTTTGCAGAACCTTGTTTTGTTATTTTACCATCTAATTTTAATGATTTTAAGGCTCCTTTGTTCATATGCCAGGTGTATTCATAGGTGTTGTTAATTGTCAAGTTTATGTTGTCTACATAGTTTACGTCTTGTGTTATTGTAAGGAAGCCAATGTGTGCTGGTTCTATCAATAGGACTGATAAACTGATTATCACTAAGATTGAAGCGATTGCAGAGTATTTTACTAGGTCTTTTCTTATTTCACTATTGTCTTTAACTAAACTGTTTATATATCTCTTTTGGTAACCTGCTTTAAGCAGAGCTTCTTTTATGGATTCTAGAGAGTAGCCTTTAGACATGTTGTCATCTATGTAATCCTTCAATTGCTTTGTTATCTGTTCGTTATTTGACATCATTTCTTTTTTGCCCTCTTATATACAGTCCATATTGTCCTATAATTTCTATTTAGTAATGTTGAGATATTATTGAATTTTAGATTGATTGAATCCTTAAGATATAGAACAATTGTTTCGAAAATAGTTAGTTTAGAATTTTTGAATATTGAAATAGGGATTGAATGATCTTCTGAAGAAGTATCTAGTTTTTTAGAGAATTTCTTATTGGCTTTTCTGTAGGTTATTCCTATTGGTGAGGGGTTTCTGTTAAGCAAAGTGGCTATCTCTTTGTATGTGTAGTCTAGTTCTTCTTTTAGGTATTTTACAATTGTCTCTAATGGAGCTAGTGCTTTATTGTTGAAAACTGATATAGGGATAGAATCTTTTTTGGTTTCTTTTCTTTGTTTAATGTGTGTTAGAATCTTTTCAAGAAGCTGTATTTCTTTGTCAGAGAAGGAGTATTCTTTATCAGAATTTAGTACATTATCTTCTTTTATGTTTTTTTCTGGCATTATGTAATAATAAATGAATATTATGTAGTACTTATATATAAATCTTGTTGTAATTATGTGTGTTTTGTAGTATTAATAGATACTATGTAGTAAAATGTGATTGTCTTAGGGGAGTTATTAGATACTATGTAATACTTATAGATATTTTGTAGTGTTTATCTGCTTTCTTTGTAATACTATTAGAATAGTATGTAAGAAAATTTTTTGAGGTGAATGAAAACCAAAAGATTTAAATAATACTTAGCTTTAACCTAAGTAAAATGGGAATTCAGTCAAAAGAAGGAAGAGTTTTGGAGCTATTTTTAAATGAGCCTTCAAGACATTGGCATTTCTCTCAGATAGTGAAAGCTGCAAAAATCAGCGAGCCTAGCGCAAATAAATGGCTTAAGAATCTGATTAAGGAAAAAATCATCCAAAAAGCCAAGGCAAGAGGAAAAATGCCTTATTTCATTGGGAACTTCAGGCACGATAATTACCGCAACAAGAAAAGGATATACGCTTTGCAAAAGCTGTATGAATCAGGTTTGCTTACAAAACTTCAAAATTTAAAAAACGCAAAAGCTGTTGTGATTTTTGGCAGTTTTGCCCGCTCAGACTGGAACGGCCGGAGTGATGTTGACATTTTCGTTTTAGGCGACTCAGAAGACCTTAAGTTTGGCACTCTCTGGAGCGGATTAGGATTCCATGGGAAAGCAAGAGAACTTCAGGTCCACAGCTTCAAATCAACTGAAGAAACAAGAAACATCCATTCAGGCCTGATGAAAAATGTAGTAAAAGGATATTTTGTTAAAGGAAATATACATGATATTGCAGAGGTGGAAGCATGAATAAAATTAAGAATCTTGATGATGTTTATAACCAATGCGTTGCAGATGGCAACATACAAGAGCCTGAAGAAATTGACATTGAAAAAGCAAAATCATTGCTTGATATTGCAGAACAAGACATAACTACCCTAAAAGGCCTAATACTGATAATAGAGAAGAAAAAGAATTTTGGTATGATCTGGAGTTCAAGATACGAAATCATCCGGCAGTTAGTGCAGGGCATTCTGCTTCTTGAAAAAGTCAATTCAGGAAATCATCAGTGCCTCTATGCTTACATCTGCGTAAAGCACAAGGATTGGGAGATTGACTGGGAAACTATTGAAACGATGAGGATTCTTAGGAATGGGGTGCATTATGAGGGCAGGCCTGTTAATGCAGAGACATGGAGAGAATATAAGCTGAAATTTCAGATTTACACCCAGACATTCATAAAAATACTCAAAGAAAAGCTAAAGAACATTCAATAATTTCTTTTATTTTTTGCTATTTCCCTGATTTTTATTAACAAAATGAAATAAAAATCTTCGAGTAATATCTAAATTTATTACCCCAGTTATGCTGCCTCTGAGTTCATTCCTTAATTTCATGTTGATCAGAGAATTAGTTTTCTTTTGGAATAAATTTGTTTACTATCTTGTTATCTTCCTTAGATGCTTGATTCCTTTATCTGTTATTCCAAATAACTTAAACTGATTATGTTCGAATATTAAGGTGATGTAGTCTTGACCTTTTAATCTAATCAGTTGCCTTTGTACAACATGGAAGTGAAGGTCTGTTTTTTGTGATATCTCATATGTTGTGTGTTCCTTTCCTCTTAGGGCTTTTAGGATAGACATTTGCAGCTCTCTATATGTTCTTCTTTTTCTTTCTTCTGGCGTAACGGGTAAAGGTTTCTTTAGATTTTTTAGCCTGCCACTTACCTTGAAGCGTTCACTTTCCTTTTTTGTTATTTTTGGAGTCATTTCTTAGTTCGTTGAATAAGCTGAGATAATTTTGAATAGATTTGAGATAATTCTTTGGCGTATTGAGCCTTGATAACAGTAGAAAGGGAAGAAGACCGGATTGTATGGTAAAGAGAGTGTAGGGTTAGATATCCATTTCTCGCTTTCTCTAATTTCCTATGCCTTATTTGTTGGTTTGTTTCTTTTAATACATGTTCAAACTCTGATTCTAAGTTTGATTTTTGTGTTAACTTCTTAGGTCCTTTGCCTTTTCTTTTGAAGTAATAGGCTAACATGCTTATGAGTAATACAACTAGAGCTATCATCTCAATCATGAATAATGTTAGATCTGATTTTCTCTTAGGTGATAATTGATCTTCAGGTTGAGCTGGCTCGTCAGCTAGTAAGTCTTTACAAGCTTCTATTGCAGAATCAATTAATGAGATAGCAGTATCGTAATCTGAAATAACATAAGCAGATTCAGCTTGATCAAGTATTTCGTTAAACTCAAGACATTCTGCGTTTTCTTTGAATAAGTCTTGTGCAAATTCTATTTGTGATGTTGTTTCTGAACGTTTTTCATAATCCCATTCTTTTGCATCTAAGAAGAATTTGATATTTGTTTCGTATTTTGGTCTAGCAGCTGATACGTTTAAGGTAATTATATATCGATTTAGCCCTATTTTTGCTTCTGTATCTGTTAGTGATTGGATGTGGAGAGCTACTTGGTCTTGTTGGCTTATACCTAACATGTCAATTGAGTCGTCAGATAGGTCTAAAGTCATATTCGGAGCATTAGAACCTGCTTTTAGATCTATGCTATAGAAATCAACTTCTCCAATGTTCCTTAAATTGACTAGTATATCTATACTTTCTCCTGAGAATATTGTGGCTGTTGGAGGGGCTTCTAATTCTAAGATTGCTTGTCTTGTTGTGTTTAGTTCTACTGTTGTGCCACCTCCACCTCCACCTCCACCTGAAGCTCCGCTTGTTGTAATAATTATTATCTCAATATTAACATTGAATGATATGTTTGTTGATGTAGCCATAACATTGCCAGATGTATCATTACATCTTGCATAGAATTCATAATAACCAGTGGAGACTGATATTGTCTCGTTATGTAATGTTTGGTTTCCATCAAAGGAATAAGTCATATTAGAGTAAGGTGTTGACATGTTGCCTTCTGTGCTAGATACGTATCTACATACTGCGTTTTCATCTGTTGTTGCTTGTAGGCTTATTGTTGGAGATGTGACATTTTCCGTAGGACTTGTGGATACTATTGTAGGTGGTGTCGTATCCCATTCAATTGTGTAGTTTTGTGGAGCCCATGCAGAGATGCCATCAGAGATGTAACCTAGGCAGTTCCATGTATATGTTCCGCTTGCAGGTAGAGTGTAGTTCCAAGAGGTTTTATTAGATGATCCTGATAGATTGGTTTTGTTTGTTAATACATTTACGTTAGATGAGTTCCATACATATAGTGTTAGGTTTGTTATCTGGTCATTGTCTACGTCTGTTATATTACAGGTGAATGTTTGTTGAGTAGTTATTGCTTCTGAGCCATTAGCAGGGCTTACTAAATTGATTTTTGGAGTAGTGTCTTTTATCTCTAATGTGTAGGTTGAGGATACGCCTATGTTGCTCACAGTGTTATTGGCCCAGACTTGCCATCCCAATATGTTACTTCTCTTTAGGTTGCTTATGGTTATGTTCTCTACTATGGTGTAGGTTGAACCTGATATGTCTCTGTAAGTACTGTTTGTCATTGTTCCACTATCATTGTGAGCAAAGAAGTAACCATCTAATTGTGCTCCGCCTGTTGTTAAGGTAATGTTAATCTGCACTACATCTAAGTATTTAGGTGTTGTTTCTGAAGCGTTGGTTTTGTTGCCCCCGAATGTTGGGGCTGCTGTGCTGAATAAGAATTCTATTGATGAAGAATTTGAGCTAGAGCCTGTTCCATCACTTGCACTTACAGTTAAATTGTAATAACCATCAGATGCATTCCAATCAGTTACATTTGTAGTAGTAGTCATGTTTAATGTTCCGTTTATGTATATTTTGTAAGTTATTGTGTCACCATCTGCGTCTGTGCTTGTGAAGTTTATGTATGGAATATTTGTGTAGTTATTTCCGCTTACTGGGTAGATTATTGTTGGTGTTGTTGGTATGTTGTTTGCTATTGTGAATGTTCTTATTATGCTCTTGTTTAGGTTTCCAGCAGAATCATTAGCATACCATAAGTAACCAATGACATTATCTCTACCTAATGAACTGCTCTTGCTGATTGATAATGTGGAAGAGGTTCCAGATAATGTGCCATTAGTTGAGTTATCCCATGTACCTGTACCATTCCAGGAGAAGATATAATAGTTTAGAGCGAAGTTGTCAGTGATAGTTATATTGAATGTTGCGTTTCCATTAGACTTCATTGAAGAAGCATTGCTCCAATTGTTGCTGAATGAAGGGGCTGTTGTATCTAATGTGAAGTATACTTCAGAAGAGTTAGAGCTAGAGCCAGTTCCATCACTTGCACTTACAGTTAAATTGTAATAACCATCAGATGCATTCCAATCAGTTACATTTGTAGTAGTAGTTATGTTTAATGTTCCGTTTATGTATATTTTGTAAGTTATTGTGTCATCGTCTAGATCTGTTGAAGAATAGTTAATGTATGGTATGTTGCTGTAATTATTTCCACTTGTTGGGTAGATTATTGTTGGAGTTGTTGGAGCAGTGTTTACTACAGTAAATGTTCTTAGTAAGCTTTCATTCCAGTTATCTGCTGAATCGTTAGCAAACCACCTATATGCAATTGTGTTGCCTTGCGGTAGAGTAGTTGATTTACTTATAGATACTGTGCTTGAGGTTGTGCTTAGAGTACCATTAGTTAAGTTATCCCATGTACCTGTACCATTCCAGGAGAAGATGTAATAGCTTAAACCAAAGTTATCGCTAATGGTAATGTTGAATGTTGCATTTCCATTACGGAACATCAAGGAAGCATTAGTCCAGTTATTACTGAATGAAGGCGCTGTTGTGTCTAAGGTAAAGTAGACAGTGTCTGAACCGTTTTGTGCACCGTCAGATGCAATCACAGTCAGGTTATAATCACCATCAGAGGCATTCATTGAGGAGTTTGAATCAATTGTAGTTGAGTTCAGTGTTCCATTAATATAGTAATAATATGTTAATCCAGTTTCGCTTCCAGATATGTTTAAGTGTACAGAGTTAGATGATATGATTGAGCCGTTTATTGGGTGTATTATCGTTACAGTTGGAATAGCTGAATCTAATGTGAAAAATGTTGATGTGCTATTAGCGCTTGTAGATGTTCCATCACTTACACTTATAGTTAAGTTATAATAACCATCTGATGCATTCCAATCTGTTAAGTTTACGTTTGTAATTGTTACATTTAGTGTTCCGTTTATGTAGATGGAGTAAGTCAGATCATCATTGTCTATGTCAGATGATGAGTAGTTGATATATGGGATGTCTGCATATGTGCTGCTGTTTACTGGATAGATTATTGTTGGAGTAGTAGGTGGTGTATTGACAATAGTTAAGTTGGTTGAATTAACCCAAGTACTATAATCATAACCATCATATACTCTTACGCTAAAGAGCCATATATCTCCTGTTGAAGTATTGCTTGGGTTTACTGAGGTTAAATCATCTAGAGCTTGAACATACTTAGTGTTGTTATACCATCTTGTTTGCTTAGAACTTTCAGCGTCATTATCACTATCTGAATATGTATAGTCACCAGTTAAGGTGCCATTTGTTCTGTTAAGATTGTCAGATGAATTAATACTTACATCAGCAACAGTAGGTATTGCATTAATCCTAAAACTCTTAGCACCACTTAAGTTATTGCCTGCCATATCAGTAGCATTGACCTTAACAGTATAATTACCAACAGCCCATCCGGTTATGTCAACACCATATATCATATCATAAGTGCTAATGCCGCCTAAGCTGCCACTCACATTAGTATGTAATGTAGCGTTTGTAGAGTTGAAGATTTCCAGGTTAACTAAGCTTAGATTGGTGTTAGCAACTCTTACATCTAGCTCAAATGTTTTGTTAACAAATGATTGAACTGTAGAGTTATCATTTGCAGGATTCACGAAGTTAGCAAATGGATTTACAGTATCTACGTAGATAGTTTTTTCACTAGTAATTATTATGGAAGTTGAATCAGTACAGTTGACTAACC
>JAYEIZ010000013.1:0-5873 GCA_034660355.1 Nanobdellota archaeon
GAGTTTTATTTGTTTTCGCATTTGTTATCACAAACAATGCTAGGGGATTAACACTATAAGTGTTTTTCCCCTATTTTCTTAGAATTCTTATCGTCGAGATGAAATTTCAGTGTTTTCTACTGTATATTTCAAACTCAAATTGATCTTCATAAAAGGATATTTTTGATTAGAGGGATCTAACGGAAGCCTAAGATATATTGTTCCCCCATAACCTACATCATGAAGTGTCGATAATGTCCTTCTCACATCTAAGTCGCCCCCCCTAATAAAAGGCACATCTCTCCCACCTAATGTTTGCCAAAGATAAAACCTAAATATCTTATCTTGATTATTGCTAATCAGCTCTTCAGCCTTATCATTATCAAATTTCACTCCGATGGTATTTTGCAATGTATTAGCAAAGAAATTAGCCGGGTTAAGTCCTATACCCACATGTTGTATTCCCCTTTCTTCCATTCTGTTCAATAAAGTACTCCATTCATCGTATCTAAGGCTTGTATCGCAGGCTAATCCGATTCCTGTATTGCCTAATGCAAGATCATAGGCTTTTATTTTCTCAATAATACGGCCATACATATAATCATTTAACCTTCTACTAGGGTCTCTTGTACGTAAAGAAACTCTCAATACTGGGTCAAAATTCTCAAAATCTCCAATTTGCATTACAATATTCATCAATGGATCATCTTTTTTTCAGGATATCCATTTATTATGTTATAATCTGTGCAGAAAGATGCTTCCTTAAGCCTATCTTTTTTATTCTTTGGATCATAGCTTTCAAATATCTTCCTTACACTTCTAATTTGAGAGATAACATCGCCAGATTTACTGCATAAGGGAAAAGATATTGTGAATATTCTTTCTGCTGCTTCTTCTGCTATTATATCTATTGATAACTTGCCTTGTTCTATATATTTGATCAGGGAAGACGCAGCAACCCCCCATTTAAAATCTTCAAATTTCATTATCCAATATACCCCATCAACCAAAGAGAAGGATATAAGTCATTTTATATATCCTTTTAAAAAATAGAAGTATTAAAAAGAAAAAAAGATTATTTCTTCTGATAAATCTTAAAAGCTTCCTCAACAGACTTTCCATCATGTACTACAGCTCTTACTGCTTTTATCATTCCGATAGGGTTGTCTGATTGAAATATGTTTCTTCCCATGTCTACGCCAGTTGCACCATCCTTAAGCGCATTAGCTGCCATCTGTAATGCTTCTTTCTCTTCTACCTTCTTGCCTCCAGCAATAACAACAGGAACATTCCCGCATGCTTCGACAACTTCCTTAAAGTTTTCACAATAGTAAGTCTTTACAATATGTGCTCCCTGCTCTACACATATCCTAGATGCTAACCCTAAATAGCGAGCATCCCTGACTAATTCCTTGCCAACTGCAGTAACTGCAAGAACCGGAATTCCATACTTCTCCCCTTCATTTATCAGTTTATTGAGATTAGCTACTGTCTGTGATTCAAACTCTGCACCAATACATACCTGGCAGGTAATTGCAGATGCATTTATCCTTATTGCATCATCAATAGCAACAGTTATTTTCTCATTAGATAATTCCTTTAGAATACTTGGGCCACCTGAAGCTCTAAGGATAATTGGCTTATCCATCTCAGGTGGAATCCAATTACGGATAGCCCCTCTTGTAATCATCAAAGCGTCAGCATAAGGTAATAATGGATTTACAGTTTTGCCTAAATTCCTAAGTCCAGTAGTCGGACCTTGGAAATAACCATGATCAACGGCTAACATAACACATTTATTTGTTTTTGGATTAATTATTCTCGATAATCTATTTTTCATTCCCCAGTTCATTTTAGTAACCTCCTTCACTAATATTAAAAGTAAGAATTATGATGTATATAAAAACATTTTGTTTACTTAGCAATCTTCCTAAGCTGACTAAATTTTTCCATAGTAATATTCCCAGCACAATCCATAGAGTCGCTCAAGCTCAGAAATCCGTGATTCTTGATCAAGATAAAATTATTAGTTCCTAAAACCTTAACAACCTCATTCATCAATTCAATTGTGCCTGCAGGTTCTTCTTTTTTCGTAATCGGAAGATCTAATTCCTCCTTCCATTTCAAAAAGTCATCACTATGTCCATGAAAAACAGCATTAACATCTTTTCTTTTGCTATAAATCCTACCATGCATGAAACTTTCAGAAGAAGGCCCTTTTACCCCATCAACCTGCACCACTTTCAAATCTATATCTATACCGACAACCTCTACGAAATCACTCTCACTAACATCAGAGAAATCAGCTCTGCTACAACTAATTATAAACCCTTTATCAGTCCTAAAGCTTAAATTACCTGCAGATCCTTGACTTCCAGGGGTAAAACCCATCCGATTAAACTCATTACACCAATGAATTAATTGAGAAACTCTTTTATCTTTAGGTACTGTTTTGTTTCTAAAAATAGTCCTAAATTTAACGCCGCAATATTCTTCAGACATCTTGTTCAATCCTTTCCACTAAAAACATACGCCACTAAAACACTTATTATAATTGTAGTTATTATCACTCCCTGGTATATTGGGTCTATCAGCCAATCAGGTAATGTCCCAAACCATCCCTGCGCTATACCGAAGAAATAGAGAACAGCAACAAAAGAAAGAATTGTAATAGTGGCCTGGACATAGTTAGACTTACCTTCTTGAGGGTTACTGAATGCAGTAGTAATAAGCATAATGATTGCTATTGCCAATAATAATGGCGACAAAGAGGGATACACAAATATTGTATAGATAACTGCCCCTACTACAACAACTCCTCCTGTTAAATAAGCAGGCTTTGTTGTTACCTGACCGCCAAAAGCCCCAATAATTATCAAAGCTCCAATTGCTGCAACAATAACAAGGGATATGTGGGGCAATGCTTGGTTTATAATATCAATAGGATCAGCATTATCAGGATATGAATTCAAAACATGAGGTATTACTACCAATGAAGCTACAACTAAAGCTACTATCAAATTAATTTTTTTCTTATCTTCTCCAAAAATCCTTGCCTTAGCAAGTATCGCAAAGAATATCACAAAAATAAGGAGGAATGGCAGCATAACATCCCTTAAACCCCAGTTATTCATAATCCTAACAAACTCTTCAAGGTTATAAGCAGTGCTTACCATATTTCTTAATATTTGCAAAGAACTTTATAAATTTTGTTATGGTTAGTACAATAGCATCTCTTCTTCTTTAATATTCTCTACATAATAATGATTTATTTCCTTGATATCAAATTTTTCAATATCTCCCAAAAATCCATAAAGCTCACTCATATTTCTGAAAACAGCTTCAATAAAATAATCATAATTACTACTTATCCTATGCAAGCTATTTACATTCTTATGGCCCTGCAAGAATTTCCTAAGCTCTTCTTTTTTATTAGCTTTCACAAAAATAGCAACCTTGATATTAAATCCTAGTTTAGAATAATCAAGGAATGAGACATGCTTGATAATTAATGTATTCTCAAGCTTCCTCACTTTATCAAACACTGTAGTAAGGGGGATACTGGTTTTTCTTGATATTTCACTTAAGCTTTGTCTTGAATTCATCCTTAACTCTCTTAACACTAAAAGTTCATTTTGACTAATACTGTGTTTTGCTGATTTCATTCTATAGTTCAAAATAATCCCTACTTAGATGTTTATAAGGGTTTTTAAGGAAAAAAGGATGATTTTTCAGTATTTTGAAAAAATATTCGGAAATTATTGTTTTTCTTCTTAAAAGTAGCATATTCTAAAAAGTAACTACTATCTTAATTGCCGCTTGCTCTTTCTATATTTGGCTTTGATTTGCTTCTGTCAACTGTAGAATATTTGCTGCTTGGTCTACCCAGGACTAAAAAGTCCGCAAAATACAAAATACCTAAAGCCAACAAGATTATCGCATAACCAAGCGAAAATCTAAACAATGTTTTTCTTTCCATTCTATCAATCCTCCATACAAATTGATAGGTCATGTAGAAAAATACAGTTTAAAATAAGTATCTCCAAAAAATCCGGAATATATTCGAGAATTAATACTTCAATTTGCCAATCTCTTCTTTATTTGCTTTAATAATCCCTTTCTCTGTAATTATCCCTGTAATATATTTAGCAGGCGTCACATCAAAAGCAGGATTTTTTGCAGAACTCTCCAGAGGTGCTAATCTTACCCCTTTAATCTCTAACACTTCTTTCTCGTCTCTTTCTTCAATTGGGATATCATCACCATTTAAAGTGTTTATATCAAAAGTCGATAAAGGAGCAGCAACATAGAATGGAATATTATTTTCTTTAGCAAGAACTGCTTTTTCATATGTACCTATCTTATTAGCTACATCTCCATTGAGAGCTATCCTATCCGCTCCAGTAATCACTAAACCAACTTCTCCTTTTTGCATATAATATCCTGCTGAATTATCTGCAATAATAGCATGTGGAATTCCCTCATTAACAAGCTCCCAAGCAGTTAATCTTGCACCTTGCAACCTAGGCCTAGTTTCATCAACAAAAACAAAAATCTTCTTGCCATTATAGAACGCTATTCTAATCGGAGCTAATGCAGTTCCATAATCAACAGTTGCTATAGCTCCTGCATTACAATGAGTCAGTATATTAGTTCCATCATTTATTAAATCATTACCATATTCTCCAATCTTCTTACAAGCTTCAACACTTAAGTTAGCATATTCTTCAGCTGCCTCTTCAGCTGCCTTTTTCATATCATCAATATTTTCTTTATCAATTATAGTATTGAAGACAAAATCTAAACCATGAGTGAGGTCATAAGCAGTGGGTCTTGTTTCCCACAATATCTTCTTTATCTTCTTAATGTTTTCGATGAATTTATCCTTATCAGATTCATTTTCATTTAGTATTGTCTGAGCTAATCCATAAGCACCCATAGCGCCAATCGCAGGAGCCCCTCTGATAATCATTGTACTAATAGAATTAGCAACCTCCCTATAATCCTTCAAAGAAACAATCTCAAACTTGTCAGCCAACAAAGGCTGGTTAATTGTCTTGATTATTCCATCTTCCATCCAAACTGTCCTATAATCTTTACCATCAACTTTCATAACTAAGAAAGAAAAGGATATAATATATAAATTTAACCTAAGAAACAAAATTTATCTCTTAAACTTATAGAGGTAGACAACCCGTTTTCCAGCTGGCTCGACAACTTGATAGGCTTTCTTAAAAAGAATAATCCCTGTCTTTCTTAATCTTTTAAGGTTACCAACTACTGTATTGAAGGAAGCATCTAACAACTTTGCTATATCTCTAGCATTAAGCCACCTTCGGCTATACTTCTTTAGTAAATCATAAACCTCTTGTTGCCCCATAACTAAAGTGCAATATGAAGATTATTTTATAAACATTTCTATTCTGTGATGAATAAGAGGAGAAAATCTGCTTACTTCTCAAAAAGTTCCATAAACTCCATATAGCCTTCTTTCTCTAAATTTTCTTTAGGAATGAACTTTAATGCAGCAGAATTGATACAATACCTTGAGCCGTCAGGCCCATCATCAAAAATATGCCCTAAGTGTGAATCAGCATCCTTGCCTTTTACTTTAACATAAGTTTCATCCATATGGATTCTGCCTTCAACCTGAATTGGCTGCTGGGATGTGAACTTGTCAAGCATTTTTGAATATTTTCTTACCCAATCCCATATTGTTTTCTTTGTTGTCTTGAATTTCTCCTGCTGCCACAAATAATCAACAACTTCCCCATAAGACATGCCACCATCATGAAGATGTAATGCTTTTACAACAATATGAGGGGGAGTTTTCATCTTCCAAAAGCCATGATCTGGCGTAAATGCTTTACCGCAACTTAGGCACCGCATGACTT
>JAYEIZ010000014.1:0-5858 GCA_034660355.1 Nanobdellota archaeon
TATAATGGAAGGTGGGAATGATGCCGTTTCCGTTTCCGTCCATGAGATTGATATGAAAGTTTTGCTACCCTATGTAAGTGTAGCGGTTCTATTGGCGATAAGGCCTATACTAACAGGAGTTTAAAAATGACAGAAGTTAATGGTGTAACAGGTAATGAAGTTGACGAGAAAAAAGAAATTGCAGAACTAATTGCTGCTATTCAACCTATCGCTATAACAGGCGTTAAGATTGCTAAAGATGGTAAGATTGGTTTTGGTGATCTTAAATATGTTGGTGAACTACTAGGTTCATTTAATATAATTAAGGAAGGTGTTGTTGGACTTAAAGGTATGGATCTTAAAGACTTAGAGAAAGAAGATCTAATAGAATTAGGTCAAATATCTTTTGATATGATTAAATCTGTAATTGCAGCATACAAAGAAGATTAATATGAAGAAAAACCTACCACTATTCGATGCACTTAAACCTTTTATGAAGTCCTTTATTGTTAAAAAAATAGGTTCTGCATTATCTATTACTATAGCTGGCCCCATAGGTTATGTCGTTGGCATGGTGGTAGGTTTACTTCTTGATTATCTGTTGCGTCCAGTATGGGCCAAGCTAAGAATATTAGGATTATTTGCTTATGATGTATCTAGGGTAAAAATAATTGTTAAGAAAATTAGGAAGGCCAAAACAGTAGAAGAACGGAAGGATTCATTCAATGATTTACAGTAAACTTTTATTAATAGTTGTACTTGTATTAGCTTCCTGCACGAACATACAAGTAGAAAGGTGCATGGTAGATACTGACCACTTCAATTGCTATTGCCATGAATATGTTATTAAGCGTGGAGAGGTTGGGCGTGTATCAGAAACAGTAATAAAACCATTGGATTATTGTGATAAGTTTATATCTTTTTCACCAGAAGATTGGGCCTTAATCTATGCTCAACTATCGAGGTACTTAGTAAATGAAAACTAATGATAAACGACCTTGGTATGGAACTAAAGTAGAACAGACAGACATTAAAAAGAATCTCTTTGAAGAGAAGCGTAGGAGGATGATTGAAGCTTATAATTATTGGAAGCATGGTATTAAGCCTGATGATAAGTTGCGGAAAAACAGAACAGGTTTACGAAAGCCGCCGAACTGTAGTTGAGCATGAAGCACCTATCGTAACTGATTATAAAATAGATACTAGTAGGCTAAGATATGTTCCATTTGAAAACTTATGTAGGTCTACTAGGTGGGAAGTTGACAGTTGTTACTATTGCAGAACGAAGGATTATGTTCATTGTGATACATATTATCACTTGCAAAGAATACATGGAGAAGTTATTAATGTGCGAGCAAATTTGTGAGTATTGCGGATGCAACACCTTTGATGATGTTGATGTTTGCCCTAATTGTGGCATACCATTTAATTACGAAATAGAAGAATATGAAGTAGAGGACATACCATGACTAAAGTTATCAAGAATAAAACTATAAGTAATATTCACTTGATAGGCTATGATGATGGTTCATTTGAAATTAGTAGTGATCAGTTATTTGATGGAGATTCAATAGAGTTAGACAGGGAAGATATTATTGAGCTAGTTTCTTTCCTAACTTCGGGCGTTCTTTACGGCCTTGTTGATGGTAAGGTTTCCCCTGTAGTTTATCAATAGTTTTACCTATATTATCTATACCATTACCAAAGCCAATATTAATAGAAACACTAGGAGTTTGTGGTTGATTATTGCCAGTGAAAACTTCTTTAAATAATTCTCTTAACTCAGTGATGGTTGGTATTCCATCCTTACGTTCTACTTCATCCTTTGGGAGATCATCATAATCTTTTAAGTCTTTATTAGGCTGATCTTTTGCGCCTTCCATTATTTTACTCATTCATTATTCCTTCTATGCCATTCCATAGATTTAGGTGAAAGCCATCTATTTTTAAGTGGGCCTCTATGCCCTATAGCTTCTTCTACTGACCTTTTGCCTGTTGCTACTTCATGCCCTATTCCAACTAATGTATCTAGTAAAGGTGTTGGTGCAACATTTGATTTCACATTCAGTATTCTTGCCGTTCCACTATCTTCTGTATAGAGACTTCCACTTTTATTTTCCTCTATATTTGCACCTAGCATTTTAGGAACAAGTCCACCTGCAAACACTGGTTTTCTACCTCTCCAATAACCTTCAGGGCCTAATGTCTTTTTAAGAAATAGATCAGAGTTAGTAATCTGCTCATATCCCATCTTCAATATTGGGTTAAGTTTTTGTCTACCTGATTCAGTAGGTGAGGATATTATTTCAAAGGCATCTATCATAGACATATTTGGTATGTAATTAACCTTTAATCCTTTTAAGCTATCTCTATCAACAACTCTAGGATTGTATTTTAAAAGCCATTCTGGCATCCCTGCACGTTCCTCTTCTGTAGGTTTATCACCTATGTTTTGACCTATCTTAAATATCTTTGACATATTAGCTGTATGGTCAAATAGGGCGTTCATGTGGTAGTTAAGATTCCTAGAGAAGAAGGTATAGTATGGAGCTATCCGCTTCATTACCTTTTGTTCAAATACGTTTATGTTTCCATAGTCAAAGAATACATCATTAACAAAAATCTTTGCCTTATCTGCTACTTCTGCAAATTCAGGATTCTTCATCGATTTAACCCATCCATCCTTTTTAAGTAATGTTTTGAGTTTAGGATTCATCAGTAATCCCATCTGATGTTCAAATGCTTTAAGTCTGGCTGCCCCTTCTATTGCAGCACCATGAGTACCGATTTTTGCTTTAAGGAAGTCTATAAACTTATCTGCACCTTTATGTAGGAAGTTTTTTTCAGCTAGCTTTTCTATGTATTCTTGCCCTTTAGTCCTACCTTTTTTAGCAATGATAGAAGCTAACGTGTCGTTTGCTGTATCCATCATCCCAGAATAGAAGTTGTTATCAACAACACCTAGAGAAGTAGCAACGTCTAGCAACTCATCATCAAACTGTACCTTCATGTGACCAGTTTTAGGATTGAACATATCAAGCATTTCTTTATATTGCTTACTGCCTTTATTTTTAAGTAAGTTATTGAAAGGTGCTGAATGTCCAGCAGTTCTAAGTGCTGCCATTTCACCATGTTCAATCCATGTTTTCATAACATTATCTGAATAGTTATTCATTAACCATGAATGAGTGAATAATAAGTGTAATGGTTTAAGGTATCCATTAGTGAAAGCGTCATACCTTCTTAATCCTTCTTCAAAAGTATTAAGTGCTTTGCTTGTTGCAGGCATACCCTTTATTTTTGCTTTGATTTCATTAGGTATTTGTAGGATCTTTCTAGCTAACTTCTCTTGCTTATCTAGGAAAGCTGCTGAATATCTCTGTGCAGATATGTAATCAATATCTTCTGCTGTTAATCCTTCTATATCGAATGTACTTTTTTCACGTTTGACAAACCCTTCCATTAACTCTCTATCTAGTTGTTGTTCAAACGGTAGCTTAGAATCTCTAATTGTATCTGCTGTGTGGAAGTCAATAGGTACTTGATTAGTCCCATGATGCTTATTATATGTTTCAACTAGCTTGCGGTTATGATCTCTATATCCTCTAACTGCTTTAGATAATGCTTCATCACCTATGCTATCAATTTCTTTTAATACTTTATCACCTACAAAAGTATTAGCTTCTCTTGTAAGTCTGCTTATATTCTGTGCGAACACATCGTTTGTTATATCCTTCTCAAGTGCTGCAACTTCTGGTTTAGTCATTAAGGAAGTGTCTACTTTATCCATCTGCTCTTTGATTAGCTTCTGTAATTCACCTTCTCTCATTGCAACAGTTTCGCCGCCTGCTTCTGCTATCTTTCCAGTATACAGTTTTCTAACTTCTGCTTCTGGAAGTTTAGTTGTTTCCAATAACTCTTTAAGTATTTTCTGCTTACCTACTAGAGCTTCCTTGAAAAACTTAGATTGCTTTAGTGTAGTTCCTTTTGCTTTCAGAAGTTCATCTGCTTCACTTGTGGTTTTGGGCCCACCATATTTAGTTGCTAGATCATCTACTATATCAAACGCATCTGACCTTGTTGCTTTAGCATAAGTATCAACTACTTTAGAGCCTGCCTTACCAATTGCCTTCCCTGTAATAGCTAAACCTTCTCCTGCTAATGGCCCTAATACTGCCCCTGCTGCAACATTTGTTAAAACATCCCCTGCATCATCAGTATAATCAGAACCTAATAGTCCAAGCGTTCCTCCTGCTGCTGCCCTTCCTGCATATTTAGCTACTCTATCTGTAGCTCCTAATGTTTTTGCTACTTTAGTTGCTTTACCTAGTAGTGGGAAGCCTATGTATGTTAATGGATCTGTGACTATATCTGTTCCAAGTGAGGCTATGAATGATGGGTCATATTCTTTATCGTCACTATGATATCGCTTTAAGAAATCACGACCCGTTACTTCCTTCTTACCAATAGCTATATCAACATAGTCTTGATAATCAAAATCTAGGTCTTTAACATCTAAAATTGCCTCTTTTGCAAAACTTCCAATAACTGTAAATGCTTTGACTAACCTTTCAAACATACCACGCTTAGGTACATCAGGTTGCTCCATTGATATTTGATCTACCAGTGAACCTAATTCATTTTCATTTACAAGTTTCATTTATTTACCAAACAACCATTCTTTAAATCTTTCCCATTTAGTAGGCTCATGTAGTATACGTTTTAATACTTCTAAGTTTGGCTTGTCTAAGAAATTATTATCTCCCATTATTTGTAACAAATTAAGCATTTCTTCTTCTGACTTACCACTAGCTATTCCATCTTTTAATAGCGTTCTAGCTTTTATATATTTCTTATCTTCAAGTGATTTTTGTAATCTGAAATCTTCAAGGTTAATCCTCTGCTGTGCTTGCGCTCTAATCTCTTCTGCGTTAGCTATGTTAGCAGTATTAACTCTTGTTTGCTCTTGGAACCTGTCCTTACTTAGCCCAAATTGCTTTTCAAATTGTCCTGCAAGTATATCCATCTTTCTATCGTTTTGCTTAAACGAATCAATAAATCTTTTTTGCTGTAGAGTTAATGACCTGTCACCTTGCTTTAATCGCTTATGTGAAAGTAGGTCTGCCATTTGCTGACCTTTTTTCTTGAAGTCCATTCCTTCTGTCCATTGTTGTCTCATTTCATTGAATCGCTTATCAGCAAGTTCTCTCTGTGCTTGGGATGCCTGCACTTGCTCTGCTCCGCCTGCTTCTCTAAGTCTCATACCACGCTCAAGTAAGTTTAATTTTTCTGGTGCTATTGGTGGTTGAAACGCAGGAGCTTGTGTTGCTCTAGGTGCAGCTTGTCCTTGACCACCTGTAGAAGTAATATAATTACCTCTCATTACATCAGCAAAATAAGCATCACCAGACAAGTCTCTATTGAAGCCTGTCTCTCTGATTGTTTTGCCTGTTTCTGCAAGTTTTACTAATTCAGCTAACTTCTCGTCAGTTGATTGTGGTCTAATTCCAACAGGGAAGTTGTTTAATGATGCGCCTATGTCCATTGTGTCATTTAAAGTAAACTTAGTTTTGCTTGGATAATATTTCCCATCGACCATTCTAGCTTCATCAACAGGATCACTGTAACTTTGCTCTCTAGTGACATTGCTTAGTAAGTCTTTAACTTTTACAGTTCCCATGATTCACCTATTTTGTTTTAGCTTTCAATACTTTTGTATATTCTTTAAGTAAATTGCTATATATTTCAGAAGATTTTTCATCCTTTTCACGTTTACGTTCAGCGAGATTGTATCCGTAAATTGTATTGCTTATAGATGCAGGAGCTATTAAGTTAGCATTTCTGCCAGTATAAGGTTGAGTTAAAGCATTGACCGCTTC
>JAYEIZ010000015.1:0-5831 GCA_034660355.1 Nanobdellota archaeon
TTTTGAATCTTTTTTCACGAAAGGCTCTCCTTTATCCCCGGATTCGGTTATGCCTTTATCCATATTCAGGCTTCCAAGATAATCAACGCCCTGAGAAGCCGCAAAACCACTGACAGTTCCGCCCCCAAATATGTTTCCGGACATATTCTCAATTATGCCTATAATAGGAATCTTAACATTTCTTGAAAAATCAATGGACTTCTCAACATCAATCAGGGAAACCTGCTGGGGTGTTGAGACAATGATGGAGCCGGTTATATCTTTTAAAAGCTGTGAGATGCTTATGCACTCGTCTCCTGTTCCAGGGGGAAAATCTATAATCAAGTAATCTAATTCTCCCCATTCAACATCCTCAATAAACTGCCTGATTACATTATGTTTCATGGGACCCCTCCAAATCGCTGCATCTTTTTTGTTCAAAAGGAATGCCATCGACATTACTTTAAGATTGCCATTTACTTCAATTGGGATTATCTTATTGTCTTTTGTCTGGAGTTTTTTATCTTCTAGATTAAGCATTTTAGGTACATTAGGGCCGTGTATATCAACATCCAGCAACCCGACTTTAAATCCTTTTTGTGATAAGGCATAAGCCAGGTTTACAGCTATTGTTGTCTTGCCGACACCGCCTTTTCCACTCATCACCAAAAGTTTGTTTCTTATCTTATTCATCTCTTACAACTCCTACCATTTTCTCAACAATGATTCCCTGAAACACTGAGACTATAACCATAACAATTGTAAGAACTATTGTATAAGTTAATCCAAAATAGAATATAAGCAAAGGAAGCAAAGGCAGTTTTATTGCCCTGTTATAAAGGAATGCTGCAATATAAGCATTTCGTATCTCCTGTTTTTGTAATTCGTGGAGTAAGGGATACCACATATAAATTGCGCCTGTTGAGATAATCCCAGCAGTAATTGATATCAGCCATCCTTTAAAACCAGCATTCTTCCCCAGATATTTTGCTAATCTTTTTGGCTTTATAAAATAATCCACCAATACCATCAAAACAAATACCAAAACAAATATCCAAATTATTTTTTTAACAATAGAAAAGAAAAATATAAGGCTTGATGCTAATATATCCATGTTTATTAATCCTGCAATCAAATATGCTGTACAAACAACTAACAAAAACCACCATCCACCATAGCTCTTTTTATGTTTCTTCTGTTTCATAAGACACTCAAAACTGCAGTAGTAATAACTGCAACAATTATTGCAAATACAAATGCTGTAATGTTCCTTACAATCGCGAACTTTTTTCCAAGCAGCATTGATTCTGCAGGCAGCTGAACTAAGCCTACTGTAACCCACGCCACTAAAAATGCTGTCACTGCCAGTAAACTTATTCCTTGCTTAAGAAATTCACCGCCGATTATGTAGCTGGTAATGGGATTTCCAGCTAAAATGCTGCCAATAACACCACCAACAAAGGAATCTAAAAAAAGGCTGCCACTAAAAAGAGAGGCATATACTGCTTTGGGTATAACTGTGTTAGCTAAGCTAATAAGCAGGATTACACCAAGCAGTATAGGCAAGCTTTTATACATAGCTCTAGCTGATTTAACTAAAGCTTCTCTTAATCCGGTTTTTGCCATTGTCTCAATTTTGGTTTCTTACGTCATCCAATTTTTTCTTTACTGTTTCCAATTCCTGCTTTAATGCTTCCTGTTCTGCTTCCAATGCTTTTGTTTCATTCTCAAGGTACTGTATGTTCTGCTCTTTTGTTGGTTGTGCTTGTGCTGGATATACCGGCACAACTCTGTCAACCGGTGTTACTGAAGCCACTGGTGCTGCTTGAGCAAAAGCCATTCTTCTCCAACCAAAGCCTCTGCCAAATCCTAATCCCAAGCCTCTTCCAGCTCCTCTGCCTCCCCTACCTATACCCATTCCGGGTAAGGGATTTGCATAGCCCGGGGCATTGTAATCTGCACAATAGCCTGCTCCTCTTCCTGTCATGGATCCTTGTCCTAAAGGACCTGTTCCATCTCCTCCTGGCATATTATTCACCTCCTTCCCTTACTAAAGGAATATTATCAAGTATTTCTTCAAAGATTTTTATTTTACTTTCATCATAACTGACTATTGGTGTCAAATTAACCAGCGATTCAACAAATTTTTTATCATATGGTAATTTAACTAATATTTTGGCATCTTGTTCTTTTGCAAAGGATTCTATCTTAGGGATATATTCCAGATTAATATCAAATTTATTGATAATAATTCCATAAGGAATTTTAAAGTGAGTTACCATAGCTATTGCCCTTTTCATATCAGAAAAACCAGAGGGTGTTGGCTCAGTAACAAGAATGACATAATCACTGCCTGCAATAGATGCAATCACCGGACAACCGATTCCAGCCGCCGAATCGATCAGCATAATCTCTGCATCCTCTGCTAAATTGATAGCTTTCTTTCTCACTTCAGTTACAACCTTGCCAGAGCCTGACTGTCCAATGCCTAATTGCGCGGAAACAACAGTAAATCCATATCTGGTTTTTGCATATCCTAACTGCGCATTTTTGATATTAATCCCGGTTATAGCATTTTTGGGGCAGACCATACTGCATACACCGCAGCCCTCACAACTAAAATCTTTCAATTTAGGCTTATTGTTGACCCAATCAATAGCATCAAAATAACAGGAATCAAAGCATTTCTTGCACGAATTGCATTTATCTAAATCAAATTCAACTTTTTGATTAGTTGAAATGGCATTCCATTCTTCATATTTCTCTACTCCTAAAACTAATGCTAGATTAGAAGCATCAACATCACAATCTGCGCAGATAATCTTTTTCTGTTTTGATAAGATAACTGCCAGTGAAGCAGTAATGCTGCTCTTTCCAACTCCCCCTTTGCCGGATAAGATAGTTATAGTTTTCATAGTCCTTTTACAATTTTTTTGATGAATTCTCCTCCGATAGGGATACCTTTTGAATAGGATTCAAAAATTTCTTTTGAGTAAGGTATTTCTGCAATAATCTCTATACTATATTTTTTAGCAAGATTTTGAATTATTTTTTTGTCGCCGATATCTGAGCGATTCAATATTATACCTGATTTAACCTTTATCTTTTTTAGCAGCTGTAAAATCAGTTCAAGGTCATGTCTTCCTAACGGTGTTGGTTCTGTAACTGCATAAACATAACTGCACATCTCAAGAGCTGCAATAACCGGGCAATGGGTTCCTGCAGCAGTGTCAATTATTATATAATCATAATCTTCCTTCTTTTTTTCAACAATTTCATTTAGCGCATTAACAATAAATTCAGATACTGGTTCAGAGCTTTTCAGTTCGCCAGATAAGAGATTGATGCCGTGATTTTTCCCAGAATAAAGCTTTCCGATCTCTTTTTTGCCCCAGCTTATCGCATCTACAGGGCATTTTATGACGCATGCGCCACAGCCATTGCATTGTCGCTTCATAAAAAAGGGAGTTTTACCTTTGATTGAAACAATTGCATTGGTATTGCACACTGTTCCACATAACCCGCATTTATCGCATTTATTTAAATCCCAGATAGGTATTCTTTGCTCTACTGCATTAAGATGTTCTCTTTCAATACTTAAAAGCAAGTGGTCGTTAGGACAGTCAACATCAGCATCCACCAGCAAAACCTTGTTGTTTTTAGCTAATTCAAAAGCTAAAGCCGTAGCTATTGTTGACTTTCCTGTTCCACCTTTTCCCCCAGTTATCCCTATTCTAACACTCATAAGTCTCCTCTTACCATCATTGAACCGCATTCAGGGCATTTTCTCTTAACACAGGGCTCTCCCCTAGCATGAGGAGCTTCTTTACCGCACTTCGGGCATTTGCATATTGCTGGCCCTCCAAAACCTCTTCCGGCGCCCATGCCCATTCCTCTTCCTGCTCCTGTCATTCCCATACCTCTTCCGGCGCCCATGCCGCTGCCTGCTCCACTTCCAGCGCCTCTTCCTTGTCCTCCGCCTCCACCCATTCCTCTTCCTGCACCTTGTCCTGCAGGCCCTGTTCCATCTCCACCTGGCATTTGAAATACACCTCCATGTATTTTTATTGCCTTGCCTTTTACTAAAGCTTCGGCTATTTTCTTCCTAACTTCCCCTAGGATTCTATGAAAAGTAGGTTGTGAAACATTCATTATCTTAGCAGCTTCTGTTTGTTCCTTACCTTCAAAATCTTTTAATCTTATAGCTTCTAGTTCTTCAACCTTTAGGTCAATAGATTTTAATACAGATAAGTTGATTCCCCTTGGTTTGAAGTAATCCACATTAGGACCAAACATTACTCTTCTGCGTCTTCTTGGTCTTGGCATATTTCAATCTCCATTTAATGAAAACTCTATTCCTTGAAAGTTTTTAATGCTTTCATGTACTGGACAATAGCCCGCTGCTTTTAGTATTGCTTTCTTTTTTTCTTCAGGCGCATTTGGAAGGTCAATTTTTATCTTAAAATTAGTAAGTCTTACTGGATTTTCAACCTTATCAAATTCAAGTGTTACTTTTAGCCCAGTTGTATCTATAGCTGCGGTTTTACAGTACTTAACCAAAAATGCTGCTGTGCATGAAGCAATTGAAGCAAGGAATATCTGGGGCGGAGTTAATGCCCTATCTTTTCCACCCATTTCAGCAGGTACATCTATTTTTAGGGGGTAATTCCCTATTTTTGTTTCAAACAACCAATCATCTATTTGTTCTATATTTATACTTGTCATGTACATCACCTATTATGAATATATATTCATAACTCATATATAAATATTTCGATTTTCTATTTACTGCCCTATAAATATACTAAAAAAATATCTTAAAATTGTTGTATACCCAAATTACATACAAACTTTATGAACCTTAATCCACCTGTAGTTTTTGTGTTGAAGAAGGGCAAGAAGCTATCCATTATGGGGTCTTTTATACTCTGCATACTTTTCTGCATCAAATGCTCCATAAGGCATTGAACCACCACATATTCTTAGATAATCACGTGGATCAATTACTACATCACCACATCGAAATTTATTTGAGTAGTGAACACTAACTCTTGTTTGACTGTTTGGAGTTTCATAAGTGATAAATAGTCTGGTGCTGTGATATGGTTCAACAGAGATTATTTTTTCGCAACCTGATAATTCCCGATCTTCATCATGTTCAGGAAGAATAGCTGCTAACCCCCCTATAGATCCTACTGCCCCTAAAAGAATTCCAGATTTCAAAAAATCTCTTCTTGAAATTTCTCTTGCCATATTTACATCTCAGATATCAGTTATCTTTGATTTAAAATCAGGACCACGATAGATATCATCAACAAGCAGCATAGATGGTAAAACTCTGTTTCCATTTCTCTGGGGTTGCAAATAATGACCTCTTACATAGGCTTCTCTTCCATAATTTTCCTGTAACCATGCATGAACATCTTCTACTCCACTTCTGTCTTTGTGAGAAAACAAGGTAATATATCTACATGGGGTGCCGTCTAAAGAAAAATCAATATATCTTCTGTTTGTAAGAGTATCCTTAATCATGTTCCAAATGTCAATATAATTGGTTGGTTCATTTTCTCTAATTGTATTCCAGATATCTCCATAACTGGTTGGTTCGTGAATTTCAGAAATATTAGTTACAATCCCCCTAACTTTTCTATCGTACCTATGTTCATTAGTCTCCCATTGTTTGTGTCGTGTATGTTGGCTGGCAAGCTTCTCCAAGGTTCTTGGTGTAATAACTCTATGTGGGCAGGGAGTATGATAAAAGTATAATGGCAATCAAATGATGCAGGTGAAAATAAATTGAATGAATACTCTCATTCATTAGATATACTCCCTGGCACTAGAGTTATTACACC
>JAYEIZ010000016.1:0-5729 GCA_034660355.1 Nanobdellota archaeon
AAACTGCCTTTTGATTTCAAAACTCTGACAAAATCCTGATACGATAAGTGGTGGGTTCATTTTTCTTTTTAAACTTTATAAATGAATTGCCGCCGAAATTTTGTGCCAAATTTTGGAATTTCACACTGATTGTTTATTCTTATAATACCTATATATACTATATCCTACAACCAACAAAAGCAATAATAAAAGCAACAGCCACAATAATGATTTCTGTTCCATAAATTGTTCTTCTATCAAAGGTGCGCTCAAAACCTCATATCCCCTGGGATTATAAATAACAATAGACTTTGCATCATCAAAATAAGGAAATATTAAAGCAAAATCTGTTTCGTTCAATATTATCAACCCTCCGGCTAAAGTCTTCAATAAAGGATCACTAAAATCAACATTAACCTTCAAAGGAATATCAAATTTAAAAGAATGTAGTACTTCATTATCTATTGACAAAAGATCTGCCCTATATCCATCCTCAGGCTGTAAGTTCCTATCCGGAGTATAACCGCATTTTGTTATCTTCTCCTTGTAACTCAAAACACCATTATCATAATTAAAATTAGCAACAAGAACCTCGTTGCATTCCACTTCTGCAAGTACAAAAGGCATCAAAAAAACAAAAACCGCCAATAATGTCCATATTTTCATTCTTTATCACCATAATTAACTAGTTTATCAATTAAAATTCTCTCATTCAAAGGGCCAAACTTCTCTGTATTCAAAGCCCTCATTATTGAATTCTCAGTGGGCCTGGAATAATCTCCTAATGAGCATCCTTCAAAACAACCAGTGCCATTTGTGCCTTTCCACCCTATACATTCAGGGGGCAAATCGCAGTTGGGGTAATCCCTAGGATCAAAACCAATATTAGAATAATACCTCTCATCAACATATTCATCTGCAAGCTCTCCAAAAATATGGCCAAACTCATGCAAGATTACTAATTTATTATCTGCAGTATTTATCTTCTCCATATTGCCTACTGCACTGCTCCTGACAGGCATAATAAAATCCCTTATCTTATTCCTATCAACCAAAACAACAATATAGTCATGAGGGCAGTATGAAGCTAACTTCTTTACACTAAACTCATCACACTTCACCCAATCACCTACTTCACAGTTAAGCGCATTTAATTTATCAACCCTTTGGAAATTCATATTCCCTTGATTAGACATAAATGGTTCTGTTGTTAAAAAAGTGTTGATATTAGAATTAACATCCCCCCTAAAATCATCAAAGTTTCTATACCCAAAAGGCAAGAATACTATATCTATAGCCCCACCATATTCCTTATTGTAAACAACAGATACGCAATCAATCTTCTTCTTGTTAGGGTCTAATGCACTTATAAGGCTGGTCTTGCCTGTGCTTGTAACGCTTATTCCTACTCCTCCATTTAAAGTTCCTATACATAAAGGATTTTCATCACCCGAAAGCTCAAAGTTATCAACAAATAGGGGTGTAAACTTGCCAAATGGCTCAAAAAAGACGTTCTTATTTTCATAAGTATTGATTTCGGCATTCAAATTACCATTAACTAAAGGAGAAATCTCTTTTGATCTATCAACTAAGCATACAGATTCTATCTCTGACGGCAAAGCGATCAATTGTTCATCTACAGACCTCTGACTTCTCTTACTTTGCTTTTCAACAACATTCTTTAATGTATTAACGAAATTCGTTTGCTCGACATCTTCTGACTGCTTGCCCCAATTGATTATCTGCACTGTTCCAAAAACTAAGATTAAAACTGCAACTAATGTAAACAAAGAATACATAATTGGACGTGCTGTTAACTGTGCTTTTTTCACCTTAAGTTACTCTTAAACTAGAAAATATATAAATTTATTGAAAATCTTCTGATTTTCAAGAAATTTCTTAAAAATTCAAAAAATTTTTAATAAATTAATCCTTTTTAACAACAGATGTAATGCTTCTTAACATATGCCCTGTTACCTTAACATCATAAAACCTACCTAACTCTAATCTCTCTTTCACACCAATAACCAAAGGATAAGTGCCAATCTGCCTTCCAAACGTAGTATTTCCATCATATATCTCCATTCTTACATCCTTCAAGACAGTATCTGTAGGAACTAGCCGTTTTAACATGGCATTATCTATTTTCTGCCTGATTTCATCTCGCCATCTCCAATAGTGTTTCTTATTCTTTTTAATGAACTTATTTCCACATTCCCTATCTAGTTGTGTTCCAGAGAAAATAGCAACTTGACGAACATTAATGCGCCTTAACAAAAGCCCTTCATCCAGAATCTTTTTCAAATAGCTCATATTTGCTTCATGTGTTTTTTTAGATTCATCTTTAAGTCCAAACAAAAGATTAATTCCTGGAATAAACAAAGGCATTCCATTCTCTCCAATCTCAGAACCATACTTGTTAATAATCCTTATTGATTTCATGGAGGTTTCAGGATCAGAATTAAGATTATTGGATTTAGCTACGTCTTCATCAAAAGTCTCTACCCCTAATGCTGCAACATTCCCACTACTGCAATATTTAGTCACTAACTTAACTTTCTCTTCAGTCACAAAACAAGGGTCTATATTATCTATATGCAATGTTTTAATATCGCAATTCTTCCTTATATTTTTTAACATTTCTTCCATTTCTTTCTCTTTCCATAAAAAGAAATCTGACTGCTTACCTAATCTAAAATGCTTTACGCCTTGTTTATTTAGTGCTTTTATCTCATTTACAATATCCTTAATCTCTCTAAACTCAAGTTTATTCTTTAATGGCTCTGTGCAAAAAGAACAAGGAACCCTTTTCTTACACCCTCTAGAAGTTTCAATCTCTGCAATAATAGTATAGGGAATTTGCTTAACTATCTCTGCCCCATTAATAGAACAATCGGCAATCTCTTTATAATCACTAACAATATCTGCTTTTACCTCATCAAATATTTTCAAATCAGCCCTCTCAGCAAATTTACCCCCCTCTAAACTTGTGCCATAGACAGCTGGTCCAGTCAATATCTTCTCACATTCAATATCTTTGATTAGGTCAGAAACCCCCTTCAAAGTTCCGGGAATAGCAGAAAGATACTTACCAGGAGTATGAACACCTAAAACAACTATCAACTTAGAAGTCTTATCCAAAATATCCCTAATCCCCTTAACATTCTTACTCAAATTATAAATCCTGATGTTTGTCTTACGATTAATCTCTTTTTTCTTCTCATCTAGATCATAATACTTAAAAAACCTCAGATCATCAATTGTCAAATAATTAACACTACCAATATAACCTGCTATGTATCTTGGGTATGTCCCTAAATATGGAGGAACACCTAATCCAGAGGGCTCATCAGTATAACAATCAAGTATAGTAATCATATAAAGTAGTTTTATGCCCATATATAAAAATCTTCACCTATTATATAGGGGACAATTCAATAATTTGAAAAAGCTTTAAATAGCTCCTGTTTTTATAAATATACTAAGATGGTTTACCCCATAGGAAGCCTTTTCAGGTTCATTATCATTCACTTAGTTAAGAAAATCGAAGGATTAGAGAACTTACCAAAAGACACGCCTTTTGTCATAGCCTGCAACCACATTAGTTTCATGGACATATTCGTTATAGCAAGTGAGGTAACAACCCACCTTAAGAAAAAGAAGGTATATGTTGTATCAGCAATGTTTTTCTTTTTTGATGTCATATCAGGCATTATTTTCAGCGAGTTAGGTGGCAGCATACGTCTAAGAAGAAAAGTGCACGGTGGATTTCTAAAATCCGCAATGAAAAAATTAAGAAGAGGGAACATCGTATGCATGTTCCCAGAAGGGATACCTAAAAAGAACAACAAGATAAGGAAAGGAAAAACCGGAGTTGCAAGATTGATATTAAAAGGCAAAGTACCAGTAGTACCTATTAGCATTCAAGGCACAATAGATGTCTGGTCAAAACTAAAATGGATCCCAAGACTAAAAAGGAAAATAGAGATAAAGATAGGTAAGCCAATGTATTTTAAGGATTATTATGGTAAAGATGAGGACTACCCTACATTAGAAAAAATAACAAGAATTATCATGAAAAAAATTGCTTTATTATTAGGTCAGAAATACAATTTTTAGCAGCATCAAACACTTAAAATAATAAGATTCTATATCATCTGAAATGAAAACGAGAAAAACAATTAGACTAAAAAGAATGCGCAATCTAAAGAGAATACACAAGCTACTAAGGCCATACATCAAAAATATTGAAGGTATAGATAACCTCCCAAAAAACGCAGCATTTATTGCTATTAGCAATCATAATAGCGCTGCAGATACCGTCCCATTGCATACTACAATTGGTACCTTAACAAATAAGAATCTTTGCACCATTGTTAGGCTTGTAATGTCTCGGGAGAAATTATTATACAAACTGGTTTATAATGCTCTTATGAAGTTTTGCAATTCACTCACTAATCCAATCTCAATTTTTGAAGGCAACGTCATCAATAGGTGTGTTCAGAATTTAAAAAAAGGAAACATTCTTGTGAGTTTCCCGGAAGGATTAATGAACCTGGACACAAAGATTTTACTAGAAGCAAAAACAGGCACTGCAAGAGTTGCATTACTATCTAAAGTCCCCATAGTTCCAATAGGCATATTAAACTCTGAAAAGATCTTACCACCACCTCATTCATTTATTCCACGCTTCCACAAGCTCACCATAAAGATAGGTAAGCCAATAACCCTCAGGAAATACTATGGGAAAGAGGAAGACAAAAAAGTTTTAAAAGAAGTTACAAGAATCCTGATGAAAGAAGTAGGAAAACTATGCAATAAAAAATATCCTTATTAAGAGAATTCATTCTTTCAAAAATTTTTTAGCCTTTAAGAAATAATCAACTCCGGAAAACAAAGTAAATATAACTGCAACAAGCATAAACCACCAACTATAAGGAAAATTGATTATAACAGCAACTATAGCTACAACCTGTGAAAAAGTCTTTAACTTTCCAAAACTGCTTGCGTGAATTGTAACATCATCTGATAAAATAAGCCTTAGCCCAGTTACCGCAAATTCTCTTGCTATTATAAGAAACGCCATCCACGCTGGAACCCCATTACCAATCAAGAATATCAATGCAGCAGATACCAACAACTTATCTGCTAATGGATCCATTAACCTACCCAATTTTGTCACTTGCTTCCGTTTCCTAGCTATATAACCATCTAAAGCATCTGTCAAAGCCAGCAATATAAAGACAGAAGCAGCAACATACTCAATATACTCCATTTTAATATACAACAAAGAAATAAAGACAGGAATTAAAATAATTCTTAAGAATGTTATTTTGTTCGGAGTATTCATATTATCTAATTTGTTACAATCCTATTTAAATCTTTTCACCATTATAAACCTTATTCCACTCATCAACCATCTTTTTATCCATATCGATCAATATTACTTCATCTAAACTACCTTCATTAAAATTAACTATAACCTCGATCATGGCTTTAGCAACCTTATCCTTAGGCACTCCACCTACACCAGTACCCATCCCGGGAATGGCTATTCTTTTCAAATTATTCTCTTCAGCGCAATCTAGGGCAGCTTTAGTAGCTTCACTAACATTTCCAACATCAATAAGGGCTGCAGGCTGCTCCATTGTTGAAGCATGAATTACATGCTTACAAGCTAATCTTCCAGCTATTGTGATGATAGCGCTACCAATAGGTATAGGTGTATTCTCCACGGCTCTCATCTCAAT
>JAYEIZ010000017.1:0-5605 GCA_034660355.1 Nanobdellota archaeon
TATCAAAATCATTTAAGTCTTGTTTTACTTTCTTATTATTTTCTTCAAATAATTGATATCTTTTTTTCAATGATTCTAATTTCAGTGATAATAGTGATAATTTACCGATGTCAAACTTATCTGTATTAAAAATTTCTTTAGGTTTATCAAAATATGATTTATTATTCGTAGAAACAAATCCGCCATAACCTAAATTGACTGGCTTATAACTTCCAAAAGAACAAACCATAAAATCACAATACTTTCCAGAACATTGCGTTGTCCCAATTGAGCCTGTAACATCCATTATGACTAAACATTTATTCTTCTTGCATATCTCATAAATCTTCTTTATATCCTGATTAACAAAATAGCCGCCAGGCTGAGCATACAAAAACGCACAACAACCTTTGCTTTGCTCTTCTAACTCCTTTAGATCAATAAGCGCATTATCTGTTTTCAAAACCTCAACTGGCATCCCTAGCATCTTTGGGTATTTTAGATAAGTAAGCCACCCTCCTTGATCGGGGATTAATACTTTTCTAATACCCTTAACCCCCCTAACACAATACAAAGCAGCAAAGATAGCAGTATTCCCCCTAGAAGTAAGCCTAATATATCTATGCCCAGTATATTTCTTTAATAATTCAATTACCATCTCAAATAGAAATATTAAGTCCTAGTATATATTTTTATCTTTAAAATAACTTCTGAAAGAAATTAAATACTGTATCTATAACCTTATCAAAAAATCCTTGTTCTAAATTTTCTTCTTCATTTTCTAGCTGATTAACAGAAGGAATACATTCCCCACTACATACACACATGAAGTTTCCATTAGAATCAAAATCCCCATTCTCATCACACCTATACTCAGAATTAGGGCCTCTTCCATCACATCCTCCACTTGCACCGCACTCTAATTTACAAATACCATTTAATGCTCCATAAACACATGTATCTGCTGGAGGAACAGGAGGAGTAATATTAGTAGGCAGAGTTGATTGTGTATTATTTGTCTCATTAACATTACCTGTTTCATTATCTAGGATTACAGGATCTGGCTCAGTAGGTATAATATCTTGATTAGATGAATCATCAAATACTGAAATACATCCAGTAGGACAAATGCACAAGTTATCACCATAACTGCTAAACAACTTATCTTCATTACATCTATATCTAGAATCAAGGGTTCTTCCATTACACCCTAAACTAGCACCACATTCTGTCTTACAAATACCATTCACAACACCATTCTCGCAAGTATCACTAAGTGTAGGAATAGGTTCAGGCTCAGAAGTTTCATTTGTACCATTATCTTCTGAAGGAGTAGGAACCGGAGTGGTATTTATAGGACCTATAGGTTCTGTAAACTCTGCAATACAATCATCACCACAATTACATAAAAAATCTCCATAACTATCATAATATTCATCTGCATTACATCTATAAGTAGAAAAATGAGATCTGCCCTCACAACCGCTGCTTGCACCACATTCTGTTCTGCAAATATTATTTAAAGCTCCGCCCTCACATATATCTTCAGGAGGGGAAGGTTGTTCAGGCTCAGCAGTTTCATTCGTCTCATTATCATAAGAAGGGGGAATCTCAGGTTCTTCTGGCGGAACTTCAGGGACATCCTCATCATTCTTAACTGAAGCAATACAATCACTACCGCAAACACAAAGATCATCACCGTTATTATCATAAAGAAGCTCACCATTACATCTGAATTCAGAACCCCCACTTCTTCCACTACATCCTGCACTAGCCCCACAATCTTGCCAACAAACACCCCAATCTATCCTTTTACCATTATCACACTCAACTATAGCTCTTCCTGTAATCTTATCCCACCAATCAAGCCAGCCAGCACTAACAAAAGGCACACAAATTAAAGAAATCAGAATAACACCCAAAATAAGCCTCTTTTTCATTATTTATACATCCTAATTTTTTTTATTTAAATAATTTTTGCTATAAAAATCACAAAAACATATCTAATATAAGGAATAATTATTTAAAAGTACATACATTTTTTATTGATATGACTTATTACGATGAAATCTCACAAGGCTATGAAGAATTGCATAAAGAAGAGCAGCTAAAGAAAGTAGCTCTAATTAAGAAACACCTAAAAGTAGACCTAGATGACGAACTGCTTGATGTAGGATGCGGAACTGGCTTAACAACAGAGCCATGGCCCTGCATCAGATATGGCACTGACCCTGCAAAAAAGCTACTGACAAAAGCAAGACAACAAGACACTATTATATATAGGCTGGCACCAGCAGAACAACTTCCTTTCAAAGATAATAAATTTGATATTGTAATTTCAATTACAGCAATACAAAACTTCCAGTATATTGAAAAAGGGCTGAAAGAAATAAAGAGAGTTGGGAAAGTCAAGTTTGTTCTAAGTTTTCTGAAGAAATCAACTAAGAAGGAAATTATAGGCGGCCTAATCAGAAAAATATTTAAAATAAAGAATATTATAAAAGAAGAGAAGGATATAATATATTTTTGTGAATAAAAATGTCAGAACTAACAGACCCTAGGCAGGTAATTCTGGTAACATCAAGAGAAGAAGTAGAAATAATGGGGAAAAAGCAGGTAAAAGATAATATAATAACACTAGCCTGGCACATGCCGGTATCATTTAACCCTAACTTATATGGAATTGCGATAGGAAAAACAAGATTCTCTGCTCAAATAATCTCTAAATCAAAAGCATTCTGCATAAACTTCATACCATACGAGCTAGGAAAACAAGCACTAGTAGTTGGCACCAAATCAGGCAATCACTTAGATAAATTCAAGGAAGCTAAATTAGCAAAGGAAGAATGTCAAAACATAGACTGCCCCAGAATAAAAGAAGCATTAGCTTATATAGAATGCGAAGTGATTAACGAAGTAGACGCTGGCGATCATATAGTATATATAGGTAAGGTACTAAATTCTGAAGTAAAGAAGGAAGGTAAAAGACTTCTACAACAAGCAGGCGGGTTTATAACAACGTAAAAACAAAACATTTTAATATTACCCTGTTTTTCATTTTTTAATGGTATGTGAAGAGGTTGAAAAACTAGCTGAAACATTGAAAAACTCCGGACTAGCTGCTTCTATGAAGGATGCTATAGAAAAGGCAGAGGAAATGCTAAATAACGATGGGACTAGGAAAGAAGAGCCAAAAAAAGAAGAATCAGTTGAGAAGACAGAAGAAAATGAACTAGAAAAGTCCCAGACTACACTATCCGACGTAAAAGAAACCCAAGAAACAGTAGAAGGACCTGATGAAGAAGAATTAAAGAAAGAAGAAGTCTTTACAGAAAAGGAAGAAAAAGAGAAAAAACCTAATTCTGGCAACCAAAAGAAGATTGATCTGACAGAAATTTTTAATGTTAATAAGTGAGAATTCTAGGTCTTATTAACTACTATAAAATAGATACTAAGTAATACACATTGAAAGACAATAATATTTAAATATAAGATGATACTACTCACGAATAACAATAAATATCTTTAAAAAGTCGAGAGAGGTAAAAACAAAATGAAAAAAACATATATAATTAGTTTGTTCTTAGTTACATTGTTAGCTTTAGGTGTAAGTGCTGCAGATCTTGGATTAAGTACTCCTGCTTCACAGATACAAAAGCCGGGAAAAGTATTCTCAGCAACATTTACCGTAACAAATAACGGTACAGTTAATCAAAGTGGATTGACAATTGCATTGAAAAGTGGTTTAGCTGGTTATAACCTAAACTTTACCCCGTCAACATTCGATGCTAACACTGATTCACCAACACAGATTACTGTACAAGGAACCATTCCAGATAATATAGATACAAAAAGAACTGGTGATGCAGTTGGAACATCAGTTGCAGGCGTGATAGCAGTATCATCTGGTTCAACAGAAATTGTAACAAGCACTTTAACAGTAATTGCTGAATCCCAGCTACAATTTGATGATGAAGAAATCAAAGTAAAAGTAGATGGAGACAAAGAAGATCTAGGGCCTGATGACAAAAGAGATGAGATACTACCTGGATCAAAAGTTACATTCTCAGGAAAAATCCTAAACCTATTCTCAGATGCTGATGATGAAGATGTAGAGATAGAAGATGTAGAGATAGAAATAACTATTGAAAGCATTGACGATGAAGGGGATGATGATCTTGACGATACCGAAGATATTGGCGATATCAAAGCTGATGATGAAGAATCTTTCAGTATTGAGTTCGAGATTCCAGAAGATGTTGATGAAGGCGACTATGACGTAACAGTTATTGTTGAAGGAAAAGACGAAAACGGAGCAAAGCACAGAATTGAATGGGACCTAATACTAGAAGTTGAAAAAGAAAAACATGATGTTCAAATAAGAAAATCATCTGTTTCACCTTCAAAAGTGATGTGTTCAAGAGACATAAGATTATTCATTGACCTAAAAAACCAAGGAACTTCAGATGAAGACGAAGTTGTTGTTTTAATAGAGAATGAAGACTTGGGTCTAAGAAATGAAGACACATCAATACCTGAAATAGAAGAAGGTGTTGGCGAAGATACAGAATACGACAAAACATACTCACTAAGAATCGACGAAGATGTTAAAGCAGGTACATACCCTGTTAAGATAACAGTTTACTATGACACAGATGAACACAGCGACGAAACAACAGTTGATCTTGTTGTAGAAGGCTGCCAAGCAGCTGACGAAGAAGACGAGGAAGAAGAAAGTGATGATGTTGTTATAGTAAGTACACCAGACGAAGAAGACGAGGAAGAAGGTCCTGAGATTATAACAGAACCTTACCAGGAAACAACTGAAAGCTCATTCATAGGCTCAAACACCTATCTAATATTGCTAATAATTGCAATAGTAGTTGCAGTTATTGTGATAATTGTTTTAGGTGCAATGATGCTTAAGATGAAGCAAACACCTTAATTTTTTTATTATTTTTTTTCTTTAATTTTATTATTTCTGCTCTGTTTTTTCGTCCATTAAAAAATAGCTAATATTTTATTCAAAGTAAGTAGTTAAAAAGAATTGTCTTACAACATATAGAATACATTCTACAAAAGTTTTTAAAGAGACACTACTCCCCAGACATTACATAATCATAAAGAAAGTGTTTGGGGGATGATAAAGTGAAAAAAATCTGCCTAGGAGGGATAATAGTTACATTATTAATTCTAAGTATAGCTACAGTACAAGGAGATGTTCTAATAAGCGAAGTGATGTACGACGTTGGAAGTTCTCAAGGTGGCGACTTTAACGAATGGATTGAACTATACAACAATGGAACATCTGAAGTGGATCTAACCGGCTGGAAGATAAACGACATAGCATTTAGTGCAATCACAATAGGTGTAGATGAATATATTGTTGTAGCTGAAGACTTAACAGGCAGATTTGATGAATATTTCAGTAACAATGACACTGTATGGGACTCCAATGATGCATTCAATGCTACAGACTCAAGCGCCCTCTCATTTGATGACTCTTCTGATAAAGTAAATATAACAAACAGCACAGGAGATTTAATAGATGTAATGTCATATGATTCTTCTCTTGGTGCAGACGGAGACGGAAAAACATTAGAAAGACGAAATTTCATCTCAAACG
>JAYEIZ010000018.1:0-5517 GCA_034660355.1 Nanobdellota archaeon
CCAAACCCCACTCTTAACCTATTTTCTGCATTTCCCCATTTAAATACTTTTGGCTTGGTTTTGGTGAGATTTAGGTTCTGGTATACCTTTTTGTGATACTGATTTTGACTTTTATCAAAAAAATGATTAAGTTTAAATAAATCCACTCTACATCAGACGTAATGAAAGAGGAGACAAAAGGAGAAATAACAATATTCATCTCTACACTATTATTTGCTATAACTGCGATACTTGTAAAGTTTGTTTCAAGCAGTTTTAATGCATTCTTCATAGCTTTATTTAGATTCATAATGGGAATCCTATTAGGCGTTTTTCTAATACTCTTAACAAGAAGAAGATTCAAGCTCTACGATAAAAAGATACTCCTATTAAGATCATTTTTCGGAAGCATAGCAATGATTCTTTACTACACATCTATCCAGATTACAAGCTCTGGAAGAGCAACACTTCTCACTTACACATATCCAATATTTGTTGCATTATATGGCTATATATTCTTCAAGCAATATATAAGCATGAAAACTATCTTAAGCATATTCATATGCATATTTGGAATACTCCTCGTCTTTTATGATGGCAGTAGCTATAGTATGCTTGGCAACTCAATAGGCTTACTAGCAGGCATGTTTTCAGGAATGGCTGTCCATTACATAAAAAAATCAAGAGAAAGAAACGATCCAATAACAGTTTATCTTGTAGCATGCATATTTGGTTTTTTTGTCACCCTATTCTCAGTCAAGCAAGCAACGTCTATAAACATTTCATCTTTAATAATGCTAATTGCATTAGGCACAGTAGTTTTCATAGGCCAGATGTTCATGACATACGGCTATAAGCATGTTCAAGCAACAACAGGAGCAATTATCTCTTTTCTTACAGTACCTTTGGCAATATTCTTTAGTTACTTTATTGGAGAAGAAATGACTATTAAATTCTTTATAGGCGCAGCTTTAGTAATCTTAGGAATAATAATAAACCAAAGAAAAAAGATAGCTATTCTCCAATAATCTTAACTAAAACGCGCTTATTTCTTTGTCCATCAAATTCAGCATAATATATCTGTTCCCATGGCCCAAAATCCAGTTTACCATCAGTAATAGCAACAACAACCTCTCTGCCCATAATTGTCCGCCATAAATGTGCATACCCATTATCTTCGCCAGTTAGATTATGTTGATACAAACTTTCATCAGTAGGGGCCAATTTCTTAAGCCATTTTTCAAAATCACTAATCAATCCAGACTCAGCATCATTTATGTAGACAGAAGCAGTTATATGCATTGCATTAACTAAAATAAGACCTTCCTTAATTCTAGATTCCTTCACCAACTCATAAACTTGGTCTGTTATATTGACAAACTCATGCCTTTCTGAAGTATTAAACATTAGATGTTTTGTTAAAGTTTTCATACGAATCACCCCCAGAAATAGTAAACTAAGCAACTATATAAGTGTTTATTCTGTACCCTTAACATTAACCCCTAATAGTTTTAATGCAATCTCATAATACCTTTGACCATCAACCATCTTTTTCTTAGGATCTATACTTGAAAAATCCATTTCTCCAGCATAGCTAGATTTACCGAAAATAATTGCTTTCTTATTACCATTTTCTGTAACCCACCCATAAGTAATCTGATATTTATCATTACGCACAATCCTTTTTTCAATATCATTTTGATTTGTATCAACAGATTCAAGAACGTCCTCTCTTCTTACCCCATTTACAAATATGTGTATGCCATGGCACTTGTCTTCTCCCTCTATGACTGTTGAATAATATAATAATGTGACTTTATCATTATCATCCACTTCTTCCCCCCCCAATTCCTTTAGTCCTTTTTCTAAAGCAATCTTTCCAGAGATATCCATACGCGCATCATAACCACTTTTAGGGATATGTACCTCGTCACTATTAGCAACAGAATCAACACTGCTAGCATTTTGAGAACCTATGTTCTCTAATGCTCTTAAGGCAGTTTCTGGAGCTAAGTTCAATCCTGCAGCTATTCTAAGAGAATTCGCAATAAACCCCCTCCTTGAATAATCTTCCCCCATAATCGAGAAGAACACAACATAATTTATAAATCTTATTTTTTTCGATTCTATAAGAGTCAGAATTAAAGCCTATTCATCTCTTATTTCACCAAAGCCTAAAGTATAGATAAGTCGCATACAGTCTAAGTTATCGGTCAATTCATATTCTAATATTTTCTTATTCCTTCTTGTTATTGGTTCATCTCCAAAATTCCATACAATCAAAGGGTCATCTATCCAACTTATCACCCCCTCATAATCGCTGTCTATCTTATAATCATCTCCTTCAGTGGCTAAAACTTCACTTAAAGCGCTAACACATTCTTTAGGTATGCTCTCAACATAAACAAAATCAGAAGCCCTTTTACGTCCTCTAGGCTCAATCCGTATCTTTACGTAAGTCCCCCTTTCCTTAATATCAACTTTTCTTCCAATAAACACATTTCCTCTTGTTCTTTTTATTCTATCTTTTGATTTTTCTTTTTTAGCATCAACAACAGTTTGGTCTGCTCCTGACTCCAAATCTAGAATCATCTCTGTAGCTAAGTCTTCTGATGGAATATCTACTGTTCCCCCACTTAAAATATCTTCATTCCTTACATTGTCTTCCATCAGTAAAGGAATATAGCCGCAATTATACCTTTGATCAACATGCTCTATGTTTGTTCCTCCATTATACCCTTCTAAGTACATCTTTACACCTCCCCCATGGATCTCAAAACACCTGTAAGATGGATACTCTAGCTGTATATCTGGGATATACATAGATCTCTCTAAGTTCCCATCCCTCATAAAAAATACATTATAATTAGATCCTGATTCCAAAGAATCATAGATTATAGGCTGCTCTTCTTTAATGTCCTCATCAATCTCTTGCGCCAAGTCAAATATGTAAATCTTCTCAATATCACAAGGAACAGGATAAGTTTTCTCAGAAACAGAACCTAGCTGCGAAGACATTGTTTCTATATCAGGTTTTAAATTAGCATCAAAAAATACTGATTGTGCAATACAGCTTTTGTGCCTTATAGTCTCCACTGAATTAAACCCAAATATCATACTCATGCCAATTATAAGAATTACCACAATCCATGTAACTAAGTGACCGCTAAATTGACCTCTTTTTTGCATATATCAATTACTCAGATGAATACTATAAAAGTATTGTTATTCTAAAGAAAAGAAATGCGAGGAGGACGCATATGCACTAGAACTTAATGCGTGGACTTGAATTTCCGTCCTTTAAACTTAAAACTTCATCCAATTCCGGTTTTTAGAGCTTTTTATATTTTTATGGCAGAGCAACTATTTAATTTTTTCGATTTAGAACTAGTTCTTAAACTCAGAAAGAGGATTCAACCTCTCTTCAATAACAGCAGAAAGAGTAGTATCTCTTTTATCAGCTTCTCCTTGAATTCCTTCCAGGATGTCTTTATTTATCCTGAAACTAATTAGCCTTTTTACCATTTTTCGGATTAACACCAACAAGCTTTAGCATTGATCTGGTTTCTTCACTAAGTAAGTTCCAATTATCTAGAACAAATCTCTCATCATCAGATTCATCTTCAATCATGGAAAAACAGAAACCTCTCTTTTGAATGAGCAGCAACATAGGTCTCAATCACAGAGTGGATGGCTAGGACTTAGTCCAAGACCATTAAGTGCCATAATAGAGAATTATTTTAAAGACTTTATTAAAGCGTTCTATGACGATGGGGAGGGTTTTGCATGTGGCATTATAGAAGAGTTGGAAGACTTTTTAAGATTAGTCAATAAACTTATTGAAATATCTGGAAGTGAAACAAAATTTAAGGAAAACATGATCAAATACTATATCTTCTTGAAGGACAATCTTGATTAACGAGTTCTCTCGCCCACTGGTACTTAGTTTTGAGGCATAGGAGTCATGCTATTACCTCACACAATGGAGCACCCCCTTTCTCCTCTTCCTCAACTATAAGGTTAATCACTTGCTCAATCTCTGAAAGAAGATGAAGGACAGCCTTCTCAACTGTAAGCTTTTTCATCTTGGAATAATGCTCAAGATATTCATACGCATTGCCTATGCTTGATTTCCTTCCCTGCATGGCTGACAAGACAGCTGCTGAGAATTCAGCAACTATCTCATTTGAAGGGTCTTGTGCCCCTTTTCTAATCAAACCCAGCCTGTGATGGGCTGCGTGGGCTAGTTCATGGTAGAACACCTCTTCATCAGGGGATGCGAGAACAATCTTCTGGCCTCTCTGGTAATAACCATAGGCACTTCCAGTGAAAGGAGAGATTTTCACATCAATTTCCCATGCTTTAGCCACATTCATAAAGCTGTGCTTTGGTATTGGGATATTCTCATATGGTAATGCCTGCCCTTCTGTATCTTCTGCCCTGAAAACTGGCACCCCATTAAAATAAACGCTTTTGTTTATCTCATCTTGGTTAATCCCGCTTCCGCATAGCTTGCATTTTCCTGCTTCCAGATCTTTAGTAAAAAGCACTGCTCCGCATTGGCATTTATAATTTCCATATTTTTTTGGAGCTAGAATGTAGATAGCCTTTGATCCTTTCTTAATTCTTCTTTTTGCCTCTCTCCACTGCCTTATGCCTCTGCTGTCAAACGTGCCATGCACTAGCTGGATTAACCTGTTATTAAGGCTCCATTTAGAAGAAGGCACATCAAACTTAGGGTTTGTGGCAATAGCAATCTTTTCAGGAATTTCTCCTGATCTGAACATGTCTAATAAGCCTGTTATTGCTGATTGTATCTTATCATTGTTTCTCATAGAGATCACCTCATGAAAATTTTTCTCAATAATTGGGAAAATTTGAGTTGAAATTAGAAAAAGACAAAAGTTTTGAGTAAATTTGTTTGTCTTTTTCAACTTAGTAGCGGAACTGCTACACTCGTAATTTATGCCCGCTACTAAATACCCGTAAGCTTTTTATTAATAGAATGATTGCCTAGTATCATGGGGAATAAGCTTCTAAAAATACTCGGTGAGATGGTAAAAAAGGAAAAAGCAGCAAAGTACTTTAAGAGTAAGCTAAGGATTAAAGGAGAGATTATCAAGAAATCATTAACAAAGAATAAGAACATAAAACTACAAATACAATGTAAACAGGATAAAGATAACGTTATAGTCCTAAAGACACATAAGGGGAGATACAAACTGGCTGAAACGCTGATGAAAGGCAATTATGTTTCTGCTGAGGGCATACCTAAGCTAAGGTGGGTGTTGTGCACGAAATTAAAAAAAATAGAAAGAATTGATTTAAGTAAGCAGGATAGTTTGGAAAAATTTTATTAAAATAATCTCTGAGAAAGACAATCAAGATACCCTAAAGAAAGAAAATAGGCAGAACAGGCTGTCTTACAATTACTAATTTCTTAATTTGGTTTCTCGACGAGAGATAGACAGATTTATATAGTTCCTTGTCTATAAAATTAGTATAAACGAGGTGATTCTACATGGTTTACATTAAATC
>JAYEIZ010000019.1:0-5457 GCA_034660355.1 Nanobdellota archaeon
TGTTTTTGTTTTGTTGAAAAAGAGTTAAGTTTATAAAAATGGATGTAATGAATAATATAAAAAAGAGAGTGATAATGTGAAAGAGATATCAGAATATATCGAGGAATTAGGCGGAATGGATTTTGATGAAGCTCGTGACGAGAAGGTCCAGATGCCTACAAACTATCCTAAGCCTAAGGTAAAGTATAGGTTATTTGTCGAGGGGTATAACATATCTATAGAAGAGCCTTACTTTTGGATACTGCATTATCTAAGATGGTTTCATTCATTCCACTATATTGATAAGATTACAGATATATTCTCTGCTGCTGAAAACTCCTCTTTCTTTGGGAGTGCTCAACAACGTATAGGGCTGCAGCAGGATAAGGTGAGCCAGTTCTTAGCAACTATAGGGAAGATGGTTAAGGAATTATTCCAGTTAGTTAGAGAGCTTAGAGTTTTAGACGAAAGATTAGGGTATTATCAGGATTCTTATAATCAAGTAAGTAAAAGCCGCGAGAGTGCAGAGATAACTCTTAAAGGGATATGGGTTGATATGGTTGAGCAAGGTGCTAAGAATCCTGCATCTGTTTATGGTATGAGCAGAGAAGTGCAGTTTACTACGCTGCCTGATCTGTTTTTTAGCACACACCCCCATAAACAAGAAGATGTTGATGTTGTTGTTGAGAATGAAAGAGGGGAGTTTAATAGGAAAGTAAGAGAAGTTCTGAAAAGAAAGTTAAGAACTTTCTTAGCCTGGAAAGAAGCTACTTATGATGAGATAAAGAACAGAAGAATTTTCACTTTAAAGTATCTAAGGCAGCATTATGAGATAATTAGAATGTACATGGCATGGGTAAAGCCTTATCTGAGAAATATTCAAAGGCTTATGATGGACCAAAGCAAGTCAGAGACACCTGACATGTTAGTTGCGTTTGAAACTTCTATGATAGAGGTTGAGATACTTGCAAAGAAAAAGCAAGGCACTGTTAAGATTGGTGGGAAGGATAGGGATGTTTATCAGGTTATAGATTTGCATTTCTGGCTTCGTACAAGGCCTGAGATGAGCTATGTTCAGGAAGGGTATCAGAAGGGACCATTGCATGTAGGCAGAGTGCAGATAACCTGGAGAGGGTATACCTGGACTGATGAAGAGATTGATAAATATAAACAGATGAGGGGGCAAGAGGATTTTAAATTGCTTTCTTTAGTAGATGGTTCTGTAAAAGCTGCGATGGAATCTTTAGGTGATGAGTTGATGAGGTACTTAGATGAAGCAGGAGATGATGTAAAGCACCTTGAGAAAGAGAAGGAAGAGAAACCCAAATTACCTAATCCACTTTTTAATGCTTACAAGGGTTTTGCTGATATGTTTAAATTGTATAAGGGTGCATCTAAGGGTTTATCTACTCCAGGAAGGCCTACCAGGGAGCAGACGTATATTTTGAATAATTTGAAGAAAGCTGCTGAAGGTAAAATGAGAAGTTCAGTATGGGGCATTTACCATCATTTTAAAAAACATCATGATATGCTTAATTGGTAACTTAATAGATAAATTAGAAAAAAATCCAACTAATGAGGGTTTATCGCAAGAAAATCCCACAACAATAATGTTGTTGTGTTTTCATAATAAAAAATAGGAGAACAATTGACTAAAAATGGAATTCAGATATTATACACATCATCCGATGGCAGATTATGCTAATTCGATGGATCCTGAAGTGAATGATAAAGGGGCAGGAGACGGGCCACCTGTCAGTATAAAGGATGTTGGGATGAGTGTTCCGATGGGTATTGGAGCGCAGAATGTTGCTGGTATCTACAGTAAGATAAGGATGGGTGCTGGAAGTTTAGAGATACAGTTTCCTGGGAAGTTTCAAGGGCAGCGCCAGGGTATGACTCCAGGGATGTTTGGTGAAGATCAAAGACAGGCTTTAAGAGAACTAGCAAATATTAATGAGGTTAGTTTAACAACACACAGTTCTTATGGGATAATGGGGCTTATGGGCAGGGATGAGCGAGGTAATTTTTCTGTTAATAATGCTTCGCAGGAAGTTGGTGAGATAAAAAGAGCAATTGATTTTGCTGCTGATACTGCTGGAGGTGGTTCAGTTGTTGTTCATACTGGAGAGTGGGACAGGCCCTTGACAGATATGGTTATTAATGATGAGACTGGGAGGAGGATTAATTTAGGGTGGGATTTAGACGGAACAGGGAGGAATATGTTTAAGAAAAGAGTTAGTGAGGTTATTGATGCTAATTTTGAGATTCTTGATGATAGAGACTCAAGAAAACTTGAGCAGGTTACAAAAGATAAAGATGTTGCTTATCCTGAATGGAGGATTGCTAAGAAAACTGAGTGGGGCTTTGATCAGGATGGAAACAAGACTTACATCGAGGAAGGAGATTACATCAATTATGAAGGGAGAAAGATCTTGGATGAGAATGTTTATGATCCTGTGAAAGGCCGAGTTCCTGAGTTTAATGAAAAAGAGCAAAGGTTTGAGACAAGGATGAGGCATTATAGATATTTTGAGGAAGAGGCAAGAGAATATAATGCGTGGGCGAAGAGAAACTGGAAGAAGCTGGCTGAGCAGAAAGGATTTAAGAGCAAGGAAGAATTTGATAAAAATTGGTATTATACTAAGATGTATCCTGAAGAAGCATATATCAGGGCTACTTTAGAATCAAATGAAGGCTATGCCCGTGGATGGGCATTACAATTCAGTGCAAAGATGAATGAGGGGGTTGAGCATTTGCAGAAGTTGAGAAAAGCACAGGAATTTTATGAGAAGCTTGATAAGGAACTTCCTGAGAGTGAGAAATGGAAGATGATGAAACAAGATCCATGGATAAACAGGCAGATTATTGGCGATTTTGTTCCAGCAGAAGCAAAAAATCCGATTGAGTTAGTGAAAAAAGCAATAAAGGATGCAGAAGCAAGCTTAGAGTATGAAAGATTAAGCGGCTATACACAAGAGCAGCAGGCTCAGGATACAGCTGCATCCAAGGATCATTTGATAGCGCCTATAAAAAGATTTGAGAAGATTACTACAGGATTATATGCAAGGGCTGCTATTCATGCAATACAGAAGTCTAAGGATCCTAATAATCCAGTGGTAATGGCAATTGAAAATTTATTTCCAGAAAGATTTGGCGGGCATCCTGAAGAATTGAAATGGATTATTCATAAGGTTAGAGAGAGAGTAGTTGAGTATCTGACTGAAGATCGGATTATGTTAGGAGAGATTGAAGGGTTTCCAAATACTGTTGAAGAAAGCGCTGTTGGTAAGAATCCCTTCCATGTTCAAGGGATGAGCAAAGAAGAAGCTGAGAAGATAGCTGAAACACATGTTAAAGCTACTTTTGATACAGGACATGCTAATATGTGGAAGAAATTTTTTGTTGAGAAGCCAGGAAACACCCCAGAGCAGAATGATGCTGATTTTAAGGAGTGGTATTTGAAGCAGTTTAAGTCGCTTGCTGATGCAAAGATGATTGGAAATATGCATTTAGCAGATAATTTAGGTTATTGGGATGATCATTTGGCGCCAGGACAGGGGAATGCCCCTATAAAGGAAGTGATGGATATCTTGAAGAAGAATGGCTATGATAAGGCATTAACAGTTGAACCTGGTGCAGATGCTTCAACTGATTTAAGTGATTTTCATGGTTTAATGAAGACGTGGAATTATCTAGGAAGCCCTATCTACGGTATGGGTGCTGGTCCATCTGGAATGCCTCAGACATGGTCTCAGGTTCACAATAGTTATTTTGGGCAGAATCAGCCCCCTAATTATATATTTGGCTCTTATTCACCATCACAGGATTGGACATTGTGGAGCCAGGTTCCATTGGAATGATTTAAAAAGTATAGGCCATTACTGTCAATAAGATATTAAGAGACCAATAATAAAAATATCAGTTAATAAATATAAATCAATAAAAGAAATATTCATTAATAAAATAATAAAATTTGTTAATAAAAATTAAATCAATTAAATGATAAAAACCAATAATAAAATAAAAATAATTAAATCAATGAAATAGAAAATAAATTAATAAAAAAATTGAAAAATGGCAATAGATAAAGAAGAGTTAGAGAAGTTAACACCTGCTGAAAAGATTAAGAAATTAAAGGAGATAGAAGAACAGAATAAAAAAGAGATAAGAGAAGCAGAGAAGTTAATTAAGGAAACAGAATCCAAGATTAAAGGAGATAAGATAGCAGAGAGTGTTAATGTACCTGAGACAAAGCCAGTAGATATCTCAGAATTGTTTGCTCCTGAAGGTGGTGCACTAGAGCAGGCTGCTAAGGAAGCTGAGAGTGGACTAACAGACGATAATGTGAAGTATTTTGTTAAGGATGCTTATGATGGTGTTAGGGAAGCACTGTATGGTGAGGCAGAGTCTAATACAGAGATGATGGAAAAGATTGATGCAATTGGAGAGAAATTAGAGAGGGTAAAGTATTTCCATGTTGCTGATGAAATTGCTAATTTAGCGGTTGCTGCTAAACAGATGATATATAAGCTAAGGAGGGGTCATGACGGAGCATGGTGAAACCAAGAAAATTTAATGAGATAAGAGAAGAGTATAATGTTTTTCATAGAGATTTAATGAGAAATGGAAGCCTGCCTATGAGGTCTACTTCTTTGGGATTTTGGAATGCTGCAATTAGCAATGAAGTTTATGAAGCTTTCAAAAAATTAAAGTTAGAGAAATTCAATAGATTTATTGACTTAGGTTCAGGGGATGGTGTTGTAACAATGATTGCTTCACTTTTTTGTAAGCAAGCAGAAGGTGTTGAGGTTGATGAAGAGTTATTTCAGAAGTCTTTAGAGATCAGAGAGAAATTGAAAGTTAAGAATGCTGTTTTTCATAATAATGATTTTTTCGAACACCCTTTACATGAATATGATGTTGTTTTTGTAAATCCAGACAGGCCTATGCATAGGGGATTAGAGAAGAAATTAGTTAATGAACTTAATGGAAAGTTGGTTTTGTATGGCCACCATTTTCACCCCACATCTTTGAAGAAAGAGAAAAGCTTTTCTGTTAATGATAACTTAGTTACTTTATATTCAAAGAAATAATATTTTTGTAAGAGAGGATTTTAATACGAGCATGGCAAATTAGAATTGTATACTTCTAAAACCTCAACAAAGAGCATATTTTTCGTGTACAATGCGAAGTGTCGTGATACACGAAAAGTTAAGTAGGCATTCTTTATCAAAACCAACAACAACATAGGTACTAAAAAATTCCAAATGAATTTTTTGAAAAGAGCATTCTTAATGTGAGGATGGGAAAAGGTTGATAATTGCATTCTTATTAAGAAAAGCCAACAACAACGATGGACTCAAAGACGGTCGTTTTCAACGCCCTATTCGTAAAGGTAATTTCCTCACTTTGTGTGGAAATTCCCTCTACACTCATATTTTCGTCCTTGTTGTTGGCGTATTAAGTTTTTAAACT
>JAYEIZ010000020.1:0-19683 GCA_034660355.1 Nanobdellota archaeon
GAAAGACTAGAGAACTTTTTGGTTACCCAGCAGGGAGCAATTAAAAGAAGACAGGGAACTAGATTTATAAATGAAGTAAAGGATAGCACTAAAGAAGTAAGACTAATTCCTTTTGAGTTTTCAAATGAGCAAACTTATATGCTAGAGTTTGGAGACGGATACATAAGATTTTATAAAGATGGTGGGATTATATTAGATGGTGGAACTGCTTATGAGATATTCTCCCCTTATGGAGAGGCGGACTTAGAAAACATTAAGTTTATCCAGAATAAAGATATTATGTATCTGGTAGATGGAGAGCATAAAATAAAAACTCTTTCAAGATATGGAGAGACTAATTGGGTATTAGACGATTTTGATATTTACACTCATCCATTATTAGATGCACCAAAACAAAATAGTAATATCATTCAAAATGGAGACTTTGTAGAAAACTTGAGTGGGTGGTATGGAACGGGAACCTGGACTCACGGTGGCTATCTAAACTTAAGCAATGGATACTATAAAACACAGAAGATTACATTTATTGAGCCAACACATCAACACGAATTAAGGATTAATGGCTTTGCTTCAACTGTAAACATTAAAATAGGAACTACTGATGGAGCTGACGATATATTGGCAAGCACTAATATTTCATTAAATGGATGGTCTACAATAAGTGTCCCTGAACCGAATGTTGAAGAAGCATACATTAAACTTACTGGCCCTGGTGGAACTGGTCCTTGGGTTGATGATATAACTCTAAGGTCATCAGAAAATGTTGTAAAATTATATTCAACTTCTGGATATACTTCTGGAACAGAAATGACATTAATTGCAGTTAATACTGGTTTTTTCTCAGCGGAATATGTCGGCAGTGTATTTAAGCTAACTGATGATAACGATGACACTAACCCAGCTACAATAGTAGTAGAAGTGATTTCTTATACAGATGAAAATAATATGCAAGTAACCCCTGTAGAAGATGTGCCTACAGCTTTACAAAACAAAGAAACATCTCTTTATCAAACGGGGGCTTGGAATGGAGTATCTGGTTATCCTTCCGCTATAGCATTTATTGAACAAAGGCTGGTATTCGGAAATACAACAACAGAACCACAAAAGCTATGGTTTTCAAAACAAACAATATATGATGAGTTTAACGATGGAACAGAAACAAGTGATGGATTTAATAGACAATTAGCAAGTAATCAAGCAAGTTCTATTCAATGGATAGAAGAAGTTTCTGATGCTGTAATTGTTGGAACTTCTGGAGGGATTTATTTACTAACAGGTGGTGGAGCAAGTGATGCATTAACTCCTGCAAATGCTATGGTAAGAAAACAAGGTAATCATAGAAGTTCAATTATAACACCAAGTAATATTGATGGGACTGTTTTATTCTCACAAAAAAACCGCAGAATGATAAGAACACTAGGTTATTCATTTGACGTTGATGGATATAATGGAGACGATGCAACTATCTATTCAGATGACATACTAGGAGAAGGAATAAAAGAAAATGCATATCAGGAGGTTAAGTCTAGGATAATATGGGCTTCTTTACTAGATGGAGATATAGCAACCTTAACATACGAACCTGCACAGAAAATAAGAGCTTGGAGCAAACAAACTACAGATGGAGATTTTGAAAGTATAGCAACTATATCTGGAAGTAATGCCGATGAAGTTTGGGTATCTGTAAAAAGAGAAGTTGACGGCAATATTGTTAGATATATAGAAATGTTTGAACCAGAAACGGAAGATGATTTTTTAGTTGATAGTGGTTTAAGTTTAACCGATGAAACACCGTTTACTACAGTATCTGGATTAGACCATTTAGAGGGAAAAGAGGTTTCAGTTTGGAATACAGGATTAGCAGAAGATAATAAAACAGTTTCTAGTGGCTCTATAACACTTGACAATGCAGGAACTAGTGTAGTTGTGGGATTGCCTTATGAAAGCCACTTTAGAAGCCGTAGGATAGAAGCAGGGGCAAGAAATGGAGCATCACAAGGAAAACCTAAAACAACCTATAAAGTAATTGCTAGATTAAGAGACACACAAGAAGGACAATATAGCTCAGATGGTGATAGTTGGTATGATATAGAACATAGGAATACTGTTAAATTCACAGGAGATGTTGAAATAATACTTGCAAATGGTTATGATGACAAAGGGGATATATACTTCAAACAAACAAAGCCTATCCCTATGGAAATACAAATGCTTAATTTAATGGTAATTACAAATGACACTTAACATAGAAAAGTTAACCAGAGAGCATTTAAAAGCCGTTGATATCTTTGATAAGGACAAGCATATTATAGATTTATATTCTTATGCTTCTGATGAAGTTTTGGGAACTATGGGAGTGGCTTATATAAGAGGTGGTAAAGTTATAGGTTGCGGTGGTGTAGCTCCACTATGGGAAGGAGTAGGACAATCTTGGATGGTATGCGGTAAAGACTATATGAAATATTGGGTATCAGTTGGAAGATTAATGATTGATACAATAGAAAGTGCATTTACTGTTTTTAATCTAAGAAGAATACAGGGAACGACAGAAGTTGATAACGAAGTATCTATAAGATTTCACGAGTGGGCAGGGTATAAAAAAGAAGGTATATTAAAGGCTTATGGTTCAGACGGTTCTGACCATATAATGTTTGCGAGGTTAAGAGATGTCAGCTGAAGTAATGAAAGGTGTAGGAGTAGGAACATCTGCCGTTGGCGACCTTGCCAAAGGTATAGGACAATCTGTAGCTTATAGGCGAAATGCAAAGGCTGATTTAGCAGAAGCTAGGTTAAGAGCTAGTGAGAGAATAGAAGCTGGAGATGCACAAGCCTCAAGGCAAGTTTCACAAATAGCAAAGTCTGGTTTTGTTATGGGAGATAGCCCATTAAAATTTGTTGAGAAAACATCAGAAGATGCTTTAGCTGATGCAATACTAATAACTAAGGGTGGTTATGAAAAATATGCAGAAGGAAGAATGGCAAGTGTATTATCAGCAGGTGGTGGAATTTCTGATGCCTTTTCAAGACTAGGAGAATTTGCACAGGGCTTGGAAAGAGAAGAAGAAACAAGTAATACAGAAGGAACTGATTTTGAAACAGCACCAACACCTGTATTTAAACCAAGGAGGAGCTAATGGCAATAGAACAATCACAAGGAAGAAAGGTATTAGGAAAAGGCTTTAGAGAAAACATAGGACTTGCAGGAGCTGGTGGACAGCAAATGATAACAGCAGGGCAAAGAATGGTTGCTTTTGCAGAAGAAGAAGAACGAATAGAAGAAAAAACAAAAGTTGCAGAAGGAAACGATTATTTGTCAACTATAGGAACAGACTTAACATTAAAGCACACACAGGGCTATTTAGACTATAAAAAGGAAAATGCTGACAATCCATCAAAAACTATAGGAACATACCTAGAGAGCATAGAAGAGGACTACGATGAAGCTATTCTTAATGCACCGAATGAAAAAGCTGTAGAAGCATTGGAAAAACAAAAACTAGCTACTATTGAGGGATATGGAAAACAGGGAATAACTTGGCAACATAACCAAGCTATGAAAAACCAGATAAACAATCTAAACGATAGCACAGCTAAACTACAAAATGCATCTATGTCTTTAACAAGTCCAGAGCAGTTAATACCGCTATTAATACAGAACGAGGCTAACTTTAGAAGTGCTAATGAGCATTTAGATGAACAGCAGATAAAAGAAGGGCTTAAAAAAAGCAACGGTGCTTTATATAATAGCTTTTTAACTAACAGGCTTATTACAAATCCAATGGAAGTTTACAATGGATTAGATAGTGGAATGTATGATGAAATACTAGAGCCTTCACAAAAACAGCAATTATTATATCAGTCTAGTAAAAATGCTCTTGCACTCTCAAAAGAAGCAGTGGAAGAACAAGGCAAAGCAAATAATGTTAATGTTATGGAAGATATACTTTCAGGGAGTAGCGACCGAAGACTAACATATAAAAGCAAAGAAGACAGGCAAATTGGAGAAGACCATCTTGAAGAAATAGGGTTTAAAGAAAGATATAGTGATGGAGACCCAATAGCACTTGAAACAGTTAGGCAATATGCAAAAAGAGTTGGCTTTCTGCCTGACACAATGACAGGGCTTATATCATCAAGTCTTAATTCTGGAACACCAGAACAAAGGGCTTTTTCAGCAGAAACCATAGGAATAATAAATGAAACAAATCCTGTTATGTTAAACAGATTTGATAGAACTGCTAAACAAAAAGCTATACTAGTTAACAAACTTATTCGTGCAGGAAAATCAGCAGAAGATGCTTGGGAAAATGTGGACTTCCAATTTGATACTTCAAACAAAGAGATTGCAACAGGTAGAGCAAACGACTTTAAAAAACTAAAAGAAGACTATGGGAGTTTTGACAAAGCTGTTGGCGGTATGTTTGAGAAGAGCTATTTAGAAAAAGTAGGCACTTCTTTAAATCTTGTAATTGAAGCATTGCCTATGGGGATGTTTACAGATGAAACAGTAGGGGAAGCATACGAAAAAACAAAAGAGCATAGACTTCCAATTGACCAGAACATATACGACGCATTAAAAGAAGAGTATAACACCTTGTGGAAAGCCAACTATATTGAAAGTGGGAATATGGAAACAGCAAGGGAAGCAACAGATAGTGAGTTTAAATCAACTATTGGAATGACAAATATTTCTGGAAAGCCAACTATAATGAAATACCCAGTTGAAAAATTTTATTCTGCTAGAAACAGTAAAGGTGTTATCATTGGTGGAGATTGGCAACAAAGGCAATTATTAGCATTTGCTAAGAAAGCAACAGGAAGAGACGATATAAAGTCAGAAGATATAGCTCTAGTATCTGACCCCAGAACAGCAAGACTAGTGAAATCTGCATTGCCAGATTGGGGAGTTGTTGTAACTATTGACGGACGACCTGTCCCTCTTGGGAAGAAAGTTAGGTTTGCTCCAAACCCAGATGTTATAACTAATAAATATAACGAAGAGGATATTCAAGCTAAAGTCAGAGATAGAGAAATTCATACTAACTTAGAAGAAAGAGAAAAAGAAGAGAAGAAAAGAACGCGGTTTTTAGAAAGAAAAATATGGAGAATTAATGTCATTTCGCAATGAAGCATTGGAAGTTTTAACAGGTGATACTGAAAATCAGCTTATCAACGAAGAAGAAACTATTAAAATATCTCCTGAACAAAGAAAGGAAATAGAAGGCAAAGGATTTGCTTACACAAAAACCCCTGATGAACTTGATATAGAATGGGATAAAGTAGATGTGGGAACTGGAAGACTTATAGATACAGAAGCAACAAACTATGCAGAAACAGCTGTTGACTGGGGAAACCTTTCACCTACAGAAAGAAGGGAAGAAGAAGCTAGGATAGAAAAAGAAAGAGAAGCTAACGAGCCAGGAGCTTGGGAGGAAGTAAAAGCCTTTACAAGAAGTAATATGGGTATAGAGCTATTTATGGAGATTTTTGATACAGTAGCAGAAACATCTGGATTAAATGCAGATTTAGCAAAACTTGGACTAGCTCCTGTTGGAGTTGACCATACACCAGACCCTGACTTTGACCCTATAGAAAAGGTTATAGGAACTCATTATGAAAAATACATAGATGAATTTGCTAAAACAGAAAACGAAGCTGAATATTTCTTACTAGAAGCTAAATATGATAGAGAAAACAATTTAAATGATGTAATAGAAAATGGTAGCTGGATATCAACTGTATCAGAAATGGCAGGGGCAGTATTAGATTTACCCTCTCTTTTACCTGGTGGAGCAATTATAAAAGGTGCAAGAGGCACAGCATCAGTAGGAAAAACTATATTAAGCACCTCCAAAGCTGGTTTAATGTCTGGACTAATAACAGAAGGCTCATTGCAAGCAACGACACTAACTAGAAGTTGGGAAGAAAGCAGAAACGGAGTTTTAGCTGAAATGTTATTAGCAGGAACACTAGGTGGAACATTGGCAGGAATAAGCAAGAAGAAAGTTCACTCTATGAAAACAGCTCTTGAGCAAGCTATAGACAGTAAAAGAATGGAAGTTAAGGAAGACTTGGATGGATTGGAAGCTAAAATACTCAAAATGGAAGACGGCAAGGATAAGGAAAATCTAATTAAAGATTACGATAAGAAAGTAACAGACCATTATGATTATCTTGATAGTGTAGGAGCAATGAGAGTAGAAAAAGCTACATTAAAAGACAAGACATTAATAGGAGTTGACGGTTTTGATGAAATAAAAGGAATATCAAAAGCAAAACAAGTGGCAATAAAAGCAGAAGTTGGAATAGCACAAAAACTAAACCCATTGTTTAGACTTATGACATCTGGACAAAAAATAGCTAAAGTTGGAAAAAAAGTGGAAGGGCTTATAGTGGATATTAGAACATTCTCACAAAAACTTATGGAAGTCCCTGTAAGAACCAAAGAAACACTAGAGGGGAAAGCAGTCCCTGTTTCTGTAGAAGAAAAAACAGCATTTTTTGATGCTATGGCAACAAAAGCATTGAAAGCAAAAAGGTCTATTTATACAAATTTTAAAAAAGCTGTTAAAGAAAAAAGAAAAGCACAAAATATACACGGAGAGGAATACTCAAAAAAAGAATGGGAAGACTTGGAGAATATGACAGAGCTACAGTTTAATACAGCTATAGCACAAGCAACAAGAAGAGGAGATGTTTCACCTAATAAATTCGTTCAAGAAGCAGCAGAAATGTATAGAAAGGAGGTTTTAGAGCCTATGCTAAAAGAAGCAATAGATGTTGGCTTACTTCCAAAGGGAACTAAAGCATCATTTGCTGATAGCTACCTACATAGAATGTGGGATAAAAAAAACATAGTAAAACATAGCGATAAGTTTGAAGCCAAAATAATGGATTGGGCAAGGGAAAAAGCAGAGAAAATAGTAGGCTATGAAAAAAATGAATACAATAAACAAGTAAATAATTTACAGTCTCAAATTGACGACCTTGAAATGCAAACCTTGCGAATGAAAGAAGACGGCAAGAAAGAGTTTCAAGAAGTATTTAAGAAGGTAGCTAGAGAGGCAGAAGAAGTTGGTGATGCAAAAATGTCACACCTTGCCAACCAGATAGCAGAAATGCCAGAAGGCTATAAAGTAGAAGACCTGTTAAGAGATTTAAAGGCTATTAACAAGGGAGCAAAAAAACCACAGGGCTTTGTTCAATTTATGATTGAAAGCGGTGGAGTAAGGGATTTCTGGGCTGAATTAAAACATATGGGATTATCAAGCGACCAAGTTGGTTTGTTTAACTCAGGGAAAAGAGGAATAGCAGAGTTTTCAACAAGAAAAGCTCCTAAGTCAATGGACGACTTTGTTGTTATGGCACAAGAAGAGGGTTTTCTCCCTACCAGAATTGGAGACGAGGGAGAAGCTACTTATGGAATAAACGATGTATTAGAGCTTGCAAGGAAAGATTTCAATGAAGGCGGAGCTTTTAGAGAAGCAGACTTGGAATACTTTGAAACATTAGAATATCTAGATAATTTAGAAGCACACATAAATAGTTTAAAGCTAGATTTTAACGAAATAAAAGATGTTCAACTTGCAAAAAAAGAACTGGATGTAAAAAAGGCCTCTAAAAGAGTTGATAAAGAGGTTAAGAAAAGAGTTGTTGATGAACTGCTAAAAGCAAACGAAACAGCAGTAAATGCAAAAAAAGCAAGATTGAAAGATAAACTTACAAAAACAAAGCAAGATTGGTTAGAGAGATACAGACCTTATAGCGATGCAGAGGGAATAGAAGACTATGCAAAAGAAATAACAAGAAATGTCACCAGCATACTAACAGGAGCTGATGCTTCATATATGGCAAGAGGCTTTGAGGTTGCTAGTAGAGGACCGCTAGCAAAAAGAACATTGGATATTCCAGATATCTTAGTGGATGGTGGAGATGGAGATATTAGCTTTCTTGTAAATGACATAGATATTGTAATAGATAAATACTCAAGAACTATGGGAGCAGATATAGAGCTACAGAGACAGTTTGGCTATCATAGATTTGAGGATATGGAAAACACCATAAATGATAAATATGCAGATGCAAAAGAGGATTTAAAAACAGATAAGCAAAGAGAAGACTTAGAAGCATATAGGAAACACTCTCTTAGAGACTTGCAGGGAGTATGGGATAGAGTTAGAATGGGTGGACAAAGGGATATGTCTGACCCAGATAATATGTTTGCAAGAGCGGTTGACACAACCAAGAAATATCAAGGAATGACTGGCTTGGGTTTTGTTCTTGCAACATCTGCAACAGATTTAGGCTCACAGATTACTAAAAATGGTATTTACGGAATGGTAAAAGATGCCTTAGTGCCATTAGTAAGAGATTTCAAAACATTCAATGCTACGGCAAAAGAAGCTAAAGAGATGAATTTGATTACAAATACTATAACCAATTCAAGAGTTGGGCAGTTATTAGGTGTGGATGATGCATATTCTAAAGGAAGCACTTTTGAAAGGGGAATGACAAAGGCAAGTGATAAGTTTTTTAAAATGACAGGACTGCCACATTGGAACGACTTTATGCAGTGGATAGGTTCTGGAGTATCACAAAACAGAACTATCAGAGCTATTCAATCAATAAATTCTGGAAAGGCTGTAAAGGAAGAAGAGATAACTAGGCTTGCATCATTGCACATTGACGATGTTATGATTGAAAGAATAGGGATAATGCTTGATAAATACGGCGGAGGAAAGCAGGGCGGAGTTAGTATGGCTGGAACTGCTAAATGGGATGATTTACACGCTAAAAAAATATACCAGTTAGCACTAGCAAAAGATGTGAATTCAACAATAGTAGTGCCTGGAGCAGGGGATATCCCATTATGTTTTGATAAAACAGCAATGGGCAAGCTATTAAGTCAGTTTAAAACCTTTACTGTAGCTAGTCATTCAAGAGTAGCGGTAGCAGGATTACAGCAACAAAACAGTAATTTTATTCAAGGTATAACAACTATGACTGCTATAGGAATGTTTAACTATGCAACAAGAACAATAGCAGATGGAAGGGAACTATCAGATGACCCTAACGATTGGTTATTAGAAGGAATAGATAGAGGTGGTTGGGCTACAATACCTATGTTAATGAACAATACAGCAGAGGCAGTTGGTTTACCAGGACTTTCAACAGCACTTACTGGAAAAAGAAATATAAGCAGACTTTCAAACAAAAGAAAATATGGAGCTTTGTTGGGACCCGTAGCAGGTTCTATTGATAGAGCCTCAACAGTAATGTCTTTAAGTAGAAAGGGCTTGTTTGGTGATAAGGATTTAACTAGGGGTGAGCAAAACGCATTAGAGCGGAATGCAAGGGCAATGGTGCCATTCAATCAGTTAATTTGGTGGAAGCACGCTCTTGACTATGCTTTATCGGATGACAAGCCAAATTCAAGCAGGAGATAATTGTTTGACTATTTATAATATGTAGTATATGGATTTATTATTAGAGAGGGTTTATTATGAGTTTATTTCAAGGACAACAATCACATTCAGTAGATGTGACGGATACGGCACAAGCTATAGAAGTTATTAAGGAAACTTCTTCATATATGATTATCAATCCAAGTGATGGAGAAGATATTTTAATTAAGTGGGGAGATGACACAGTAGAGGCTGACAATACTTTAACAGGTAATGATTATCCTGTAGGAAATGTTTATATTCCAGCAGGTTCGTATCAAGTATTAAGAAAAAATGTAACACAAGATTATTTTAGTGTTATAACAGCAACAGGCACAGCAACAATTAAAGTTATAGTAGGAACTGGTAGTTAGTTATGTCAATAAAAGCACAACTTTTATCTGGTGGATTGTATGATGTTAGAACACATCATCAAAGAGGTTGGCTTGGAACTGCTAGCTTTTCTCCGTTAGATTTAGAAGGTGGAGCTTTATGGCTTGATAGCACTGATTTAGATACTATCACAAAAGATGAAAGTGAGAATGTATCACAGTGGGATGACAAGTTTGCAACTGGAAGAAATGCTTTTGCTTCTGGAGTAGCACAACCTGTTTATTCAGCAGATGGAATGACATTTGACGGTGCTAATACATTTATGCAGATAGGAACATCACTATCTGATTTCACATTTTTACACGATGGAACAGGGGCAACGGTATTTATAGTTTTTAAAACAGCAGTGCCAAACCCTCTTGTTGATTATTCTTTACTTGCTAACACTCTTGGTTCTAGTAGTGGTATGTTTATGCATTCAACCGACGGTGCTTTTAATGATAGTTTTAGAACTAGAATAAATGCTATCACTAGCCCTGTAATAAATTTATGGGCAGATGCAGGAATAGCTCCACAGGAAACAACTAATATAATATCAACTAGATATGGGACAGAAGCAGGGCTTGCTAATGATTTCTTTAGCTATGCTGATAATGTTCAACAGGATAATGCAGATAATTTAGTTGCTCCAGATACTGGCAATCCAGTATTTCAAATGTTCTTAGGAACAACTCCAAATATTAATGTAATGTTTAATGGGCATATAAAAGAAATTATAATCTATGATAGGAAATTATCAGTTGATGAACATACTCAAGTTTATGAGTATTTAAAAAAAAAAGTATATAATTACCTAATTACAGATAGTGGTGATAGTTTAGTAACAGATAGTGGTGATAGATTAATAGCAGGGTAAAATTATGGCAGATAAAAAAATAAGTGAATATACAGGGAATATAGCAGGAAATAACATAACATTAACTGGGAGTGTTTCTCTTGATATTACAAGCACAGTGGATGCATTAAAAGGAGAGATGAGGTGGGATAACGACAAAGAAAACTTTGTTTTTGGTGTTGATGCTTCAAGCGTCCCTCTTAATCAACCTTTCTGGTATGTAAAAAACCAAACAGGTGGAACATTAACAAAAGGAACTCCTGTTTATGCTTCTGGAACACTAGGAGCTTCTGGAAGGATTGTTGTTGATAAAATGATTGCTGACGGCTCTATTCAATCTAGGTTCTTCTTAGGTGTTATATTAGAGAATGTTCTTGATGGAGCAGATGGAATTGCTATTACACAGGCAGATATAAGAGGGATAGATACCACAGGGCAAAATGGAGAAACTTGGAATGAAGGGGATACACTTTATGTAAGTGATACAGTAGCAGGAACATTTACAAATGTTCAACCAACTGCTCCACATTTAAAATTGCCAACAGCTTTTATTATTTATTCAAATGTAAGTGGTTCTTTAGCAGTTAGAATAGAGCAAAGAACAGGGCTTGGTGGATTGCATAATGTAAACAATGTATCTTTAGTTAATAATGATGGATTGCTTTATAATTCCACTACTGAAAGATGGGAAAACAGGGCAATAGATGCTACTGATGTTGAATACAACACATCAACAGTTAGTGACGAGCTAGATAAAATAAATGCTATTCATACTGATACACAAGAGCCAAACGGATTTTTAAGAGAATTTCCTGAAACAATGGGAGATATTAGTTTTGTAGATTTAACAAGAACATTCTCTATAGCTCCACAAGCAGGGCAAACTACTTTTGATTATTATGTTCAAGGGGTAAAAACACAGGAAGAAACTACAAAAAATATAGTTATATCTGATGTAACAGGATTGCATATTATTTATTTTGATGAAAATGGAGATTTGCAAGAGGCAACAGGATTAACTAACGATATATTATTGAAATATGCCATAGTTTCTGTAGTTTATTGGAATGCCACAGATGGAGCAAATGTAGTTTTTGCAGATGAAAGGCACGGTTGCCAGATGGATGGATTTACTCACTGGTATAATCATACAACCTTCGGTGCTAGATATAAAAGTGGGCTTGCATTAAACGGTGTTATAGCAGGAAATGCAACTTATACAGGAAGTGAAGCAGGTGTTATTCTAGATGAAGATATCATAAATAATATAGATGCTCAAACGGATGCTGAATATTGGTATTTAGATGGCTTATATTGGACAAAGGATACAGCCACTTCTACACTTGCTAAAATTACAGCAACTCGCCCTAACTACAATGAATTTACTGGTGGTTTATGGCAACAAACAGAAATAGGCAATAATAACTTTTGTTTAGTACATTTCTTGGCAACTAACAACAACTCATCTAAAGTTGTTATGGTTCAAGGGCAAAATGAGTACACAAAAATAGGGGATGCAAGGGCAGGAGCTAACGAGGAAATATCAAACCTTATTCTTGCTGGAATGCCAACTCCTGAATTTGTATTTGTAGCAACTATTATTTTAGATGATAACGGTGTAGTTGTAATTAATGATTTGGGTGAAACTTGGATTGATTGGACAAAATCAGGTGTTGCCAGTGGGTCTGCTCCTAGCTCTCATATTAACTTGTCAGATAAGGCAATTGATGGACACCCTGCTAGTGTAATAATCCCAGATACAATAAACTTTACAAACAATCTATCAATTGCAGACGACACAGTTCAAAAGGCTTTAGATACTTTAGATGATTTAATACTTGGAACAGTGAATGAAACTGATAGTTTTTTATTGGATAGAGCAAATCACACAGGAACACAAACAGCTTCAACAATCAGTGATTTTGATACAGGGGTTAGCAATAACAGCTCTGTAGTCTTAAACACCGCTAAAGTATCAGCAGATGGAACAGTTGATACACATTCAGATGTAGATACTGCTGGAAAAATAGATGGGCAAGTAATGACTTTCAATTCCACAAGTGGAAATTGGGAGGCGGTATCTCCTGCAAGTGGAGTTACTGACCATACTTTGTTATCAAACATTGGAACTAATACACATTCACAGATTGATACTGATTTATTAAGGCTTTTAAATACAAGTGGAGCAAATACAGGCGACCAAGATATTTCTGGCATTGCAATAAATGCAACTGATATTGATAATATTGAAGCTAAAACAGATTTTATAACTGTAACTCAAAATGTAAATTTAGATACTATGGAGAGTGATATAGCTATTAATAATGCTAAAGTATCAAATGCCACACATACAGGAGAGGTTACAGGAGATACAGCACTAACAATAGCAGATAATGCAATTACAAATGTAAAAATGGCAGATGATGCCATAGGTATTGCAGAGTTATCAGCTACAGGAACTGCTAGTGATACAACCTATTTAAGAGGAGATAATACTTGGGGAGTGGTTTCTGGTGGTTCTAGTGTATGGATACAAGGAACAGGGGTAATATATCTTGCTACTTTAACTGATAATGTAGGAATGGGTATAGCAACTCCAACAGCTCGCACCCACATAAAAGGTTCAGGAAACACATCAGCTACTTATAGTGTTAAGATTGAGGATAGCGATGGAAAGCCTATTTTATATGCTAGAGATGATAGAAAGGTAGGTGTTGGAATAGAGCCAACTAATTTATTTGATGTAGGAATTATTACTGGTGAAGATGATGCTATCCCTGCTATGACAAGTAATACTACACCTTATGGAATAGCTTCAAGCACTACCTTTCCAACTGATGCTTGGAAGGCATTTGATGATAATGATACAAGTGCTTTTGGTGGTTTTGATGCTACATATCCGAAGGAATTGGCATATCAATTTGTTGAAACAAAAGCAATAGTAAAATACACTTTGAGAAGTGGCTCAGCTTGGGAAACACAAATGCCTGCAGATTTCACATTTGAAGGGTGGGATGGCTCATCTTGGGTATTATTAGACACACAAACAGCCCAGACTTTCACCATTAACGAAGTTAAAACATATACAATTGCTAACACTACCGAATATTTAAAGTATAGATTATTAGTAAATTCTGTAGGTGATGCTGGATCTTTAATGAGAATATACGGAATGGAAATGTTTGAAGCATTAGAAACCGTAAAACTTCTAACAGTTGATGAAGATACAAGATATGCAGGTATAGGAATTGAGACACCAAAATCTAAGTTAGATGTTGATGGTGGAGTAAAGATTGGAGATGATACAGATTTAGCAAGTGCTGATAAGGTTGGAACTATACGATACAGAGCTGATGCTAATAATTCATATGCTGAAATGTGTATGGAGAGTGCTAGCGGAGTTTATGAATGGACAATTATATCTTCACATACTTGGTAGAATTACTATAAGTGCCGTGCCTATTTATTAACTATTAAAACAAAGGATTATTATGATTAAAGAATTTACAGACCAATATGGACATTTAGCTAACTTTCACATTGCTGATACAACTGAAAACTTAAAGGAGCAAGCAGACGGTGCTATAACCTGTTCTTTTAAATTTAAGGCTTTTATAGATGAGCAGGCTTATTTAGATGGAAAATCTATAGTTGATTGCTTCCGTCCTGTTCTTAAATATTCTATTACTCAAGAAGAGTTATTAAATGCAGAAGGTGCTACTCTTGGAGCTAAAATGAATAATGCATTTAGTGCAAAAGCCACTGAAAGTGTTTTGAATGAAGAAGGAAAAGAAACAAATGTTTTTAATGGAAATGTAGGAACTATTGATTATATAATTGGAAATTAAAATGGAATTAGAACTAGCAATATCTATTGGTGGAATGATTATAACAGGGCTGTTAGGAGCCTTATTATTTGTGGTAAAGAGCTTTGCAAGCAGTGTAATGAATAAATTCTCAAAACTAACAAGTTTAATTGAAAAGCAATCTGATAATCTTAGTGCTCACAATGAGAGATTAATTAAGCTAGAGGTTCATTGTGAAGAAACTCAAAGAGATTTAAATAAGCATTTTGATTTTTGCAGAGATAATGAGAAGAGAATTACCGTTATGGAAAAAAACTGTTTCTCACATCACAGGGAATAGTTATGGCCGTTATTATTTTAACATCAATTAAACTTCCAGAAAAAACAAATGAAAAAGCAACAAAAAAACTAGTTGCTAAATATGGAACTGATAGAGATAAGTTTATATATAAAGAAAATAAAGAAAAAGAAACCTTTGCAAGCTACATAACAAGAGCTAGAAGCGTAGAGATTTTATATTTAGGGCTTGCGGTAGGGGAAAAGATAAAATCCTCTATAAACAGCATTAAAACCGCAGGAAATAGTAAGTGATACCAACCGTTCCATTGCTAGGACTTACGATTATATCAGGAGCTTGTGGAGCTGTTTTAATACTTCTCTTAATAGAAACTATACAATCATTCTTTGTTCACCCTATATCACTAATAAGCTCAATATTAATCATAGCAGTAATAGTAGCTGTATTTTCAATAGTGATATTTTTATTTTTTGCTATTTGTTGTTATCCAGAATTATTTAATTGGATATAATAAAAAGGTAACATTCTATATTTGAGTGTAGAATGCTATGCAAGCATAGAATACCAGTTTTTATATAACTTGCAAGACCTTATTGGTTAATTCTTTAAATTAGCTTCAGCTCTTGAATAACTCTTTGTTGGCATACCTAAATAAATATTTCCGTCAAAGCAACAGTTTAATACGTCTGTAATTTCATTAACTGTTATTCTTCCACAGGAAGCTAAGCTCATTAATTGTTCTTTTGTTTTGCCAACCAAATCGCCAATATAAACAATATCGTTAACTCTTAAAACCCTTTCAGCTCTATATGATAAACCTAGACTATTAATTTTTTTGTAGAAATCCTTTTCATCTTCTAGAATATCTAAAACATTAAGGGAATTATATATTCTACTTACAAGCCCTGCTGTGTTATAAATAACCATTTGCTCGCCGTCAGACGTCATCTCTTTTTGTAGAGTTTTTAAAAGCCCTTTTGTATGAATGTAAGATATGTAATTAATCAATATTTCTTTATGCTCCTTTAGCACCGCTTTTTCTAATATAACGACAGAAGCCTCTCTTACTGATTGCAAAAAATTTATTACTGTTACATTCCAATCATTATACTTTCTATGAGAAGGTCGCTCTATATAAACCAATCCATTCTCTAAGTTTGTTATTTTACCCTCGCCAAAATTGTATTTACTTTCCATCATTACTTACCTTTAAAAAAGAATAAACTATACACTGTTATTCAGTAATCTATAGTTTAATAAATATGTTTATTTCTAATACACTATATGTGTTGTAAATTTGCAACTGTTGACAAGCAATTTAAATAGGTATAGAGATTTAATTATGGAGTTGCTTAATTGCAACAGCAGAGTTAGATAATAAAGACCAAGTGCTGGTATCGGCGAGTAATAAATAGGAGCTGGGACGTAAGACCAGCAGGCACTTAAAACAACAAATCCTCGCAATCAGTGATATGCACTTCCTATACAAGCGAGACAATTATAGGAAGCCTGTATAAGCAAGAAGGGTTTAACTTTGTATTACCTTCTTGTTGCGTGTAGTAGATTGTGTAAAACCTCCCCCGTTAATCGTTGCAATCTAATTGACCTAATTAGTCCAAGGCACAACCGTTACATATAGCAATAGATAATATCTGGAGACAGGATAACCTGCCAGACCTAAAGCCACACTTTAGTATTCTATAATACTTAGACTTCAAATAAGCTATTTCCTATCTAATCGTTAATCCAATTGTTAACAAGCATTAACTACCGTTAGCAATTAAAACCTCAACAAAATCAACACCTTAACTTTTACACTTTTAGAGGGGGGATATAATTACGACTAAAATCTCACCTTGCACTGATTATCATCAGAAGGCTTCGCACTGATTATCATCAGAAATTGAGGCTGTCCAATATGTGAATTCTAAAATTAGGTTTATCCAATATGTGGACATATATAAGGGTAACCCTCCCCCACCAATTTAACCCCACCCCCCCCTAATTAACAACGATAAGACTAAAAGTAATTCTACTACAGGTAATTTTATTAGAATAAGTCAGACAAAAAAAGGAGTGTAAATCTACAGATAATAAAGCTAGTAATAATAATCATCAGTTTAAATGTATGTAAGTATATTGCGAAGAGGTTGCGAGATTGAGTAAGTGTGATACAAAACAGCTAGCAAGTGTAAGATACAACCTACTCTTCCAGCTCTTCGAATTCAGTGTCAATTACTTCTTGTTCTATTGATTGTTGAAGTTGATTAGCTTCATCACGAAGCATCTGGACAAAGTTATTATGTTCAATATGAATTGTTTTCTTTTCATTCATTAGTCCGAATAATTTACACTTTCCAGTAGTTGCAGAGACGGCTGTTGCATAGTCTTCTTTAGCTAAAGCACCTAGTCTAGCTTCCTCAAATTCACTTAAAGCCATTTCTCTGTCGAACTCCATTTTATCTATTTGATTGCCTTTATATTCATTTATTAATTTTGAGATTACTGGGTGGTGTATAAGTCTTTGAGCTTCATTATAGATTGACTTGTTGTTCATCCCTTTAGTGGTGTAAGCATTTTTGTAAGATTTGAAGCCGTTTCCAGTTTTTAAGTATTCGTTGAGCCAGTTAGATTGTTGGATTGTGAGGGTATTGCTGGCGAGTGTTTGTCCAGTTGGATTTCTTGCACTAGATTTTCTAGGTTTTTTTGTCATATTATTGAATTAGTTCGTATGTTTTGACTGTTATATAGAATGACCAGCCGATAATTACTATAATGTTTGTTATGATAGTGAGTATTTTCATAGTTATATAGTCGCGGTAAAACAACATAAGATTTTATTTTAATTACAGAGCTTACACCCGCAAGAACTGTAAACCGCGACTTATCTTGTTATAGCAAATTTATTTAATGCTTCAACGATAAAATACTAATTACAAATGGCATCGCAACTAATATTAAACAGTAATTAAATTCATCAACCTGTAGCTTTACAGAAAAACCCCAAACAAAACCAAAATAAAAACAAAGTTAGGGGTTTAATTAGGGGTTTCATTTATAACTTTTTGATAAATAGATTATATTTCCCCTCTTTTCTATTGGAGCTAATGTGGTATTTTTGCAACAGAAAAGGGTAATAATGAAAATAATTGATAAAAGGGCTTGACTATAGGTTCTTTATTTGCTATATTTAACTTAAGGGGGAATTTTATTAAACTATAACAAAAAGGTAATATGATGGAAACAACAAAAGAAATTTCAAAAAAAATCCGTAGTAGATTAAAAAACCAATTTCCAAACTGTAAATTTTCAGTAACTTCTGATTACAGCAAGATAAAGGTTGCTTTGATGGCAGGTAATTTTAACCCCTTTCTTAAAGACGAGAAGGAAATTAGTTTAAATCATTACTACCTTGAAAAGGAAGCTATAACAGATGAAGCTAAGGTTGTTTTAAAAACTGCCCTTTCTATAGCAAACGAATTTAATTATGACAATAGCGATTTGATGGCAGATTATAACGATGTTGGTTTCTACTTTGGCCTATCCATAGGGAAATGGGATAAACACTACACACAAACCGCTTAATATTCACAGAGAGCAGGTAATACCTGCTTTCCATTGAGTATTAAGGTTTTGATATTCTTAACCGTTGCAATTTTGCAACACTATAACAAAAAGGTAATATGATGTTTGAATTAGAAACAATATTTAACTTAGAAACTTGGACGGATTTGGAAACTTGGATTGAGGTGTTCTGGACTGCCATTCTTCCAGTAATAATAGCAGGGGCAATCGCTTTAATAGCTGAATATCTGTTAAGAGAACCTGTAATTGACAATCCATTTAGAAAAGGAGGAGACGATGAGTAAAATAAAATTTAAAAAATCAAAAACATTTATTGAATGTGAAAAACTACTAAATGAATTCAGAATAAGTTGCGAAAAGAACAATATAAATTCTTTTTATAAAGAACGTGGCATTTTGGATACTTTAGAAGCTGTATCACAGGGTTTAAATTCTATCCAAGAAATAGATGCCTTCACTGCTTTACTTAGAGCAGAAACAGTAAGAATAAGACTTAGAGGAGGAGACGATGAGTAAAAATAACAAAATATTTTATAGTGAAGGCTATGAAAAGTCGGACAAATCCATTAAAGCTATAGCTGAATACATAGCAGGAGAAAAATTTGCTCCATTTGCTGAAAATGAAAGCACAGGAGATAGCATTATTATATTTCCTGATACTTACACCCTAGATGATTACTACGAGGATAAAATCCCATCTAAACTAGTCACAAAGGAGGATATAAGCGATGAAATCAATACAGAACTTCATATTATGCAAGTGGAATACGAAGAATGGAAAGCAGAAGAGGCTAGTTATTGGGGAGACAGATTATGAATAAAATAGAGCAACAAATTAGCAAACTAAGCATCGGTGATATTATTTTAGTCACCGCAAAACAATATTTTTTTGTTGGTGTTTACAAGGGTAGAAAGAAATTTAAACTAGAAAATGAAAACTATATTACAATTCAATCAGAGGGATTTAAAAAATCTCTTACAGCATATAAAAATATCAATAATCTATATATTGAAAGAATTTCTAATATAGAAGTTTTAAAGGAGGCTGAAAATGCCAATATATAAACTAGAAACCATTATATCTAAAATCAGCTGTTTTTATGCTGTTAAGGATAAACAAGACTTTTATAATAAATATTTCATAGGAGGAGAAAATGAATAAAGATAAAGAATTTATAAAATACCTGCAAAACAAACGATGTCAGGAGCTAAACCAGATTTTAAGTGCTATGCTTATAAAAACTCATTAGCAGAGCGAGAGAGGCTTAAAAAGCCCTGCAGTATAGAAGAATTTAATCTTATTCAAGGTGAACTTGATGCAAT
>JAYEIZ010000021.1:0-19654 GCA_034660355.1 Nanobdellota archaeon
CACACAAGATCAATCAGATCGGTCTCGCTGTCGTCTATGACGAACGAACTCGACTCCATTGGCAAGATGATGCTTATACACCTGACGAACAATCTGCCAATAATAGTAATCTTGAGTATTTGCACTCACATTCATTCCATATGTCTTGAGTGTTCCATCATATCTTGATGCTAATACGTCAAATGAAGTAGTGTTTATATCTACTCTTATCGGTATCTCTTTGAAATTTGTTACTAGATCTAGATTTCTGATATGAGCAGTTACGTAAAAGTCTGCTGCACTTTCAGATGATGCAGGATATTGCACCGAATCATACCATGTTATGTTAACATCATCAATGACTGAATAAACGCTCATATACAATGATTTGTCATTATTTGAATAATCTCCTTCTGTTCCAGGTACTGTAGCTGTTATTGTCATTAAGCCTTCTGTTGTTGCATTCCAGTCAAAACTTACTAATTCAGTTTGGCCTGCACCTATAGTCACATTCTGTTCTATTGTTACTCCGTTATGCAGCCTTACTGTGACAGTCTCAGAAAGATCTCCGCTATTTGTGATATCTCCACTTATATTTACAATATCATATTTGAAGATTGTAGTATCTAATTTATCATGAGTGAAAGAATCAACAGAAATTTCGTGTGCTGCTACAACATCAATAGTCTCTGTTAATTCATTATCCACTGTATCTATCTCATAAGTCACAGATAACAATTCCATTTTTATTGGTACACCTACATCTTCCTCTGTTGGTGTCCAGTTGAATGTCTTGTTTATCTTTTCTCCGGGAGCTAATGTTACAGATTGGTTTTCTAAGTTGACACTATCTACATAAAATAATAGGGTGCTTGTTTCCTCTACATTTCCCTGGTTTTCTATTGTAGCGTTAATACCTAATAGTACATTTACAGTTGTGCTTGTGGGTATGTGAATATCCTCAACAGCAATATCATGGTTTTTTGTTGAGTTTACAGCTGAATTTGAAATTGTGCTTTCTAATCCTAAATTATCAACAGCCTTTATTGCAAAATAATATGTTGTTGCAGTACCTAATCCAGTTACTGTATATGTTTCAGCACCACCATTTGCTTGAGGTGTTATTGATTGTAATAGTGTTGCTGCACTATCCCATGTTGTTGAATTAACCTCTGATCCAGAATATTTAATTATGTAATAATCATCTGTTCCAGTATTTGTATCGTCACCTACAGCTGTCCATGATAGGTCAATTTCACCCTCATCTGATCCTATTGATGCAGATAGATCAACAATCTGAGCTGGTTGAGTATTATCTATCTCAATATTATAGCTTGTTTCAGAATCTTGGAACCCTACATCATCTGTTGCAGTTGCTCTTACAGCTATTCCTGTTAGATCCAAAGCAGACGTATCCCATTCATATGTAAAGCTTGTTCCAGCTGTTGTGTTTGTAAATATATGCTGCCATGAGCCATTATTATATTCAAATGTTACATTCTGAACATCTGCATCTATAACTGATGCCGATAATGTGATTGTTCCAGTAATATTTGTTCCACTAGTTGGATAATTTAATGTTATTGTTGGTTGTATATTATCTACACTGAATGTTAAGCTCTCTGTCCCTATATTGTTAAATGTATCATTACAATAGACAACTAAATCATAACTTTGGTCTGTTGAACTCACGTCAATAGGGTAATTAAAGCTTGTTGAGCTTGTTTTGTTCATTGTCGTATTTCCAGATCCAACATCAAATAAACAAGCATCTGTATTCTCGTTTGTTGTAACATTTAGATCAACTGTTTGTGTAGTATAGGCTACAGATGAATTAGGATGTAAGATTGTTACAATTGGAGGCGTTAGGTCTGAAGCTGAAATATTAAAGAAATTATCAGAAACATCACTAGCTATTAAGCCGCCGTCATCTGAAACAGTAACATTGATTAATGTGTCAGCCAGATTCATATTAGGTACATCCCATGAATAAGAATTAACCCCGACTAAAGTGTCGTTAATTACTATCCATCCACTATTCCAATAATATAGGCTTATATTTAACCCACCTAGGCCTGTTGGGTCTATGTCGTTAGCATTCCATGTTATTGTTTGTGTCCCAGTCCACACTTCATCTCCATTTGGAGAGGTTAGTGTGACAGTCGGTGCAGTATTCTCCAGATAAACAAATACACTATACCCATTATTAATACTAGGTACAATATATTGGTATGCTACCTGTGATGAATTATATCCTGCCTTAGGCTGATAATGAAGGTCCACAACAAATACAAGGTTATTTGCATTGTTTGTGTCCTTCAAAAGCCCTTCTCTAAAGTTTACAGATGAAACCCCACTTCCATCGAATAAATATGATGTAGGTACATTAGCTACGCTAAATGCATTCTCTCCTGTTATATCAAAATCAGATGTCGTATTAAATATATTTGTTGAATAATCATATGCATAAGGTATAAGCGCATCAAGGTCTCCGACAGCTCCAGCTACTAGATTAGGGCCTATATTTAATGTATTGTCTTTGCCTGCAGCAATAAACAAGTAACCAACATGGGATGCTAAAGTTGAGCCATCTGTATAATTTATCACATTGCTTTTATTTACTGTATTCATCCATGTGTTGTTTAAGTTATACCCAAAACTACTTAGGTCCACATACCCAAAATATCCTTGCCAGGTATCAGTATCTGCTGCTACATTTACTGTTAATCCAGTTATATCTCCACCAACAGAATTAACATTATTCGCTCCTAGTGCAATTGAACTATAGACTAATATAGCTACAACTAAGAAAACAAAGAATAAATTTCTATTTGAAGTTATTTTTCTCATTTCTTGTTTTTACCTTTATTGCTCATCAAAGCTATGATTACTATAGCCATTACCACAAACACTACTGCGATTATAGCAACTACAATTACATTAACACCAGATGTTTGTTTTATATTAACATCCTCAGTTAAATCTGACTTTATCAGCACATTCTCCCTAACACCGTATTGCAACTCTACACTTGTCTTTATTATAGTGCTTGGATCTAGAACAGCTTTTAATATCACTTTGCTCTTTGAATTTTCTTTTACTAGAATTGGTTCTTTATTTGCGAACACAATATTCTCTTCTTCACCATAAACATTCAATACAATAATACTGACTTCTGCCTTAACATAAGCATCAACGTCACCAGTATTTTCAACATTAACTATAAGCTCCTTTGTCTTCTTATTGTACTGCAGGCTTTCAAGTTCAACCTCTGCATTATCCTCAATTTCAGTCATATCTATTGAAGAGAAATCTTTGGATAAGGTATTTTCTAGAGATGTCCTTTCTGGCCCAAGTAAGACCAATAAAGATGCTGTAATGTTCTCTGAATTTGCAATTGATTCAATCAAATCTACACTATACACTTTTCCGATTACCTCATCTGATTCTATTAGCGAAGCTTCATTGTCACCTACTGTCTCCTTTAATTCTCCTTCAGTATAGATAGAAACAGACGATTTAAAGTAAGCTCTTGCTCCCAGGTTTTTGTATTGAACTTCTAGATTTTTTGATGCTGTATTATATGTTAAACCTATTATTCCTAGTTTCATTTCGGGTTCAGGAACAAAGAACATATCTAAAGCAACAACAGGGGCAAACGCATCTTCACTTGGAACGCCTTGTGCGTATTTAACCAATACTGAGCTTAATCCTACTTTTTGTTTAAACTCCCTTGCAGAGGTTATTAATTCATTTCCAACAACAACTGCTGTTTTTATATTATTATCTTTTGTAAACTTGACTACTTCTTCTGGTGTTTCCTTCAGGCCAATAAATAATGTAGGATACTCTTTATTGAATAATCCTTTTTCAAGGAACTTCCCGTTAGTTAGGGTTACTTGTTTTGTTGTTTTTTCTTCTAGAAATTTACTTACAATCTCTAGATTATTATCAAACTTCCCGCCTTTGTCAATTATTTCAGGATTATACTTGCTTAACTGGTCTCTAAAGCTCTTGCTTACAGAACCATACACAATTATACTTTTAGGATTATTTTCTGATAAGAACTCTAAGATATCATCTTGAGTATCTCTATTTGCCAACAAAACATAATTATCTATAAGTATAGCATAAGGCGCTACTGAGACAGCATCATAACCATAAGCACTATCAACAATTATGAACTTGTTTGTTTCAAGCTTCTTTGCTAACTCTAGATTAATATTATCTGCTTCTATCTTCTCAACAACATCAAGCTTCTTACTCTCTAATGTAACATCAAAATCCGAAACAAAGCTGTTCTTAGCTGACTCTATCAAGATAACACCCTTATCTTTATCCAGTGTTTTGTGTATGAATGTTGAGTATTCCTTGTTTGTCAGGAAAGACGGGTCATTATCCTCTAAAACAGCATAAACCATCCCGGAATAAACATCTCCCCATTTTGCAGAGTTAATAACTACCTGATTATCTGCAGCATAAGCTACATTAATGAGTACCATCAGCATCATTATTGTTATTATTGTTCTTTTCATTCTTTTTTGCCTCCCAAGGTCCATTTCTACTGGTGATTCACCAGATCATTTCTTATGTTCTGTATTTCGCTCATCATCAAAACTGCTTTTTCACTGTTCTTTGCTCTTTCAATCAATAGTCTTATTGCCATAGCATAGTTATTTCCAGTTTCCTTCTTAGCGAAATCAACAAACTCATCATAGATGTTTACAGGGCACTTACTTATTGTAAATGTCCGCGCATCTATTTCATTTTCTTTGTTCATTTTATTTCCTTTTACACTCATGATTATGATATCACCTGTTTTTGTTTGGAAAAAACAAAAAAAACCAAAAAAAATTTGAGGGAAATAAAAAAAATTTCCCAGCCAAAAAAATGGTTTTATGCTAGTTCTACATACACGTAGAATGACAGACCGCCTGGAACGATTATGTTAAAGTCTTCAGTTGCTCCGCCATTGTAGTTTAATCCGCCGTTTGTTACATCTGACTGAAATACGAAATCATCTGTTATTGCTGCTGCTGATCCAGTTGTTTCGTCAGTCTTAAGTACCACGGTTGCTGTGCTATCTAGTGTTGCGGTTGCTGGACTGCCTGTAAATGTAGCAGTTGCTGTCTCTGCACCACTAACGCTAAATGCTGTGTCAGCATCAGTTATATCTGAAGCATCTACATCATTCAATGTGCCTGCTAATGTAGCTGATGTTGTAAAGTAGATTGTTCCTGTCAGGCTGTTGCCTGCTGACCAATCATACAAAACTATACCTGCACTATCCTGCAAAGTTATAGTCTCAACAACGTCTCCATAGTAGCCTTGCCACTGTGATGTTTGTACCTTAGCGCTAACGTCCAATGACCCTAGTTCTCCACCAACTGCAGTTGCCTGTGTTGCTGCTGCGTTATCCGAAGCTGTTAAGCCTTCATTTGCACCTTCAGTAACGTCAACATCTGTAGTTGCTGCAAAAACCATAGGTATTGCTAACAAAACCATTGCTACGATTGCTATTAGTTTTTTCATTTTTTTGGCCTCCTTTTATTTTGTTCATAATCAAAGCTCAACTGCCCACAAATTGTGTGGCGCAACTCATTGCCTTGTTTTATGACGTTTCATAAATATGAATTTATGATTGTGAACCTCCTATTGTTGATATCTTGAATTTCCTTAACTCCGGTTTTGATAATTGATTATAAAGGCAGTCAAGTTTTTGATGCAAATCACCCATCCTTTTGTAAAATCTTCTGTTGTTTTCTGGGTTAAGGCCTGCCTTTTCTGCATCATTATAAACACTATCCGCAATTTTCTTCAGGAGCATTACCTTTTCAGCAGTTGGGCTTGATTCATACTTCTTTGTTCCTAAGCTTAAGATTACTATTCTTCTAACCAAGTCTTCCGGAACTTCTTTCTGATTAGAGTATATACTCATTGTTTTAACAGCAGCTTCAACCTGATCAAGATACAGATTCCATCCAGCATTCTGGCAGTGCCCCCTTATTATGTCAAAACAACCATCAACTTCTGATTCTTTGCCGTCAAGTGCGCCAAGTTCATCTAATCTTCTTAAGTAACCTACAATTCTATTAATCTCTCTCCGGTCTTTTACAGAATCTACTTTTTTGTATTCTTCTTTTGACCATATCTTAGAGGTGTCTGAAAACAAGCTTAGGCACTTGCTTATGCGCCCTACCTCTGCTTCTTTCAGCAGCTCCTCATCAGTTAACATTACTTCAACCTCTGAATCATACATCTGAATATTCATATCAAGCTCAGCCATAACATCGGGCATATCCTTATAAAAACTTCCCAGGGCGCCAATTATGCTCTGTAATCTTGAAGCAGCCCTTTTAGAATCTTCATTGTTTCTGCTAGCAGCGTCATACCCACCTAAAGCGATATCATTCATTCTTGTGCAAATAGTTTCTACATGCGGCCTCCACGCGTCAGCAAACTCCCTATCAATTTTACCCGAATTGCGAACATGATCCTCTAAATCTTCAATATCAACAGATAAACTATTGTATTTCCTCTTCATTTTTTCAATCAAATCATTTCCTGCCATTTTCTTAGCTCAAAGCCTCCGCCCATAGGTCAACATTACCTACGCCATCTCTTAATGTAGCAGGGATCCTAAGTTCATAATCATAATTTCCAAACATTCCATCCTGATCCATATTTATCTTGGTTGCAAAGATATAGTTATTAGAAGAATCCTTCATCAAACCTGTCTTGAAATTTGTGTTGTTTGTTGAGTTGATTATAGGGACAGTTACAACACTATTACCATACACGTCAAATGTGTCTGTTGCAGCTCCATTGTATAGTACTGATATTCTTTCATCTCCACTAAGGCCGAGATCATAATCTGCAGTTGCGAAATCCCCAGATAAAAGAGGACCTACATTTGCCCAGTCAATAACTGTTGAAGCTTGAGTAGCATAAATATTCCCAAAATTAGTGCTCCAGTTAACCAAACTTACATTATCCTTATCACTAAGGACAATCTGAGAAGTGCTCTGCCCATATATGGAATACCATTGCTTTACAGTAATGTTAACACTAAGTTCATTATTTGTTTCATCTGTTTCATCAACTTCATCTAAATAATCTGCAATAGCAGTTATATTATTAACTCCTGTTTGATTTATCCAATCTGCCTTTACAAATTTAAAGTTCTCTGAGCTTTCTCCTGCTATGTTCATAATTGTTGAGTCAAAATAAACACTATTAACAAGAAGACTTAGATTAAAATTTCCTGTATTGGGTAGTCCAGTATTATTAACAAAGACTGTTATATTTGTCTCTTCATTTTCTTTTGGATATTGCGGTGAGAAAACTATGTTGTCAATATACAAGTCAGATTTAGGAGTAACATTGACCAAAGTACTTTGATTCACGTCAAAATAACCGTCAGAAGCGATAAAAGTTACGTTTTTAATGCCTACAAAATCTAAGATAGTATTGCTTAAGTTTGCTATATTGTCAGTTATATCTACTGTTATGTTTCCATCTTCAGCAACATAACTATAACTCAGATTATCTCCATCAACATCATCAAAATACCCATCTAGATTAAGTAAATAATATGTATCTGAAGTAAATTCTATAAGAGGTAAAGTTGCATTTACATGCGGAACACGATCTAAGACTATTATCATGTCATCTTGGTCAGTTCCAACACTATCTGACAATACCGCACTGATATTGTATTCATCTCCGTTATAACCTGCAGTATTCCAATCATATGTATAGTTGCCATTTCCTCCATTAACCAAAGGACCGTTACTAACAACATCAACCATATCAGAAATCCTTGTAATTGTGATTGTACCTGTTAGGCTATTATCACTATTAGACTCAACAACATCTATTAATATATTAGGTCCAGGAGCAACAACTGCACCATAATTATCTGCTTCTATTCTGTCAATTACAGGAGCAGTGTAGTCTATAACTAATGAGCCAGCAGAACTGCCAGGATTTGAAGCTAAATCATTACCAGAAACATCAATTGTAGCAGTTCCTTGTGTATCAGATAAAGCTACAGTATAATTATAGATATAGTCATTCAAATTCTTCGAGTCAAAAACAGTAGTATTGCCATTAACAGTTACAGTTGGGTTTGAAAGCAATGCTTCACTTGCAGTAAAGCTTATCTGTACAATACCAACTCCAGCAGGATCTGGATTAGCTACAATATTTGAGAATGTAGGTGCCTCAGTATCTACTGTTGTAGTATCAAACTGCGCTGAAAGTGTTTTATCATAATAAGTGCTATTATGTCTTATCCTTATACTCAAGGATCTGCTATCTCCTGAAGAAACTGCACTGACATTAAACACAACATTCTTTGTTTCGCCGCCATCTATTTTAACTATTTGAGTAACAGCACCCAATAAACTTAATTCTGCAGGTATAGCAATACTAACATTAACATCACTTGCATTGCCGCTTCCTTCATTCTTTATAATAGCAGTTGCTTGGTATGTATTTCCAACTGTTAATGTATCTGGCAGAAGAATTGATGTAAAGTTCAAAACAATTGGAGTAGTGCTATTACCACTTTGTTCTTCAGAGTCAGGTATGCAGTTAGCACATGTAGCGTTAGCAGTAACAGTATGTTCACCAGAACTATCAACATGAACAGGCCATGATAACTGTACATGCGAATCAGGCAATGTTGTTGCTAAGTCGCCAGCTGATTTTATTAAAGGATCAATAGTACTTAGATCTGAAGATAAAGTTAACGTAACAGTAGTATTATACGCTGTTTCATTACCTCCATTATATACATCAACATAAATATCCCATGTAGTTCCAACAGGCCAGATTGGAGGCGCGCTTAAATCTATTGAAAACAATGGCGAGTGAGGTGGCCTAACTTCTACCTTCTCTTTTGAAACAATATCAAGTGACTTAACTTCTATATCATAAGTGCCATATTTCTTTGTTTCAAAATCAAAACTTAAAGGATAAGAACTCATAGCGCCTATAGAATCTATAACTATCTCATTATCATCTAATAGCTCTAACCCATCTGTGACTGTAATACTGATAGGAACATCATAAACATCTTCTTCACCAAAATTCCAAACATAAACACTAATGCTGCCTACTGATCCAGGCATGATCTCATCAGGAGCAGAAATAACTAAAGCTATAGTCGACTCATCTGATATCTTAGCCCCTTCCTCAACCTTTTCTTCTTCTTTCGATTCAACATATTCTCCAAATTCGTCTTTTGCAATCAATTTATCAGCATTTTCAATTACTTCTTCTATATCTACATACAAATAATTTTCTTCTGTTTCAATATCCTCTACTCCGATGTTTTCACTGATAGATTCTTCTTCAACAACTTCGACTATCTCAGAGATTTCATCATCAGTTTCATCTAAATCAACAACTTCTTCTATTGTTTCATCAGTTTCATTCAATTCAGTATCATTAATAGGTTCTATGATAATATCTTCAGGAATCTCAGCAGATTGAGCAGAAAATTCTTCTTCAAGTACTTCTTCATTGCCCTCAATAATCTCTTCGGAACTTTCATTTATCTCAATATTCTTATCAATAGTATCATTAACATCACTTATTGTTTCATTGTCATCTTCACTAAAAACAACAGAGGATACAGCAATAGCTAGTAAAACCACAACCAATCCTAAAATCTTACTTTTGTTCATTGCTTTCTCCAAAATATTATTCAATTATTGTTATTGGCCTATGCTTCACTCTCTTTTTTACACCATCATCACTTATCGAAATCCTAATATCGTATTCTCCTGGCTTAGTATCCTTAGGTATGTCTAGGATTAGCTTATTGTTAGTACTCTGTTTGTAACCCATTTTAGGAGTCTTTGTTGATTCCCTTATGCCTAATTCAAGAATGCTGGCAGTTACCTTTGCATTATGCATAGTACTGCCTAAATTCTCAAAGTTTAAAGAAATCTCAACAAAGTCACCAGCTCTTACATATTCATCACTAAACCTTAACTGGCTTATCTTTACTGCTTCTCTTCCTTTTTTGTAGGATTTTGAATCTTCTTTTACTGTGATTGTTAATTTGCTTGTAACAGAAACATTCATGCTATCAGTAACGGTTAAGATAGGCTCATACTCACCAGGATTTACATAAATGTGTTTGGGGTTTTGCTCAGTACTTGTTCCCCCATCATCAAAATCCCATAAATATGTATATGGCGGATCTGTCCCTACAACTTGCGATTTAAACTGCACAGTTAAAGGAGCACTTCCACTTGTAGGGCGTGCTGAAACAGGATCATTCAATACATGTTGATAAGGTTGTGATTCTATAGTAACTGGTTTTGTATCATAATCATAATCAACAATGCTTACATAAACCTCATGGGGCCCAGCAATAGCTGCTATTAAATCCCAACTAACATTCACAGAAGCACCAATATCAACTCTGTTGATTACCTTTGTCAGGCCTTCTTGCGAACTTAGGCCTTCTGATAATATATCCAGTTTAACCTCTATATTATATGCAGTTTCATTCCCTGTATTGTATACAGTAGATGTAATAGTATGAGGAGTATTAATATCTAACATAGGAGGCAAAGCAGGTTGGCTGATTCCTATTATTGGAGAAGCAAAAACCTGTACAGTGATTGATTTAGTAACAAAAGTAATACCATCTATAATTGCTTCAAGATCATAAGTTCCAGGAGTATTGCTTGAGTCTATTTCCCATGTTATATCAGTCTGTTGCCCAGTCATTGTTATTGTTTGTGTTGTTGCAGGCCCGCTAATAAGAGCCATAGGTGCTGGAATAACAAACTGGAAGGGTATTGTAATTGGTTTTCCATTAAAGTTATAAAAATAAAGAGTAGCATCAAATGGAGTACTAACATTCCAAGGAGTAGGTGCATTAATATCTAGATACAACATTATTGAGGATTTAAGTTCAGCAAAAGTAGCTACATGAGTGCTTCTTGATATAGAATTGTCACTTGAGTCATCTTCCCCATCCAATGCATCTACATAAGCTTCTATTGTATAATCTCCTTCGCTTGCAAAAGTATGATCTATACTAATAGTCTGAGAACTTCCTGCACCTAAACCAGCAACATTAGCCGAATCTCCAGTATCTACGCCATCTTTCTTTAATTTAACAGTGAAGTCTTCTGTTGCACTAGCATGATCATTATGGACATCAACAGTGAATGTTGTTGCAGTGCCTTTAACAGGAACATTATATTCCTGGATATTGTCTAATCTTATATTTCTTGTTTCAGTAACAGTAACATCCCAGTGCATTGTATCTGTAGCACCGCCACCATCTGTAACAGTAACATCAATATCACGATCTCCAGCATCAGCATAACCTGGATTATATGTATAAGAACTTCCAGTGCCTACAGTAGCCCCACCATCTATCTTCCAGTCATAAGATACTGTATCTCCTACATCATCATCTGATATAGAATCTATTGAAAATGCCTGTGAGCCACCTTCTGCCATAGTCTGTGGACTTGAAGGACTAGAACCAGTTATACTAATAGGATCATTGACATTATCTACTGTGACAATGAAGGTATCTTCATTCCAAAGTCCACCTCCATCTGTTACTCTTGCAACAATTGTACTGCTTCCCACCTGGTTTAAGGCAGGTGTACAATCAACGTACCTATTACCATCAACAACACAATTTACTGTGCCAGAAGCACTTTGAGATTCAATTGTGAATGTACTAGCAGCAGCACTGTCATCAGCATCACTATGATAAGAATGTAAATCTACTAGATTATTATTCAAACCAGAATCTTCATTAATATTTTTATCAGGAATGCCGCTTAGTGTAGGCGCTTGATTAGGTGGTATTGTAACTGTTATTGTAACACTTTTAGAGGTGGATGCTCCATCATCATCCCATACAGTATATGTTACTGTAAATGTCCCAACATTGTTAAATGTCTTACTGCCAGGGTCTTGGTCAGTAGAATCAGGAATTCCACTTCCCCCGAATGTCCATTTTCTTGATGCAATGCTGCCATCACTATCAGAATCACTTGCCTGAAAATTTAAGCTTTGACCTGTATTTATTGATTGGCTTCCTGGGCTATCTATTGTTGCACTAGGCGCTTGATTAGGGGGCGGCGGAGGTGGCGGTGGCGGAGGTGGCTTTGAATAACCACAACTGCCATCAATTAATTGCTTGACTGCAAAATCACATTCTCCATTTTGAGATATATCACAAAAACCTTTTGAGCCAGTATATGAACCTGAACATCCAGTTAAATCGCAAGTTTTTTGTGCACAAGGGTCTGCTGCAATAATTTCTTTTTGTATTGAATTACTATTGCCTCTGCCATCTGTAACTGTAAATGTAACGGTATATGTATCTGGATTAGCATATTGGTATTCATCTGGGTTTATTACTTCTGGGTCTTGGCTTTCATCACCTAAATCCCATGAATATGTAAATGGCTCTTCTCCGCCGTTTACTGAACCTTCATAGTTTATTTTAAGGTAATCTGAGGTATAGGTAAAGTCAGCTTGAGGCTCTGCATAAACATCAATAACCTTAATCTTTACTTTTTGCTCTGCAGAATATTCATAACCATCGTATGCTCTGAAGGTAATCTCATAATCTCCTGCATCAGCAAGAGTAGTCTCCCAGTGAAATTCACCAGTATTTTCATCAAAAGAAACGCCTGTAGGAATAGTATCATAAGTATATATAATATTATCATCATTGACATCAGAGCCAACTAAAGTAAAGTCAATCAAGCCCCCTTCATTAACCTCTACATCATCAAGAGCTTCTAAAGTAGGTGGCTCATTCAATGCTTCATTTACATAAATTTTAACATCTATGGTGTCTTCAGCTCCCTTCTCATCTGTTGCAATAAAAGTAATTGTATATGGAGAATTCTTTGATGTCTTATCATCAGTTGTCCAATTAAATGCATTATCAACAAAAGTTGCTTCTTCTGGGAGATTTAATGCGCTATAGGATAAAACTCCATCAACTGGATGAGTATCAGTAGCCGATACAGTAAAACTAACTTTTTGCCCTTCATCCACGGTGATATCATCAACCGAGTCAAACTCTGGGAAGTCTGTTATCTTAACAATAACCGGCTCGCTAACACCTACTTTGCCGTTAGCATCAGTTACTTCGTAGGTTACAGTATAATCACCAGTTTCGTTATAATTACGAAAAGTATTGATTTGAATACTAGATGTTTGATTAGTTCCGTCTCCATAATGCCAAACATACTTCACAATAGGAGCATCTCCTTCAGTGACACGCGGCCTAAAAGTTATTGTATTACTAAACCTATAATAAGTATCTTTAGGATCTAATTCTGCTGGTTTTTGTGGATTTGGATAAGCACTTTTAATCTCAGCAGTTGGCCCGATAAACTCTTCTCTAACAGTGATTGTGATATCTTCAACATCTCTTCCGCCTTTACCATCTTCAACAATAAACCTTACATGGGTATATACTCCATCATTAGGCTCTTTCCAGAAGAATGTCTGCCCTGAAAATTCAGCATCTCCAGGCAGGTTCTCAGCATTATATGTTAAAGTATCACCATCTTCATCTGTTGCAGAAACCGTAAATGTATAATCCTCAGATTCATCTTCTAATATTATAATGTCACTTATTGGCTCTAGAACAGGAGCATGATTATGGTTGACCATAACATTAATCTCATCTGTGTCAGAATTGCCTTTTTCATCAGTGACTGTTAATACAACAGTATAATTTCCTTCATCATTATATGTATACTCGAATTCTTTTTGTTCTATGTTATTTCCATCCCCCAGATCCCATGAATAATTGTAGGGCTCAACACCATCTTGGGCTTCTCCCCTGAAATTAACAGTCAAAGGTACGCCTCCGGCATTTGGCTCAGCATAAGCGTATGCTGTAGGCAAGGGCTCTTTTACAATAATATCAAAAAACCCCTCATCTTCATCATCATCTTCATCCATTACTGAAAATTCTATTTCATAAGTGCCCGGATTCTCAAAAATAAATGTAAAGTTTTGTTCATTAGTAAAAAAGATTTGATCGCCAGACTGCTTTTCTTCTATCCACCACCCATAAAATAATTTGCCATCTCCACCATCAACATTACCTGTAAAACTAACTTCTAAGGGAGCATACCCTTCCATTGGCTCTGCTTTTGGACTTGCATTAGGTTTAGACCTATAAATAGTATTCTCTACGTCGACCAACATCTCGATTTCATCTTTATCGCCTCTTCCATCTTCGACAATAAAAGTAATTTCATAATCCTGCCTTCCCTGGTAAAAATTAGGTGTCCATTCAAAAACACCCGTTTCTGAATCTAAAGTAGCACCTTCTGGTAATCCTGATGCAGAGTAAGTAAGAATATCATTATTTTGGTCTGTTGCATTTAGTTGTATAATCAAAGTATCGTTTTCGTAAACCTCATATTCATCCTCTAAATCAGCAAAAACAGGGCGAAAATTACGCTCTAATATTTTAAAATCCCTAGAAAACATATCTACCTCATTAATGCTATTCTCAACATAAAGTTTTACATTATATTCTCCCGGTTCATCAAACATATGCATAATAACATAATTTGTAGTATGCTGGAATCCTGTTCCATCACCAAAGTCCCATATATATTTAAGATAATGAACAGACCTGTGGCAGTCAGTACGCATCAACGTAAGGATTTCAAGTACATCAAAAATGTTTGTCTTACCATTTCTGTCAACATCAGAAGCATCACTTGCTTCTTCATCTCCACTAAGAATTTTTAAAGTAGCCAATACATCGAAAATATCTATCTTTCTGTTAGGATCTACGTCGCCATACCTGCATTCTTCCCATGGCTCTACATTATCGTCTGTTGAATTGGCGATTAAGACAATGTTAATCTGATTATGATATGGTTCAGAAAAAAATGTTTTGAAAGAAGCATCTAAAGCAGAAACGTTTACACTTAACAGAAGAAGAAAACAAATAAACATACAAGTCTTTAGTCCCTTTTCTATCCCTTCAAACATAGGTTTTACCCCCAAACAGTAGGTAGAGAATATATTCTGCTTTATAAACCTTTCTATAAGTAACTACTTTAGAATAGATACAAATTAAATGAAAAGGTAAGGTTTAAAAATAGATTTAGAATTCTGATTTAGAATTAGAGGAGAAAATCAAGATGAAAGAACCTAAGCCAGAACTACTAATGAAAGAATTACGTGGAGAAGATCTAATAAGGGAACAAAGATCAAGGAACCCATCTGATTGGAATTCTGTTCCTATATCATCGTATTTAGGAGTATTAAGCTTAGTAGACGCTCTTGCAGAAAGATGTATGTATCATGCTGCAGTCTCAAACTACGTAGACGAGTTTACAGAAAGATGTAATTATCCTACTGAAGTCTCACAAGAAAGGGATCCAGCTGAATTCTTAGGATTAACAAAATTTTTAGTTGATGATGCAGTTCATGATGGGAGCAGCGTTTTTGTTAAACGAGACCAGCTTGATATGTATAGGAATTTATTAGAATCAGGAGATAATTACCAAGAATTATCACTTAAGCCATTAATAAATAAAATAAAGGATTTCTTTTATAGCAAATTCATTTATACATAACCTATATAAATAAAAAAGCATTAACTGCTTTAATGCTCTCTGTAACAACCGTAACTTCATATCTATATTGTGCAAGAAAGCTCTATCTTCAGTATGTCTTAAAACTAACAGAACCACCAAAAGAAGCACTGATAAAAGGATCAATCAGGCATAAGGCTTATGAGAATATCAATTTAGCAGAAGAAGAACTGGTAAAAAGCATAAGCAAAGGAACTATTTTGAGTGATTTAGAGGGGAAATACCATCAAAAATACAGGGAAATTCTATTGAATGTTATCAAAGAGTACAAAGAAAAGCTAAACAAATTCAGCATAAAGCCGGAAGAATTGTTCAAGAATGTTTGGCCTTTAATATTATCAGAATCAGAAACAAGAGCAAATTCAGTTTACAGGTTTATTCAGAAACACGAGGTTTTTGGAGAAGAGCTTTGGGAAAAACTAACTCCTAAAATAGAATCAGAACTAAGGATAGAATCTGAAAAACTAGGTCTAAAAGGGATCATAGATCAGATTGAAGTCTACAAGGAAGGCTTTGTTCCGATAGAGCTTAAGACTGGAAAATCTCCACGAGAAGGGGTCTGGCCAGGACATAAGGTTCAGCTCATCGCTTATGCAATGCTCATTGAGGAGCGCTTTAACACAGAGATAAAAGAAGGATTTGTACATTATCTGGACTCAAAGGAAAGAAGGCACATACCATTAAACCCATTCATGAGGCTTGAGGTAAAAGAGCTTGTAAAAAAAGTCAACAATCTATTGAATTCTGATAAACTGCCTGATTTTGAGAAAAATACCAACAAATGTATAAGTTGTGGATTAAAAGAAGATTGTTATAATGAGGGTAAGTTAAAGGAGTTGTTAGGGCTAAAACTACTTCCAAGTAAAAAACAAAAAGTTTAAATATAACGTGAGCTATCTTCTCCTTAATATATTACTTTAACAAACCTGTGAGGGGGATTTATTATGGCTGAAGCTGATAAAAAATTTTCAAAACAATTGATAGGAAGGACGGTTGTTAGCAAGACTGGAAAAAGATTTGGGGAAGTTGGAGATATTGTTTTCGAAACAAGGTCTGGCGAATTAATACACTTAATATTAAAGAATCCTACATCCTATACTGAGAAACTAGAGCTAGAGAAGGATAAGAATAATAACATATTAATCCCATTCTCAGCAGTTATAGCAATAGGCGACTTCTTAGTTGTAGCTGAAGAGGATATTATTTAATTTTTTTCTTTGTTTATAAAATATGAAGTATTTTTAAACTAGGGAAATTTTGTCTATTTCTATACATTTCAAAATTTCTCGTTTCAATAACTTTTTAAACAGTATTATCTTCACTTTTTCTATGACTCAAGAGCATGCTATCTGGACAGAGAAATATCGTCCAAGTGATTTTTCTGAAATCAAAGGGCAAAAAGAGATAGTTGCTAGAGTTAATGCTTTTGTTGAGCAAAAAAATATGCCCCACCAGTTATATGCAGGTCCAGCTGGAGTCGGAAAATCAACTTTAGCAATAGTAGTTGCAAAAAAACTCTTTGGAGAAGAATGGCACCAAAACTTCTTGGAGCTAAATGCAAGTGATGAAAGGGGAATAGATATAGTTCGAGTTAAGGTTAAGGATTTTGCTAGAACAAAAGCAATTGGAGATGTACCATTTAAGATTATATTCTTAGACGAATGCGACGCATTGACAAGAGAAGCTCAGCAAGCACTAAGAAGGACGATGGAGAATTATACAAATACCTGCAGATTCATTCTAAGCTGTAATTATTCATCTAAGATAATAGACCCTATCCAGAGCAGATGCGCTGTTTTTAGGTTTAAACCATTAGAGAATAAAGACCTTCATCAGATAATCGATAGGATAGCAAAAGAAGAGCACCTAAAAGTAACAGAAAAAGCAAAAGAAGCATTAATCGAAGTAGCAGAAGGCGATTGCAGAAGGCTAGAGAATGTCATGCAGAGTTGTACAGCACTTTCTAAGAATATAACTGAAGATCTTATATATAGTTTAGCGTCTGTTGCTGAACCAAAAGAGATTAAAGAAATGCTTGAATTAGCTATAAAAGGCAAGTTTGTGGAAGCAAGAAATAAATTACTAGATACTATGCTTAATTATGGGTTAGCAGGATTAGATGTAATAAAACAGATACAAAAGCAGACTCTGGATTTAGATATTGATAATAGGATAAAGATGAGCCTTATTGATAAATGCGGTGAAATAGAATTTAGGATGACAGAAGGTAGCGATGAGTTTATTCAATTAGAGTCTTTACTAGCACAATTTACATTAGCTGGTTCTAAATAAAATAAAAAGTAAAAGAAAAGAATTAAGTTGTATGCTTAACCACTAAATCAACTTGCTTGTGTTCCTTGTAATCATACACTGCACTGATTTTAACTTTCTTTTCAAAATCTCCTTGCAAGTTATCAGTTGGTTGAGTACATCTTATCATTCTCTTTCCGCTGTAAAGTGTTGTAAAACCAGTTGTAGCTGTTCCGTCGCTTAAGCCAGAGCACTCCAGTCCTGTTAAATTATTGTTTACTTCTACCCAGACTTTGTTTCTCCCTATTGTTTCATCACTACAATCTGTTTCTTTTTGCGAAATAGCTCCAGATCCTCTATGCACTACTTCAAATGAGAATGTTACTCTATCAGTTCCTGCAATGCTTTCTTCAAGACCTTCTATCTGTATTGGTCCGCTTGATGAGTGCACTGTTTTTTGTTCAGTTACCTTACATACCTTGTCATTTGATTTGGTAAGATCATCAAGTATGCATATATCTGCTTGTGCCTTTGTACCATATACATAACAGACATTTGCCCTTATCTTGTATTCGTTGTTTGCACTTAGGCTGGATGTGAAATTAAACCTAGGGAATGTTACATATGTTACTGTACCAGGTATTATATTGCCTTCAGCTTCAATTTGTGATCTCTCTAAGTCCTCTTCAGGGTTTTTTATAATACTCTCTTGAGTTAAAGAAAAATCAGCAGGATAGAACCCGGCAAGTTCGATTGTTATATTCTCCTTAGCAACATCATACTCTCCCTTGTTTTCTACATTTAATGCTACTTCAAAAGGATAGCTTCCACCATCATAAACTTCAGCAGGGGGGCTTCCTTCAACAAAATCAAATTCTACAGCATCAGTACCTCCAATAAATGCCTTGGACATAGATGTAGAAACTTGATCCTTTGTACACCCCACTAATACAAATAAACTAATTACTAGTAATGCCATTATTTTTTTATCCATTTTATATTCCTCCTAATAGTAGTTATTTCATATTCCAGAGTTTGTATTATTTAAACTTTTTGGAAATTTCGCTCAATAAGAAGCAACAAAGATAATACAACTCACCTAAAATCTATCTCTTCAAAGATCTCTATTTCCCTTTCTTCAGAAGTAGTATAACCATAACTTAATTCTATATTCAATGGAGTAGCATAAGCTTCTGTAATGCTATTTGTGCTTTTCTCAAGCTTGCAGAATATATATCCAAGCTCGTCTATCAGCTCAACATAATCTCCCATTGCAGGCCTGCACTCACTCATTAATATACTCCCCGCTTTTATATGTTCAATCCTCACAGTATTCATTTCCCTAAAGTCATACCCTTCATTAGGGTTACGGTCAATAACATTCTCAGGTATTACCATTCCAGTTCCAACATTACGTAAATAGATCTTAAATAGGATAAAATCACTAGTTACATCTTCCTCCACCCTAGTAACTGCAATGGGCGCTCCTTGGCTTCCTAAGCCAGAACCTACACTTCCCCCCCTTCCACTTCCACCACCGCGGCCTACAGCCGAGTAATCTCCAATTTCGCAGGTTTTCTCTCTGACTTTAGTGCTTCTCGGTTCAGGATCAATACAAACCATAGGGTTTGCTATTGTTTTGTATCTATATACTGCAGTAAATATCAATCTTGGCCTGTAATATGGCATTCCATCAGGTAGGTCTAGAACCCTCATTACTAATTCAGCAGCAGAATAGCCCCCTTCTCTATTATAAACACTTTTACCTTCTAGTTCTCTTGAATCAA
>JAYEIZ010000022.1:0-19564 GCA_034660355.1 Nanobdellota archaeon
TTTTTCCTCCGCCATTACTGGCAAAAGAAAGAAATAGACTATTTGTTTTTAATTTTCAGAAATGATTTCAAAATTATGTCACAAGGTTTAATCTAAAGGGTGTGACAGAGTTTTGAAATCGCACAGGAGAGAAATTATATAAAAACATTTATAAACTATTTCTTAACTGTTATTTATCTGGGGTAAATAACAAGATGATTGAACTTTTATATTTTGTGGTCTTTATACTAATTGCATTCTCTATTGGAAGAAGATTATTGAAATTATTTAAGCTTAAAATAAGCTTTTTAGAAGAATTTATTTTTGGCGTATGTTTGGGTTACTTTATATTGGGATACATTACTTTCTTCTTGGGCATATCTGGATTGATCTATAGATCTATATTTTATGTTATAGTTTTACTGGGTTTAATTCTATCTCTCTTCGATATAAAATATATTGTAATAAATTTAAGAAAATCATACTCTAATTTTAAGTTTGGATTTAATCTACAATCAATACTCCTCATTATTCTTTTATTCTTTATTGTATTAAACTTAGTCCCGCTTATGGGGCCAGTATGGAAGTGGGATGTTACATCTTATCATTTTGCTGCTCCTAAGTTATACATAGCTAAACATTCAATTTTTTTTACCCCTTATATCAATCAGACTGCTTATCCCCTCTTTACTCAAATGCTTTACTTATTTGGGATGCTGGTAGTAAATCCTATTCTATCAAAACTTATAGCTTATTCATTTAGTATACTTATAGTCTTGGCCATAATATCTTTTTCAATGAGATTTTTTAATTTTAGGGTGGGCTTATTTGGAGCCTTAATATTCTTTTTGATGCCCAGGTTTATGCAAAGCTCAGTATCAGCGGGATCTGATATATCTAATGCGTTGTTCTCTTTTATGGCTTTTTATTCCTTTGTTATTTGGTTTAAGGACCTAGATATACGTTGGATTATCTTATCTGCAATAATGATAGGTGTAGCGTTGTCAACAAAATATATTGCAGGTATCCAATTGTCGATTATTTTTATATTTTTACTCTTTAGATTAATCACCATTAAGAATAAGGGAATTCAATATAAGCTTGCGTGTCTTTTTTTGTTTTCTTCTATTCCGTTTTTTATCTTTTCTCCATGGCTTATAAAAAGTTATATTTATACGGGAAATCCTGTTTTTCCTTTTCTTTATAGTGTCTTTGGTGGTAAGTATGTAAGTGCGGCAAATTTGGCAAATATAGTTAGCGCCGGCAAATCTTTAACTGTTAATCTGAAGAACTATCTCTTATTACCTTGGTTTCTTACAATGTTTCCATCAAAGTTCCCGAGTATCATGGGTATTGGACCAGTGTTTTTGGCGTTTATACCTTTGTTATTATTATTAAAAAATAAGATAAGTAACATTATAAAAATATTATTAGGTTTTAGTTTTTTTGTTATTACTGCTTGGTTCTTTATAGGCGGTCATTATGTAAGATTTATTTTCTTGGTTTTTATTCTATTGGCAATTGTAAGCGCTTTTGTGATAGATAAGTTGATCTCTTATAAGTCTAAAATTTTCAGAATTTTTATTTTTATGGTGCTTTTATCTAGCTTAGTATTTAATATTAATCTGTGGGTAGGTATGAATCACAAGTATTTTCCAGTTGTTCTTGGACTTGAGACAGAAGATCAGTTTCATGACAAACTAAAAGATTATAGTTTGTACCATGCATCCAAATTTATTAATACAAATACTCCACCTGATACCCGGGTGTTGTTGCTTAAGGATAACCGAGGGTTCTTTCTTGATAGAGAGTTTATATTCCACAGTCTTGCCTACACAACTTATTTTGATGGGCTTTACGAGGATAAGGCCCTTTTGAGAAAATTGAATGAATTAGATATTAGTTATATACTTGTAAATCATAATTTTGATAGTGATGCAACTGTAAAAGCAATCTACACAGACGAGATTGAAGAATCATTTAAAAATTTGACAACTAAATATTCAAGAAAGATTTACGATCGAAAAAATATTGAGATTTTTGAACTAAAATGAAAAGATTAAATAAGATTAGACTATTATTAATCTGCATTTGGATTATTTTTATCTATATTACTTATTATTTTTTCAAGATAATTGCACTATTAAGATACACTAATTTAATAAATTAAAAGAAGTTGATATCAAGATGAACTATAAAACCCTATCAATTATAATACCATCATACAATGAGAAGAAAACCTTATTGACAGTTATTAATCGTATCAAGAAACAAAAAACATTTAATTTAAGAAAGGAGATTATAATTGTTGATGATGGTTCTACAGATGGGACTAAGAAGATTCTAAAGAGATTAAAAGGCTGTAAAATTCAATTTCATAAAAGAAATAAAGGTAAAGGTGCAGCAATAATTACTGGATTAAGGTCTGCTACAGGAAATATCATATTAATTCAAGATGCAGATCTAGAATATAACCCTAATGAGTATCCTAGGCTTCTTAGTCCGATTCTGAAGAATAGTTGTCAGATTGTATATGGTTCTAGGTTTAAATCCAGAAAAGGGCACTTAAGAGATAATCATCTAACTTACACCCTTCATGCAATAGGAAACAATTTCCTTACCCACATAACAAATTTGCTCTATTTTGCCAACCTTACAGATATGGAAACATGTTATAAGGTTTTCACCCGGGAGACGCTTAATCAAATAGGTACACTAAAAGCCAAAGGCTTTGATTTTGAGCCAGAAATCACTGCTAAATTTCTGAAAAAAGGACTTAAAATAAAAGAAATAGAAATAGACTATTATTCTAGAGATTTTAATGATGGAAAAAAAATAACATGGAAAGATGGTATCAAGGCGTTTTTTGTTTTAATCAAGTTTAGATTTCTTAATTGAATAATTATTTTAACCCCAAAACTCCCTTTCCAGCTTTTAAATATCTCTTTATATCCTCTATATTCCTTATCTTAAGTAAACTTCTGAAAACAAACGCAGGATTCAAATAGAACGATTTAAATGATTTTACATACCATTTTCTGATTTCCTCATTAGAGATAGTTGGTAAATTTATGAGGGGAACACTCTGCTCATAAAGACTCCAATCTTCTGAAACAAGATATCCATTTTCTTTTGCCCAGTTGTAGATTTCTGTTCCAGGATAAGGAGTTAGTATGTTAAAATTAGTTATATCTGGTTTGATCTCTTTTACAAATTTCATTGACCTTTGTATACTTCCAAGCGTTTCTCCTGGAGCGCCGAACATCATAAACACTCTCACCTCTAGTCCAACTTCCTTTGTTAGTTTAACGGCATTTCTCACTTGATCTAATGTAACTCCTTTCTTGATATTCTCTAATATTTTGGCGTCTCCTGTTTCTACACCATACCCTACATAACAACAGCCCGCTGCTTTCATTTTTTCAAGCAAAGGTTTAGTGACATTATTAACTCTTGCGAAGCAATTCCATGTTATATCTAAATTCTTTTTAATAATCAAATCACAGATTTGAATCATTCTTTCTGAATTAAGGGTGAGTGTGTCATCATGAAATAGGACCTCTTTTATATTATATTTTTCTATTAAGTGTTCAATCTCTTTGATTATATTCTCTGCACTTCTCATCCTGACTACTCCTCCAAAAATAGCCTTTGAACAAAAAGTACACTTATATGGGCACCCTCTTGAGGATATCATAGAAGTCACAGGAGATCTTTTATAATTACCTGGTGTGGGCTTATATCTATCCATTTTTATCAAATGTCTTGCAGGAAAAGGCAGTTCATCAAGATTTTTTATGAAACCCCTATCTGGATTATGAGTGATTTTACCATTCTTGATAAATGATATCCCTTTAACTTCATCATATGCAGGATAATTCTCAACTAAGTCTGCAAAAATGTACTCCCCTTCACCCCTTACAACAACGTCCACTCCTTTCTTGAGTGCTTCCTCTACTAAGATTGTAGGGTGTGGCCCACCCATAACTATCAATGAATCAGGTAGCATTCGCCTAACTTTATCTGCTGTTTTATATGCAGCAACAGCAAATGAAGTCATAGATGAGATGCCCACTATTTTCGGTTTAAAAGAGGTTATGATATTTTCAAATTCTTTATCGGAAGATACTTGACCGTCAAATATTTTTACATTATGGCATTTATTCTCGATAACTGCAGCAATATATGCAAGCCCTAGCGGAGGAAGAACGTTTCCAACTCCACTATACGCGTGTCTTTTTTCGTAAGTCCAAATAGGATTGATTAATAGAACATCCATTTTCCATTCCTCAATTTAGCATCTGCCATTATATCCCTTTCCATAAAAAACTATGAAACAAGGAAGACTAAACAAATATAAACCTTTCTAAAATTGAGTTCTCATAAATCCTCAGCCACTAATTATTATATTGTATGGAACTTTATAGAAAAGTATATTAACTAGGCTTTTTCCCAGAATTATATTAATTAAGAACTAAAATAAATTTAGTCTGAAACTAAAATGAGTGAAGAGATTTTAGAACCATATCTAAGAGCAGTCAGGATAAAGAAAGTGATTAATTATATCCCTAGAGGTATAGTGGCCGATATAGGGTGTGGAAATGGAGAGTTCTTGAATAAAATCAGCAATAAGATAATCGAAGGGATAGGATTTGATGACATACACGATAGAAAAAAAGAAAGAATAGAGTTAAGAAGGGCCAAGTTATCTAAGAAAATACCCTTAAGATCAGAAAGTGTTGATTGTGTAACTATGCTTGCAAGTTTGGAGCATTTTGAGTATCCCCTTGAATTGCTTATGGAATCTGGCAGAGTGTTAAAAAAAGGAGGGGTGCTGCTTATAACAAGCCCCACTCCAAGGGCTAAAAAGATTTTAGAATTTTTAAGTTATAAACTTAGAATAGTAAGTCCTAAGCAAATAAAGGATCACAAGAACTACTTTAATAAATATGAAATAAGGGAAATATTAATAAAGAGGGCTAAATTCAAAAAAATAATAGCAAAAACATTCCAGTGGGGTTTGAATAACTTAGTTATAGCATATAAGTGAGGGAGGTACTAAAGAATGATACTTGTAACCGGAGCAGCAGGATTTATAGGGCGTAGCCTTGTCAAGAAACTGGTTGATAAGGGCCATAAAGTAAAATGTTTTGTTCTAAACGGAGATAATAACGTAAAAAAAATAGAGAATCTTCCTGTTAAGATAGTTTATGGAGATATTTTAAAAGTTGAAACTATAGAAACAGCATTAGATAAGGTTGATACTGTAATCCATTTAGCGGCATTAGTTGGTTCCCCTAATAAGAGTTTATGTTACAAAATTAACAAAGATGGAACTAAAAATGTTATAGACGCATGTAAGAAAAAAGGAGTTAAAAGGATAATTGCTACAACATCTGTTGCAGCAACATTCAAGCACCTCGGAGCATACGGGAAAACAAAATTGGAATCAGAGAAGATGATTTTATCTTCATCATTAGATGCAACTTTAGTAAGGCCAACATTAGTATACGGAAAAGAAGGATTAGAGTTTGAAAAAATAGTAGATTTCGTTAAAAAACTTCCGGTTGTTCCGATGGTCGGAGGGGGAAACGCATTAAAACAACCAGTTTATGTTGATGATGTAGCATCATTAATAGTTAATATTATTGAAAGTAAAGATACTATTGGCAAAGTATATCCTGCTGGTGGTCCAGATGTTGTTACTTTTAATAAACTCATTTATCTGATAGGTGAGGGGCTAGGAAAGAAAAAATCAATTGCCCATATACCTAAATGGTTATGTTATATCATGGCAAAATCTCTAGGCATGGTAACTAAAAACCCACCAATAACTCCTGATCAGGTTTTGGAGATAGATGAAGATGCTATTATAGATAACACAGAAACAATACTGAAATTTAAGTATAGACCAACAAAACTAAGAGATGGTCTGAAGTTATCATTAAAATAGGATCCCTCTTTTGAAGGGTGATCTTCTAAAAAATGTGCGGTATTTATGGATTTGTAGGGTTAGACGATAAACAACTTCTTAAAAAGATGGGCAACGCTATTCAATATAGGGGTCCTGATGATGATGGAATATATGTAGACAACAACGTCTCACTAGGACATAAACGGTTAAGTATAATTGATTTGAAAGCTGGGAAGCAACCAATATATAATGGGGACCAATCTATTGTCACAGTATACAATGGGGAAATTTACAATTTCATAAAAATAAAAGAAGATCTCGAAAAAAAAGGATACCGATTTTACACTGATACTGATACTGAAGTTATTGTTCATGCTTATGAAGAATACCAAGAAAATTGTGTAAAACTTTTTAATGGTATGTTTGCGTTTGCTATATGGGATAGCAAAAAGAAGAAATTATTTTTGGCAAGAGATAGGTTAGGCATCAAACCTTTATATTACTCCTTTGTTGACGGCACGTTTATGTTTGCTTCTGAGATGAAGTCATTATTACAATATGAGAAGATAAATAGAGATATAAATTTTACAGCATTGAATAATTTTTTGACTTTCAGATATGTTCCGGGCAAGGACACTATATTAAAGAACATAAATAAGCTCGAACCAGGCACAACCCTCACATTCTCTGATGGAGATTTTAAGATAGCTAGGTACTGGAATTTAGCTCTATCAATTGAAAATAAGCCCTTAGCATATTACTCAAGAGAACTCAGAAGCCTGCTAGAAAAATCTGTTAAGTTAAGATTAATGAGTGATGTGCCATTGGGAGCATTACTTTCAGGAGGGATAGACTCTAGTGTAATCGTTTCTTTGATGAGTGATTATGTGAAGGAGCCTAAAACCTTTATAGTTGGGTTCGAGAACGAACCAGATAATGAGTTCAGTTACGCAAAAGAGGTTGCAGAGAGATATAATACTGATCATCATGAAATTATGATAAAATCTGAGAGCTATAAGCTGCTCCCAGAAGTTACTTGGTTTATGGATGAGCCCTTAGGAGATTTGACAAAGATACCAGCTTACTGTATATATAGGGAAGCAAAAAAATTTGTTACTGTCTTATTGACTGGAGAAGGGGCGGATGAGCTATTTGGAGGGTATGAACAACATAAGATTCTAAGGGCTACTACTCAAAAATATGATCGTTTTCCCACTTTTGCTAAAAAAGCCTTTAGCGCTATAATACGGAATGTGTCTAAAGAAACATCATTAAAGAAACTTTCAGATTACTTATCATCGTCAGATGGGAGAAGAAGGTATATAGAGCTTACTTCAATGTTTGGAAAATCAGAAAAAGCACTTTTATACTCAGATAAAATAAAGGGCAATATCAACTCAAATTCTGATATCGATTGTATCAAAGAGAATTTTAAAAAAGACGCTAGTTTATCAGATCAGGTTTTTTTGACAGAAGTAAAAAACTGGTTGTCTAATGACCATTTGCTTAGGGCAGATAGGATGACAATGGCCCATTCTCTCGAAGGTAGGGTTCCGTTCCTTGACCACAACATTGTTGAATTGTCCGCTAAAATCCCATTTAATCTTAAGTTAAATGGCAATTGCGAAAAATACATTCTAAGGCATTGTATGAAGGATAAACTTCCAGAGAATATCTTCAAGAGAAAAAAACAAAGATTTTTTACGCCAATTGATAACTGGTTTCAGGGAGAATTTATGGATGTATCACAAAACCTAATCCTTGAGTCTGACCTATTCAAAGATATATTTAATAAAAATTATATTAACAATTTATTCGATTACAAAAATAAAATTTCATATAAGATTTTTCTTAAAAGAAATAAACTATTAAAGCAATATTACGCAAGGCAGCTTTGGCTATTGGTTTCTTTAGAGATATGGAATAAAATATTTATAGAAAATATTGATTATAGAAAGATATTTAAATAAGGTAACCTGCCACAAATCAAGTCCTGCTTAAGGATATTTAGTAAGTTAAGTTTATAATAAAACATATTTGGAGGAGATAAATTGGTTAGTTTTGGAAATACTCTTTGGCATTTGAAATTTTTGAGAAAGAAACCTAGAGTTTTGTTAAGAATAATAAAAGATTACTTTTATGTGAGGGTCTTAAGAAAGAATAGACTTAGAACTATTGATTTTGCAGTAAGTTATAGGTGCAACGCTAATTGTGAAATGTGTTCTGCAAAATTTTTGATGAGTAATAAGAAGAATAAGGGGAAAAAAGAACTAACTCCCGATGAAATAATTGATACATGGAAAAAAGCAGTTAAGTTAGGAGCCATACACATAAATATAACAGGAGGAGAGCCAACAATTAGGCCACCAGATGAGCTAGTTAAAATCATTAAGGGGATAAACAAAGAAAATGCATTGATATCTTTAGTAACAAACAGCATTCTTATGACTAAAGAAAATCTTACTAGATATGTGGATGCTGGTCTCGATACTATTCAATTAAGTCTAGAAAGTCTTGATGAAAAGACTCATGATAAGATAAGAAGAACTCCTTCGAATTATAAGAAACTTATGGAAGTGTTTAGGTGGGCGAAGGAATTAAAGTTAAATATCTGTTTAAGCACGGTAATAACTTACCATAATTTTGAAGAAGTTAAGAAGATAATGAAATTTAGTAAAGAACATAATGTATTTACCCTGCTTAATCCAATTAGTTCCTCTGGAGAGGTAGCCGGAGACTTTAGCAGGAGTATAGCAGATAAGAAGAAGGAATACTACCAACTTTTAAAGAAAGGCCATGTAAGGGCAGACACTGTATTGAATTTTAGAGGGGGAAGCGGATGTCCTGCTGGTACGGAGAGGATATCTATTACACCTTATGGTGAAGTTATGACCTGCCCCCATGTTCAAGTAAGTTATGGGAACATCAGAAATGAGCCCCTGGAAAAAATATATAAGAGAATCTCAAAATTTCCCTTACTTAAAGACTTTGATAAAGACTGTAGGCACGTTTTTAATGAAGATTATATAGAAAAGATATTGAAACCAACTCACGGTACTTTTGAATTACCCATCGATATTTATGATCACCCAATCACAAAAGAAAAAGAAATTAAGGAGTATCTGGAAAAAACTAAATGAATTCTTTAGTGAGATTTTAAAAATAAACTTTTTATATTAGTTATTCTAACTCCAACCATAAGATTTAAATAAGAATCTTCACTCTTAAAGTAGGTAAAATGAAAGTAGATTTTATGCGCTGGTTGGATTACTCTCTCGGAGTTCCTATCTGCTTCTTACTCTCGATAATTGCATCTCTACAAAGACTTTTTGGTTTAAGAGTTATAAAGAAAGAATTCAAGCCGAAAAAAATACTTTTCATAGAACTTTCTGAGATGGGTTCTACAATATTAGCATATAGTGCAATGAAAAAGGCAAAAGAACTATTCAATGCCCAAATATACTTCATGATATTTAAAGAGAATGATCAGAGTATAAAGCTATTAAACCTAATTCCAAAAGAAAACATAATCACTATCAGAAGCAAATCATTTTTCTTGTTTATCCTAGATACGATTACTTCAATACTAAAGATAAGATCAAAAAAGATAGATGCAATCATAGATCTTGAGCTTTTCTCAAGAGTCACAAGTATATTAAGCTTCTTTTCTGGAGCAAAAGCAATATCAGGTTTTTACAGATACCAGATGGAGGGCCTTTACAGAGGCAGCTTCCAGACTCATAAAGTTGAATACAACCCCCATCAACACATCAGCCAGAGCTTTATGTCTTTGGTTTATTCCTTAGATACTGACATAAACGAAAAACCTTTGCTAAAAAAAGCAATTCCAAAATCAGAGATTGAATCTGCTAAAGTCAGCTCAACAACATCTGCTAAGAAATCAATTATACAGAAATTAAAGAGAATTAATCCTAAAATAACCGATAAAAGCAAAATAGTTCTATTAAACCCTAATGCATCTCAGCTATTGCCTATAAGAAGATGGCCCATTAATAATTTTATGAAACTTGCCCAAAAGATATTAAAAGATAAAGATATACTCGTTGTTATTACAGGGACAAAAGCTGAAGCGCAAGACGCAAAAGAAATATGCAATTTTGTGAAAAACCCTCAATGTATTGATTTTACTGACAAAACAACCCTAAAAGAACTTATTGACCTCTATAATGTTTCAAAAGTAATTGTAACTAATGACAGTGGCCCAGCCCACTTCGCTTCATTAACAAACATAAAGATTGTAGTATTGTTCGGACCGGAAACACCCAATATCTACTCGCCATTAAGCAAGAATTGTACTTGCGTTTATTCAAACTATGCTTGCTCTCCTTGTGTTTCTGCTTTTAATCACAGAAAAACACCCTGTAAAGACAGCAAATGCTTAAGTGCTATTAAGGTTGAGGGTGTTTTTGATATTGTGAAGAACAGTTTATGATTATATAAAAATTATATTTTTTTATAATCGTTGAGAATTTCTACTTAAGGACAACAAATATTTATAAAGAACAGATGAAATCTACTTCATATGGGGGCGTGAAAATAGGGGAAAATTCTCTTCAGGGAAAGAGTAAGCTATCTTCTTTAGTATTTGTTATACTTATTTTTTTAAGCCTAATAGCTACAGTATTTGCTGTTAATGAGGATGCAATTCCTGGTGCAGAATACTTATCAGTAATGTTGAATAGTTTAGCTGATTCTTTGAATGACGCTAAAGATAATCAGGAAAAAGTTAACAAAGCACCAGTAATAACTGACATTAATATTAAGGTCACCCCAACGCAAGATGATGGGGGAGAGACACATAATCCTATAGCTAGCCAAAATAATGGAAAAATATCTGCTCCTAATACTCTAGTTAGTGAAATAGAGGAAGAGGTCACTCCAATTAAAGATAAAGGGAAAAAATCCACTCCCAGTACTATATCTAGTCAAAGTGGAGGGCAAGGACCTGCTCCAACCCCCATAGTTAGTTCCATTGCACCCCATATATGGCCTATAGAAGAACCTGTTTTTGATGATAGAATCAAAGTACGTAAATCTAACCTTAAATATGGAAAACTAAACAGCTCACAGATTAACATCTTTGTTAAGGAAAATGGAGAATGGGAAAAAGTTGAACCTGACGAAGAAGAATCTGATATTATATATTATGATAAAAAAGTCAGAAGTTTGTCTGATGTAAAGATTGAGATAAATAATGAGAATTAAGAGGTAAAGGAGCATGAAAAAAGAATTTTTGGTTTTTGGTATTTTTGTGATGCTTGTTTTTTTTGCGGGGTGTGTTACTAAGAAAGACATCTCACTAGAAATATATTGTGAAAAAGATAGTGAATGTGTGCCAGCTTCATGTTGCCATTCTAAAGAATGTGTAAACGTTGCATATCAACCTGATTGTGAAGGTATAGATTGTACAGATATAGATCTTACGGGCAGAGCCTATCAAGCAACAGACTGCCGGTGCATCGCTAATGTATGTGTGAATAAGAATAACGTAGCTGAATATGACCAAGAAATTCTAGGGCAGTTTGAGAAAAATGAAATGGTTAGTGTGATTATAAGACTCAAAGATAATTCAAACATCACCATAAAAGGAACAACTGAAGAGAGGAAAGCTAAGTTAAAACAGAAGGAGGAATGGTTTAAACCCATTGTTGATGAGTTTGTTTCTGAATTACCAGAGAACAAGTTTGAATTACGTAGTAAACTATCTAATGGTTTTTCTGGGAAGATAACTCAAGACGAATATCTTAGATTATTTCAAAATCCTATGGTAGAAAGTATCGGCTTGAATAGAGAGGTTATTGCAGTAGGATAAAATAAGTTTAGAGGTAATAATGAAAAATAATTACCAAATAATTTTTTTGTTTATTCTAGTTTCAATAATATCTTTCCATATTGCTTCTGCGGAAGCCTCCATTAACATTACTTCTATTAAATTAGATAGGAAATTAGAAATCTTGAATAAGTATGCATCAGGAGATAAGGTATCTGTTATTGTCAGACTTGTAGATAATTCTAATATTCAATTGAAAGGTACTAGAGAACAACGCATAACTAAGTTAAAACAGAAGGAGGAATGGTTTAAACCCATTGTTGATGAGTTTGTTTCTGAATTACCAGAGAACAAGTTTGAATTACGTAGTAAACTATCTAATGGTTTTTCTGGGAAGATAACTCAAGACGAATATCTTAGATTATTTCAAAATCCTATGGTAGAAAGTATCGGCTTGAATAGAGATATGACAGCTACTTTGGATGATAGTGTTCCTTTAATAAATGTAAAATCAGATGTTTGGAATCTTGGATATATCGGAGAAAACTTAAAAATTTGCGTAATTGATTCCGGAGTAGATGGCAGCCATCCTCAATTAGATGGGAAAATAGCTGATGAATATTGTTATTGTCAAACACCAGATTCGTACCTTGGTTCTAATTATTGCTGTCCAGATAGCACACAAGAAGATAATGTTGCTACTGATTACGAAGGGCATGGAACATATGTTACTGGAATTATAGCCTCTCAGAGTGCCCTCTATACTGGGGTCTCTTATGGGGCTAATATATATGTGGTTAAAGTTTTGAACTCAAGTGGGAGTGGCGCCTTGGATGATATTGGTTTAGCAATAGATTGGTGTCGAAGTAATGCAGAGGCGGATATAATAAGTATTAGTATAAGTGATGAGCAAAACCATCCAGGAGACTCAAGTTGTCCTATTGACATTGACACAGAGATAAATAATGCCTATATATTGAATATCCCTGTAATAATCGCATCCGGAAATCAAGATTTCAGTACAGGAATAAGTTATCCTGCTTGTTCCCCCAACGCTATTTCTGTTGGTGCTTCAACAAAAGGAAATAATATGTGGGATGATAGCAATACATATTCAAGTCTTGATTTGCTTGCGCCGGGAGAATCAATAGTTTCACTTAATAGTAATTGGGAGGGGTCAGAACCAGATTATGTAGATGGTACGGGTACTTCAGCTGCTACACCCCACGTATCTGGAGCAGCAGCACTAATCAAAGAATATCAAGATGACTTAAACAATAATCCCTCTCCAGACAGAATCAAAGAAGCATTAGTATATAGCGGAAAACTAATTCACGATTCAGATAGTGGTTTAACCTTCCCACGCATAGATGTATTAAAAGCACTAGATTATAGCTACGATTATCATACACCTAGCTCAACGCCTTCATTCTCTTTATCCAGCTCACAAACACAATGGATTAAGCAATTAAACATTTCCTCATCAATAGGTTGGTATAAAGCAAGACTTGATGTTCCTGCTGGAACTAATTATGACCTTCATTTATGGAGATATGATGAAAATAGAGAAAAAATCAGTACACAAGTAGCCTCAAGCACAAACTCAGGAAGTAGTGATGAATATATCTCATTATCTGCTATGCCTTCTGGCATGTATTTCATTGAAGTAAGGAGAATTAGTGGTTCTGGCACAGCAACCTTATACGACCCAGAATACATCATAATTAACGACGCTTCTAATGTACCTTCTCCTTTAGGACCAGTAAATGGAATTGAAACTTCTACTACTCCTACCTTAAGATGGAGAAGCACAGGTGCTAGTACTTATGATCTTCAAATTGACAATAACTATGACTTTAGCTCACCTGTTAATATTGGCGGAGATACTACAATAAGTACTTCAAATAATTATTATATTGTTCCTGCTAATGAATTATCTACAACTACAACATATTATTGGCGTGTTAAGGAAAGTGGAGGTAATTGGAATACAGATACAGATGGTGACACAAAGTTAAATGATGTTGATGATTCTTCATTAATATGGGTGGGAGTTTATAATGGCAGCAATGGTGCTATATCTGATTACAATGCATTAATGGAACCTGATGTATACGAAGCTCAAAACAGTAATGGTGGGTTGAGTAGAGAGTCTGCAAGAAGAATAACAAAACCATCAAGCAGCGCTTCTTACAATTATCCAGTTTTAGCAATACAGCTGGAAAATATAAATAGTACTGTTGACTTTAGTGATGTTAATACTAAGGTTATTTTTCAGCATGCGGGGGGTTATACTTCTTCAGATTCTGTTCCAGTGGGGTCTTGTTCAGGACAAGGAAATGGTACTGCCCCCGATGATATCATTGTATGGATTGGTGATTGTAGAAATGTAGTGCCTTTTCAAGGAGACCCTGCTTTTTCTGTAGGCAGTAAATATGGGGGTAAAAAATCCGACTTAATGATTGCCGCTAATTTTGAACCAGGCGGTAACTACATGGATGAAGAAACAGCAAAAATATATTTTTTCCAACTCTCTTCCAATAACCAAGGATATTGGGAATGGCGCGGCTTTTACACTCCAGAAGATGACTTCTTTATACGAATGAATACTCCAAAAGGCACAGAAGGAATATGGGGCGTAGGAGATACCAATAATAAGGCTGAGTTAATTATATACCCCTACTTTGGAGACTCATCAAACCCTACACCCAAAAGGACAGAGATGTATATATCTAAGATAGCAATCATGGATGGTCAGAATACAGTTGATGAATATGATGATAAATTCTACATTCTGAACTTGGGAATTCCTTCTAGTTTCAGAGTTACAAGTATTATAGCTAGTTCTTCTACAAGTCTATATTCTTCACAAGATGACGTTGCTGAAGATGATAATGTTACTTTCACTTTAACAGCAACTAAAAACAATCTCGATAATAGAATTGCAGTTATTGGCGCAAGATCATTAGATGTTTATTATGAAGGTGATTTAGTTAACAATAATGATGGCACTTACTCAACAAGCTGGAAAGTTAATAATACACTAGCAAACAATGACGAGGATTTATTAGTAATAGCATATACAAACACAACTAATTCAACTTTTTCTTTGGACAGTGAGGATGGTGCTAATGAAAGCATAACTACTGAAGAAATATCATCCAGCCTTACATTAACTGTTGAGAACTATCCCAAAATTGAATTACTAACACCAACATCAGGTCAGGTATGGAGCAAAAATAAAGTAATAAGATGGAGTGCCTCTGACCCAAATGACGACAGTTTAAATTTCACTTTGGAATATTCTATTGATAGTGGTGCAAACTGGACAATATTAACCTCTGGATTAACACAACATAATTATGACTGGAATACAAGCTCAGTCAATGACTCTGAATACATCATAAGAGTAACTGCTTTTGACAGCAGCGGTCTAAATTCAACTTCCAGTGGATACGTAACCCTTGATAATTACAATGAAAGTATAGTAGTTTTTTCTGATGATTCGACAGAGAAAACATTGAATTTGGTGGCAGATAACGAACAGATTTTATATGTAAAGATTCCAGTGGGTAAACAAGTAGATTCTGCTAATCTTGATTTAAAAAGTACAGATTTAATCGAATTTGAGGAGGATTTTGACTCAACAGACAATATAGATTCAAGTTCAACTACTGCTTATGTAGATGCAACAAATGAAGAAGCGAGATTAATAGGTAGGGATGTTTTTTCTGTCCCAAATTCTTTTGGAGGAAGCAACCAACTTCAGGAATACAGTTCTGGAACCCCCCTGACTGCATCCAGAATGTGACAATGGGATATGTTCATTGCTATGCAAATAGTTCTGATGACCAAGGAACTGATGACCTAGCAGATTCATTTGAAACAGTACACAAATACAAGATTAAATACGATGTAGTGAACGCGGGAGCGAATGATAGTTATGTTCATTTCTTTACAGAATTATGGTTTTATGAGGGTGGATGGAACACATATTTAGGAGTCTTTAATCAATACGACAACCATTTTCAGGTTCAGATGAAAAACCAAAGTGGAAGTACGCTCTATTGGGATGGTGATAAGTGGAATGCAACCGCAGTTGCAATTGGGACATATTCTTTTAACAAAACCTACTGGGCAATATTTGAGAAGGACCATGGTGAATGGAGGCTAGTGGTTACTGATGAATTCGAAAATGCAGTAATAGTTACAGACTGGACAAATGAAAGTGTTTTTTATAATAATCCAACTCAAATCTATTTCAGACAGCGAATAGATTCGACAGCCGAAACATATATCTATGAATATGAGAAAACATACCAAGGACCAAAGACAGTTGAGTCTAATACTGTAGATACTACTTCTTTAGATATTACATCAATCTATTTTGAGGCTGAACAGGAACTTAATGACCAAAACATCAGCCTTAGTGTAGCATCTGACGGAACGAATTTCGCAGACATTACAAATGAAGGAGAATATTTGTTTACAGATATTGGTAGCAATCTTACTTGGAAAGCAACTCTTTCTGCTACAGATACTAATTATACTCCTAAACTTCAGAATCTCAACTTAAAATATCATGTCGGAGTTTATGACCTTTATCTTGATGTAGGGGATGATAATAGTAATGAATGGTCTCATGACGGCATTTTTGAGTCAATGGACTCTGCAACAGGTTTAGAATCTGCTATTAATAGTTACTTGAATAGCCACATAGATTCTGATGATGGAGAGAGTGATGGGTATATCTCTGTTCCTTTAGCTATTCTATCAAATGCTTCAGGAACCTTAAACATCTCAAATCTTAATATAGTTCTAGGTCAGAAACAGGCACCAACCATCAATTCAATCTCTGCAACAAATCCTCAAGGCTTTGGAGAGAACGTAACTATAACTGCAAATATAACAGTTACTAATGGAAGTGAGAATATTGATACTGTGCTAGTTGGGATAACCCCTCCAAACGAGCAAGAAACAAACTATACAATGTGGAACATAAGTTCAGATATATGGACTCTAGATAACTTCAATGATTACACAAAAGGCACTTATTCTTATACATTATATGTTAATGGCACATCCGGAGCATTAAGTTCAAGTTCTGGAACATTTGAGATAAATGTTGGACTTTATGTTTCTGTGAAAACATTAAAAGAAAGTTACTTTGATAATGATCTTGTGAACATAACTAATGCTTTGGACACTCCATTTACATTAACACAATTCAATGATAGTAAAAATGAAGATAATATAACTTTCATAGGAAATCAGAATGTTACAAGATATTTAGAATTGCCAAGTTATGCAAGTGTTGTAAGTGCTTCTATAAATTTAGCAGGTCACAATGATATACCCTTATGTTATCAAGAAAAAGTGAATCAAAGTACTAGCTGCGGTGGTTTATCAACAGGAGCATATGCAACATCATTATATTTAGGAGAATACATGCCTTGGGGTAATTGGGACCCACCGGAGGACTCATCAGGTTATGATTTAGCTGTTGATGGCACTTGGAATACAGGATCTTATGCTACATATACTGATTTGGATATCTACTTATTCATAAATTACACAAAACCCTCAGATGCTATGGAAGCAATATGGCAAATTGGAACAGTAGATAATTTTAATGCTGAATGGTATTCTGAACAAAATAATACAATACCTGATACTTGTTTTGACTATTATCAAGATAAGTTAGTGTTAAGAATAAATGTGTATAGGGATAGTTATGGAAAATGGCAATGTTACAATGGGAGTTGGGAAACACTCCATAATAAAACTACAGATATAAGATATGCAGTAGCGGAAGATGCAATATGGTGGAATCTAAGTAATTATCCAACAGATTTGTCTATAGATGTAGGGGATGATGGAATCTTAGATTATCAATATTCCTCTACATTTGACACTTCGACTAGTATAGAGTTGAATGTTACTGCAATCAACAATTGGTTAAGTGAAAATTGTGAATCTGGAAATTGCCCTATTCCAATAACATTTCACTCTGATACAACAGGCAGATTAGAATACTCGAATATTGATATAGTATATACACAAAGCAATGAATCAAAAATTTTCAATTATAAACCAACTAACACATCTGTTTACTTACTAATGAAAGTCCAATATTGGAGCGGTAGTGATTGGCTTGATGAAGCAACAATCCAGAATGATACAACATCCCGAAAAATCCTTGCAAATGAAACACTACAGCTTGATTCAGTATGGAACTCGAATGGATGGGATGGCTCTACAAATACCTATGGCAGTGGGACTTACAGAGTTTATACTGCAGTGACAGATGAAAATGATAACATTTTAATCAATTATGATGGGACAGATATTGTAGCAACTTACAATTTTTCTTACGTTCCTACAAAGCTTGAGGTATACAATTTCTCCATGACTAACCTCACATCAACCTATAAAATATTTGAATTTATGATAAAGAATGTTGTAGATAATGAGAACTTAACAGGCATAAATTGGAGTTTAAACACTGGATTAGAAACAATAAACTCTACATACACATTTAATTTAACCCCTGGCGACTTTAGCTATGTATTTGTTGAATACAATTACACACAAACAGGTGATTTCACACCAACAGCTTCTGCAACAGATGGCACTAATCAGGATTCTGAGACATTACCTACAATGGATATACCGGATATAGAAGCTTCTAATTTAACATTGCTCTATAATGATAGCACATATAGAATATTCTCATTTACAATAACCAATATGTTAACTACTCAGCTAACAAGTGTGAATTGGACTTTCGATACTGATGACAGTAATGTAATAAGTGTAAACCAACTATTCAGCTTAAATGAAAGTAAGGAATCTTTCATATTTGTAGAATATAACTACTCATCCGCTGGCACATATAACGTTAATGCTACTGCAATTAATGGAAGTTTAATAGATTCAACAACATATGAGTTTACAATCACTTAAGGAATAATATCCTAACTAAAATAATAAAAAGGTGGTAAATATGAAAAAAAGTACAATTTTGTTTATAGCGATATTAGCTCTAAGTCTAATAGCAATAAGTGTAGCACAAAGTAACCAAATAAGCCTTAAAACAATAAATGATTGTAAAACAGTAGAATGGGAAACAGAAGAACCCGTATACGGCACATGCCAGTATGAAACAGAGGAAACTATGTGCGAGGATGAGCCAATAAACGAAAGCTGTACTGTTGAAACAGTATACCATGACTATGAATGCGTAACAGGAACTAAAACAGTAGAGCATAGTGAAAAAGTATGCACTCCAAAAGCATTTGAAATTACTAAAGAAACAGCAGATGTAGTAACAGAAACAGGAAGGATAACCTTCGAGGAGTGGGGGGAGTGCTCATATGAAACTGGAGACATCGATATAACAGTTATTTGCGATAGCCAGTATGATGGGAATAATGATGGTATCTGCCAATCTGGAGAGAGTTGTGCGAAGTTTGTTGTAACGCAGGATAAAGTAGAACGTTACTTAAAAAACTCTCAAGATGAATTCACCAAGGAAGATGATAGCTTCTTTTTGGAGAAGCTTGACTACGAGGTGATATCAAAATGAGAAAAATAATCACGTTTTTATTTTTATTTGCTCTTTTAAGTAATCTTGCTTATTCTGTAGATTTAGATGATGATGACAATGTTGCATTTTGGAATGTCGAAGAAGCGTCTGGAGATTTCTTAGATACTAAAGGAAACACTAACAAAGTAGATATAACTATGTACAATGTAAAGAACCACCGTTCAGAGAACGGTGGCATTACGGCTTAGGCTGCGAAGCTACTTAGTGTTTTTTGTCCATTTCCTACACTTAATGAACCATACTTCTGTTTCTTGATATAATTAATTGTACT
>JAYEIZ010000023.1:0-5358 GCA_034660355.1 Nanobdellota archaeon
CAATTTTCTGTTAATACCCTAATCCTCTGAGAATTGCTCTTATAATCCTCAAAAATTGATTTTTGATATAAATTTAATTGCATATTCTGCTTTTTTATTTACACATTAATAAATTTTTCTTAATGTTACCAAATAATGTAACAAAGATTTATTTATCTAAAGATCCCCCACTAACCAATAACAGATCATCTTTAAATAGATCTTATAGATCAGCATAATCATGAACCCAGAACTAAAGAACCTAAGAACAAAATGGCTCAAGCGAATTATTGAGGAGCATCCATTCTATAAGTGTCAGCAGGTTGAGTTTATTGATTCTTTGATTAAGGATTTGGAAAAAATGCAGAATAAAAATCTCGGGGATTATGTGATGAAATGAACCACAAAGACATCCAACAAATAGCAATAATCTACGGAAAAAAACACCTAATCCAGGAATTCTTAGAAATCTTCAATATGGACAGAACGCATGATGGAGCACCTTTAAATGCAGTATTGGCAAAAGGAGACCTAAAAAAAGAACTCAAGAAATGGCTTTGGAAAGGAGATTAAAATGTTCAAATGCCCTGAATGCGGACATAAAAGTGAAGAAGTAGATATAAGAACAACAGAAATCGGCACTGTAATCTGGTTCAATCCAAAAGTCAATCCTAATGGGACAATAGAAGACTTTGGAGATAAATGGGAATATGAAGGCGGAGAAACATGGGAAGGAAGAGGCTATCTAATCCTATGCAGGAAATGCGGAGAGATTATAAAAGAGATGGATGATTGTTGAAAAAAATGAAACTAACCCAATCAGTCATCCAAAAATACTTCACAGTAACCCACAAAGGCAAAACCTATTATATTGACTTCATCAATTCAGATGATGCAATTCTATTAGGAAACAGGGATGGATGGGAAGTTCTGAATGGAGAGTTAGAGCCTATTGATGATATTAAACTAACAAATAAATTAGTAAATTTCTGCGTTAAGCATTTTGATGATTATAAGGTGGAATTATGAACCTTTCAAAACTCAAAAAACTCTGGCTAAAGAGGATGAAAGAAAAAGGATGTTTTTTCAAATACGAACAAAAAGAACTTATTGATTCTTACGTAAGAGATGTAGCAGCTTTGATGAACTGTAGGTTGAAATGAAGAAAAAGACTCGAATAAAGAATATCTCTTTACTTTTTTATCTTACTAACAGACACCCGATAACCCTCTTTCCTTTCAACAAACTTATCTATACTCTTTAATATACTTTTAGGTAATTCTTCTTCTTTTATCGCTTTCACCAACTTAAAAGTATCTAAATCTGAAAATTCAGACCATAGTTTGTTATCTTGTATAATTTTATTTAGTTCAGACCTTTCAGCTTTTGAAGGAAGTGAGATTGACTCAAATGCTTTAACAGAAGCTTTCTTATTACTTCCAAAAACTGTATCAACCTCTTTTTGTTTGGCAAATTCTATCAGTTTCCCTTTTAAACTCTCTAAATCCTTTTCTATTATCCTTTTTTGTTCAGATAAAGCAGAATATGCATCGACAAACTTCACACCATCATCTTTTTTGAACTCTTCAGGAGTCTTCTCTTCGAGTTCTGTTTCGTGCTTAAAAGAAGGGCATAAAGACTTAAAGACGCAATAATTGCAAAGAGCGCTATTTGAAGTTGGAAATTCTTTGCAAGATTCAACCTCTTTTATCTTTGAGACAATCTCTTTATGTAAGGTATCTAGTTGTTTATCTGTTCTTTCAGACGTTGCTTCTTTGTCAAAAGCTAGCATGTGCCATAATAAGACTACTTTTTTTGCATCTTTGAATCTATTTTTGACCCAGATTGAGTACATCGCTAATTGCTTGTCAGAATCTGCTTCTTCCTGGTCTTTCATCCTTGAATTGGTCTTGTAATCACAGACATAATAGACATTATCTTTGCAGGCTAATTTGTCAATCCTTACATGATATTGGTTGCCGTCAGAAAGCATCATCCTATCTTGCGTTTCTAAGCCTAAGACGGTCATCTGGTCAAATGGCTCATAGTGAGTGTAATAATCAGTTATGTAAATAGATCCCATCTTCTGATAATTCTCTGATTTAAGCTCTTTTTTTACTATCAGTATATCATCAGTCCATTCTTTAGCCCATAGATCATTATAGAATTTTAATAAATCTTTCAAAGAATTAGTTTTTTGGAATTTTAGGTCAGAATAAAGCTTTTCTAGTGTTCTATGAACTAAATCGCCCATGAAAGCTTCTACTGTTGTTGGGATGTCTACTTTTACCTTATCTATGTATTGAAGCTTATACTTAAACTTACACTGTTCAAATGTGCTTAGTCTAGAGTGTGAATAGCATGTCATTTAAAAGCCTCTGATTTCAGATGTACCATAAAAAATGCCAGTTTCATAATAATCCCTCCAATAACTGAATTATATGCTCAAATTCAAGCTTATTTGTATCGATATAATCTTTTTTTACAAAAACTCCATCATATGAAACCCTGTTGCGAACATCTTTTAGTTGGTGTATTATCTTGGATTCGTATTCATGTTGTGGATATTTGCGCTTAAAATATGATATCAAGCACTCGTGATTATCTGATTTTAAGCCGTCTTTAAGGAGTATTGCAACCAAAAGCTCTTTTATTACTTCATAATAATCTGTGGCAGCTATGGATGCGGTTTCTGAATCAATCTCCATATTCTTTGTAACTTTTAACCTTACTTTACACATCTTTTTTATGGATTCGATCTTTTCAGTATCTGGCTCAACATTTTTTATATGCTCTCTAGAGCAGACATCCCAACGCATGATATCCTTCATCTTATCTTTAGAAAACCTCTCAGTTTAATCCCATTCACAATATTGTTCAGTAGTTCAGAAGATAGTCTTTTTATGTCTGATTCAAAGAAAAGATTTACCTTATGCTTAAGCTTTTTTTCAAACTTACGAGTAACTATCTTAGTGTCTTTTGCCTGAACAAATAAGTCAATATCACTGTTTATGGAATATTCTCCTTTTGCAAAAGAGCCAAAAAGAACAATACATCTGGGATTACATTCATCTTCAATCACATCTAGCAGCTTGCTCTTAATGATCTTCTTAAGAGACTCTTGTTTTTTAACGTGCCTGTAAATCTCTTCAGCTTCATTAGCCCTAAAGCTTGGAAAAACTCCTGATTTATGCTTGATAATAAGCTTGTCTTTCATCAGCCCATTGACATGATAACCTACTGTAGTCTTAGGGATATTTAACTCTTTAGAAATGCCCCTAATGTGAAAATTTTTTGAAGGATATTCAAAAAATAAATTTAATATGTCTAATTGTCCCATTTTTTAGTCCAATTGTCCTATAAATAAGGACATATATTTAAATGTTTGTAGTTTTGAATCCGTTCTTTAGCCTATAAATTTTATATCTGCATTGTTCAAATGTGCTTAGTCTAGAGTGTGAATAGCATGTCATTTATTGCCCCCATTATCGTCAAAAATAAGAGAGATTTATAAAACTTTCTTAGAAAAATGAATATTGTGAGAGGATGGAAGAATGTGATAATTACTGATCTTTAAGATATCTCTTTCCAGTTCTTAATTCTACGCCATACCATAAAGTGCGTATCCCATCAGTACACCCTTCACAAAGTTGCGCAGGTAGTTGAAATTGTGAAATTCCTAGACAATTTTTTTTATCTGGCAAACCTCTTGACTTGTGAGTGTCGGATTTTATATCCGGTAGCCGACTTATCATATGATAGGCTTCATGGGCTGCAACTGTTTTCATGTATTCTCTTCTCTCTTTTTGAGTCATCTGTAAGTAATTCCCATCTAAGTATCTTCCTTTTCTTGCTGCTCGGTCTAATAAAGTTAAAGCGCCATCTATTGGACTAGCTAATCCTATGGCTCTTTCTACTACACCATTAAAAAAATCTGCATTGTCTACTATTACGATGTATGTCTTGGGTAAAATATCCGACTTCCTCCAATTTCTAACATTTTGATCATACTGGTATGATACAATTCCTTTTTCTGTTCGCTCCCTATATCCTTCTCTTATTGCCTCAATTCTTGGAATTGCGTTTTCTGTCGAAACTGGGAAAATCAATCCTACTCTCTCAAGTAAGTATTCATTAATTCCCTCTTTGCATGCCAATAGTGTATCCATATCAATTTCAGAAGATGTGGGTATTATTGTAATTGCATCGTATGTAGCTGGTTTGAATCTACCTGTAAAACCATCAAGAAATCTTTCTAATATCCACGCTTCTCTAGGAGGTAATTGTTTCTTTTGTTCTAGTTCTTTGACTGCCTCTTTCTCTAAATCTTTGAATTCATTTGCAAATTCATCTAATATTTTGAAGTCAATCATACTTAAAGAGATATTAATTAGGCTTTATAAAACTTCCTATTATTTTACTACTTAATGGTAACTAAGATAACCACCAATAAAAATGAACACTGCCCAAAGATTATTCAATCCTGTTCTTATTAACAGCTAGATACCTTCTAAAGAAATAAGAAACAAAACCATCTTCGCCTTTTTGCAAAGCCTTGTAGTAAGATCTTCTTTTCTTATATTCTATAATGAGCATTGGATATTTGTTGTGCCATAAGATGAAATTCAGAAGTAATCGACCAATTCTGCCATTTCCATCTCCAAAAGGATGTATAGATTCAAACCTATAATGAGCGCGAGCAGCAAGTTCAACGGAATTAAGTTTACTATTATTTACAAATCTAACAAGTTTATTCATAAGTGAAGAGACATCCTGCCAATCAGGAGGAACATAATCACCAACCCTAACCCGGTAATCTCTGTACTTGCCTGAAATATCTGATTTGGTCTGTCCGAAAACATCTTGATGCCATTTAAGCATTAATTTATTTGTTATCTTCTCATTCTTATCAAGCATATCCAAAAATACCTTAGAATGCGCTTCTGTCTCTTTAATATCTCTTAAGGGCTTCCTAGGCGCAATCTTATCTTTAATTATCTCACGCGCATCATCTAATGTTATGGTTGAGCCTTCTATTGCATTAGTATTATAGGTAAATGCTATTGCAATGTCTTCTTTTATCTTCTCTTTTATTGATTCAGGATATTTCTTCCATTCTTTCTGGAAATTTTCTTGTATCTTCCCAAGTTTTTCGTATAACTCTTTATTCAGTTTTCTCTTTATTTCATCAATGTTAGGCGGTATTTTCTTTCCTAAGTATTTCTCCTTTGTTATTACCTTACCGTTTCTCCTGTATGAATGCTTTATGTAGAAATACTCTGAATTGCGTTTTTTTCTTTTTACTATACTCATAATAAGGTGTTACCCTTACATATTACTAAAAAACACAAAATTTAAATACTTGTAAGGGTAACACCT
>JAYEIZ010000024.1:0-5332 GCA_034660355.1 Nanobdellota archaeon
CTATAACCTATAAGGTTTATATTAATGGAAGCTTGAATATCAGTACTAATGTAAATGTAACTGATTGGAATGCTTCAGATGGTTACTATAATTTAACAGTAAGTGCTAGTGATAGTGGTGATTCAAGCGGTAATAGTAGCTTTGTTTACTTCAGGTTGGATAGTACTACGCCTTCTTGGAGCAATAATAAGACAAACTATAACTCAAGTATGGAGTATGATATTGATAGAGTTTATCAATTTAATTTGACAATAAATGATTCTAATATTGATAGTGTGTCAATAGAACATAACTTTACTGGAAGCTTTGCTAATTATTCTGTCAATAATGTTAACAATGAATATTACTATAATTATTCTGGAATAGAGGCAGGGAATTATACGTATAGATGGTATATGAATGATACTGCAGGCAACTCCAACATGACTGATCAATGGGTATTTGTAGTTACAGCTGATGTTAGTCCACCGAATGTAAGCCTTAGCTCTCCTGCAAACTCTTCAACATGGACTTCAAGTTTAACTGTTACCTTCAACTATATTGTGACAGATAATGGAAATGTAACTAACTGTAGCCTGTTAATAGACGGAGATGTTGACCAAACAGATTCAACAATAACTAGGAGTATACAACAAAGCTTTACAAAAACCCTATCGAATGCTGAATATAACTGGAGCATACGCTGTAATGATACTGCCGGCAATCTGGGTAATTCAAGTGTTTATTATTTAACTGTGAGCTACGCTGCTCCTTCAGACCCATCCTCTCCAGGTGGAAGTGGAGGTGGAGGTGGAGGAGGCGGAGGTGGCGGAGGAGCTGTTTCTGCAAAAGAGATTGACTTAGACAAAAAACCGGAGTTTATATCTGAAGAAGGCGTTACACTAAAACAAACACAAAATGACAAAGCTACTTTTACCTTAAATGAAAAAGAATATATAGTAGAGATTGCTAGGTTGATGGATGATTCTGTTACTATTGATGTTGCTGGAAATTTATTTGTTTTTGGCGAGGGAGATATAAAAGAGTTTGACTTAAACGGGGATGGGACTAGGGATGTTTCTATAACTTTAAGTGAGATAATTGGAGGAAGAGCAGAGATAGTATACAGGATGTTGTCTAAGCCTAAGGAGGAAATACCTACTAGTGAGGAAGTGATTAAGAAAGAAGTAGTGAAAAAAATATCTGAAGAGGTAAGAGAAGAGATAGAATTACTCGAACCAATGTCTGTTAAAGATTGGTCGTATTACTTATCAATACTTATTGTATCTATCAGTCTTTTGATTGTTGTTTTGATTCATTACGTGACTCACAAACCGGGATATGAAGCAAGAAGATTAGAAAAAAAGGCCTTGAAGGAAAAAGAAAGAAAAGAGGCTAAGACTAAGCCAATAAATGAAATAATAAAAAAGATGAATTCTTTGATTGAAAGTAATAGGAAAGAAGAAGCAAAACCACTTTATAAGGAATTACAGTTAGAATACAAAAAATTACCCAAGGACTTAAAACGCAAGTTTTTCAAGAAGTGTAAAGAAATAGAAGATAAGATTGAAGGTTAGAATGACTTAATTTCTTAATCCCTAATAGTAAACGACCTATATTTTATGCCTTATGATTAATGTCGCTTAATACAATACAAATGTATATAAATAGAAACTTTTTCTATTTTCAGTATGGCAGATAAGATTGAAAAGTTAGTACCTGATACTTCTGTGATAATAGAAGGCCTTGTTTCTAAAAAGATAAAGAATAAGGATCTAGAGGTAGAGAGTGTTGTTATTCATGAAGCTGTTATAGCTGAACTAGAGCATCAGGCTAATCTAGGTAAGGCTATTGGTTTTTTAGGACTGGATGAGATAAAAAGGATTAGAGATCTTGCTACTAGTTTTGAATTAAGGTTTGAAGGTGCCAGGCCTAGAGCTAGTGATATAAGGCATGCTTCTTTAGGAGAGATTGATAGTTTGATAAGGCAGTTAGCTTATGATGAAGAAGGCACCTTAATAACATCTGATAAGGTGCAAAGTGAGGTAGCTTTAGCAAGAGGGGTTAAGGTATTGTATTTTAGCCCAGAGGTTGCTGTTAGGAAGTTAAAGTTAGATGGGTTTTTTGATGATACTACAATGAGTGTTCATTTAAAGGAGAATGTTGTGCCTTATGCTAAGAAAGGCTTTCCAGGTAATTGGCAATTTGCCCCTCTGAGAAAAGATGTGTTAAAGCAGGAAGAGGTACAGAATATATCCAGAGAGATTATTGAGGATGCTAAGTTAAGAAGAGATGGTTTTATTGAAATAGAGAGAGAAGGAAGTACAATAGTGCAGTTAGGAAAGTATAGGATTGTTATTACCAAGCCAGCTTTCTCTGATGGATGGGAGATAACTGCTGTAAGACCTGTTAAAAGATTAAGTTTAGATGATTATAAGCTAAGTGATAAATTAAAGAGCAGAGTAGCAGAACAAGCTGAAGGTATTTTGGTTGCAGGAGCACCTGGAATGGGAAAAAGTACATTTGCCCAAGGTTTAGCAGAGTTTTATGCTTCACAGCAGAAGACTGTTAAGACTGTTGAAGCACCTCGCGATTTAGTTCTGCCTGATAATGTTACACAGTATGCTATTTCGCATGGTGATGCACAAGAAATACATGATATATTGCTTTTGAGCAGGCCTGATTATACAATATTTGATGAGATGAGAAATACTGATGATTTTAAGTTGTATGCTGATATGAGGCTTGCAGGAGTTGGTATGGTAGGTGTTGTGCATGCAACAAACCCTGTTGATGCTATACAGAGATTTATAGGAAGAGTAGAGATGGGAGTTATTCCGCAGATTATTGATACTGTTGTTTTTATTAGAAATGGTGCAATTGAAAAGGTTTTGAATTTACAGATTGTTGTTAAGGTGCCATCTGGAATGACAGAAGCAGACTTAGCAAGACCTGTTGTTGTTGTGAATGATTTTGAGAGTGGAAATTTGGAGTATGAGATTTATTCTTATGGTGAACAGACTGTTGTTATTCCAGTGCAGGTAGGTAATGAAAGACCGGGTGTACATAAACTGGCTTCAGCAACTATTGAAAGAGAGTTTATGAAATATACTAATGATGTAGAAGTAGATGTTGTTTCAGAGCATAAATGTATTGTCAAGGTTCCTTCAGGTGATGTTGCTAAGATAATTGGCAAAGAAGGAAAAACTATTAATGGAATTGAGAAAAAATTAGGGATAGGTATTGATGTGCAGGAGAAAGATTCTAATGAAGTTTCTAAAGAAGGAAAGGAAGATGCTCCTTTTGATGCTAAGATAAAGAAGAATTCTATGTTCTTTGAGTTAGGAATTGATATGCAGAATAAGGATGTTGATATTTACCTAAATGATGAGTTCTTGTTAACAGCTAAAACAGGCAAAACAGGAATAATAAAGGTTAAGAAAAATAATCCTATGGGCAGGTTGCTGATTAAGGCTTATAATAATGGTGAGAGTATTAAACTGCTTGTTTAAATTATCTGTTTGCTTCTTCGTGGTTTCTGATTGTTTGTTCAATCTTATTTACTAAGTCATGTGAAGGGTCTGGTTTAGTGTCTTCTGGTTTATTCAGTCTTTTTCTTGCTTTTCTTCCACCTTTAAGAGCGCTATACGCAGATCCTAATAATTGAGTTGCGCCCCTCATTATGTTTTTAGAACTCCAGTAACCATCGAAAGGATTAGCCCACCACTGTGAACAACTATGTTCTCCTTCATCAAGTCTTGTTCTTGCATGATCAAAGTAATCAGTCAACCAACCAGTAAATATCTTTCCATTTTTTACTTGTTTGGCTGGAGGCATTTCAGAAACGGGAGAGTCTATATCCCTGTTAATCTTATCATAATTAAGGAATATATATGTGAACTCTTTCCATGATTCTTTTAAATTGAGTTCTTCCCATATATTTACAAGATTATGCAATGCTCTTTTTGGCCAACTGGTGTTCTTGATATATTCTTCAACTAGTTTTTCAGTTTCATTTACAACAGTGATTGCATTAAACATAAGTTCCCACATATATTTATGCGTAGGGTTGTGAGGGTGGTCCCATAAGCGTAAAGTAATTCCTTCTCTTGCTTGTTCCTTGTTGGTGCTCCATGAAGAATGAACAATATTTACTTCCCTTTTACCATATTTATCTAATATTCTTGTTGGTGTTGTGACTTCTGCTTTTTGGTTTGCTCTTACAAGCATGTCATATACTTTTTCAGCTGTATATTGGGGAATGTGGTGGCCTAATGTTTCTACATCGTATCCTATTAGTAAATAAGGAAATTTCTTAGGGAGGAGTTCAAACTCGCTCAATCTATCACTAAAATCTGTTACATGACCAGTCAATGAATTTGCCATTCTTTCAATGTATGCTTCTAAATCATAATCTCCTTTTTTTGGCATTTTTCCAGTAAATTCATTACTCCAATAATTTGATCTAAAGAAAACTGGCAGGCCTTTTACAGTAGCTATCTCTAATCCCGGTATTAATCCTCCATTATTGCTAGTATAAGCTGAGTCTTCTGTTACAACCCATTCAAAACCTAGTTCTTTTAGAAATTCAATAAGTTCTTCTGAACATGCCATCTCTGGAGGGAAAAAACCTTTCCGCTGCCATGCATCTCCAAATATCTCTCTATTGCCTTCATCATTTAATCTTATCTGCCTTTCAACTTCATTCTTTCCGTATACTGGATGCTGGATTAATTTTGATAGTATTGGATGGTATTTTCCAGAGCCTACAAATTCAACAGTTCCTCTTTCAGCTCCTTTTCTTAGATTATCTAATACTTCTCTTTTTTCACCATAATTAAGCCTTTCTGGAAGAATATTGTTGATGTTTACTATAACTGTACCTATCTCTTTAGGATCGGATCCTGCAAGTACCCTGCTCATAGGTAGATAACATTGCTCAGATATAGTGTCAATCCAATGTTGTTTCTGGCCAGGCGGCTGGTACCAATGCCACAATTTATGTATAACAGGTTTATTGTATCCTGGAGTAGTTGATGTATGCGAAGAATCAGCAACTGGTAGGAGTGCTTGAGTGTTTTGTGACATTATAGTTCTTTGTCCAACCTATCCCTTTCTTTTTAAATGTCTTTTATTTTAGAACTAATATTTAAATATGATGCTAGTTGATTATATATTTTGGATAAAACTTAATAAATTCTTTAACACTTTGTAATATAGATTAAAAAACTGTGAAATTCCAAAATTTGGCACAAAATTTCGGCGGCAATTCATTTATAAAGTTTAAAAAGAAAAATGAACCCACCACTTATCGTATCAGGATTTTGTCAGAGTTTTGAAATCAAAAGGCAGT
>JAYEIZ010000025.1:0-5318 GCA_034660355.1 Nanobdellota archaeon
AAGCAACACCTGCTAAGAATTATAGGGCGATGGTAAATACTGGGTAATTTTTCTAAAATATTAAATATAAGTTCTTATTTATTCTCTATATGAAATATATTGCTAAAAGAGATATTAAGGTTCCTAACAGAAGTTCTAGAAGCCATAAAGGAGATAATGGAAAAGTATTGGTTATTGGTGGTTCTAGAGATTATGTTGGGGCAGTTGCTTTGGCTGGTATGGCTGCTTTACGTTCAGGTGTTGATTGGGTTACTATAGCTGCACCTGAGAAGGTTGGTTATGCAATTAATGCTCTTAGTTCTGATTTAGTTGTTAAGAAGTATAAAGGGGATGATTTTTGCGTATCTCGCGCTAAAGATATTTTGAAGTTTTCTAAAGGTTTTGATTCAGTATTAATTGGTAATGGAATTGGGATGAACTGTAAGTCTTTTGTTAGGAAGTATGTTAAGGATGCGACTAAGAACTTGGTAATTGATGCAGATGCTATTAAACATATTTCATTGGATAATGTTTCTGATTGTATATTGACTCCTCACTTGAGAGAGTTAGAGATTCTTTTGGATAATTCTTTGAGTGGTAAACCAATAATTGTTAAATCAATAAAAAAAGAAAAAAATATTGAAAAAATATCATCATTGGTTAAAAAAATATTAAATGATAAAAAATTAAGAAATAAAAAAATAGTAATACTGTTGAAAGGTAAAGTTGATGCTATTATTTCTAAGGATAAGATAAAATATAACAAAACAGGGAATGCTGGGATGACTAAAGCAGGGACAGGAGATGTTTTAGCTGGACTTTGTTTAGGGTTTGTTGGGCAAGGTGTTAGTTTGTTTCAATCTGCTTCTAATGCAGCTTACTATAATGGTCTTGCAGGGGATATTTTACTTAAGAAGAAAAAAGGATTTACTTATTTAGCCTCTGATTTAGTTGAGGAGATTAGAGGAATTCTAAGGGAATAGATTGTAGGCCCTAAAAACGAAAAGTTTAAATATATGTAGTCCCTAAGATAATGCTATGTATGTAGAGAAGAAAAAGATTGGGAAGAATTTGTATAATTATCTTAAGGTTTCTGTTAGGGTGGGAGGTAGCATTAAAACAAGAACTGTTGCTTATTTGGGCAAAGAACCTATGACTAAGGATTCTCTAAGAAATAAGATAGCTAAGATACCTAAATCAAGAATAGAGGAAATAAAAAAAGAGATTAAAAATGAATCCATAGATATAAACAAAGAGTTCTTTAATGAAAATCAGTTAAGTAAATTGGAGAAGGTAAAAAATGATTTTAATAAAAAACTAGAAAAATTAGATGAAAATCTGATTGATGATATGCTTAAGGATTTTAAAACAGTTTATATCTATAATACTAATGCTATAGAAGGAAATACAATGACCTTGCAGGAAACAAATCTTCTGTTAAATGAGAATAGATCTCCTGAAGGAAGGGATTTAAGAGAAATATATGATCATATAAATGAGAAAGAGGCATTTGATTTTATACTAAGTAATAAACCAGCTATTAATGAGAAGCTTATAATAAAGTTACATTCAATGCTGTTAAACAAGATTGATAAAAGAGTGGGCAGGTTTAGATTGCATAAAGTAAGGGTATTTGGCTCTACATTTGAGACTTCCCCACCAGAATATGTTAAGGCAGATATTTCTCTTTTGCTAAAGTGGCATAAGAAGAGTAAAAACAAAGTACATCCTTTGATATTGGCAGCTATTTTCCATGAAAAATTTGAGAGAATACATCCTTTTTATGATGGCAATGGGAGAACAGGCAGGATGTTGATTAATCTTATACTAATCCAAAATAATTTTCCACCTTTAATTATAAAAAATAAAGAGAGAAAAGAATATTATAAGGTTTTGTCTATTGCCCATGAAGCTAATTTGACTAAAACGGACGTAGGTTTGTATAAACCAATTGTTAGTTTTTGCTATAGTAAACTTATATCTACGTACGAAGAAATATTCTCTAAATGGGGGTGATGTAGTCCCTAAATTTATTTTTTTTAATTTATGTAGGCCCTAAAAATGATTAAAAACTTAAAGCTTTCTTAGGACATACTTCTATACATCTTCCACACTTTATGCAGTCTGGTTTATGGGAAATTTCATTTACTGTCAGGTGCATTGGGCAGACAATGTTACATTTGTTACAGTTGATACAAAGGTTTTTATCAAATTTTAATTGATATTTTTTTGAGCCTGCTGCTCTTTGAATAGTTCCCATTGGGCAGAATGTGCACCATGTTCTTGGATTGATGAAAATTCCAAATAATATTGCTATCAGAGTTGTTGCTATACACATGATTACGAAAACCATGCCAATCTTATCTATTAGGCCTTGAGTTGTTAATAATCTTATAATCATAAAAGCCACCATAGCTATGATTATAAAAACTCTTAGCCAGAGATTTCTGAAGAATTTTGGAATCTTTTTCTTGAAGCTTATCTTACCTAGCCAGAAATCATTAAAACTTCCCCTGGGGCATAAGTTTCCGCAGAACCATCTTCCTTTGAGGGGGCTTATTGCTAATAATGTTATGAATACTAATACTATAAAGTAGCCTAGCTTAGGGTACCATATACCTGCGATAGATATAATTACCACTAATATTCCTAAATATGGAGTTATTTTAAGCATTATATTATTGAGTCATTTGGTTTCATTTAAATGTTTTTAGTTTAAGGTGTTACTTAGTACCTTCTATATCGTATGCCGTAGAAACTCCTTGCTCAATTATATAATCTGACATATTGGCAAGACAAGCGTATCTGGAAAATCCATGAAGAATGACTAGATCGTATCTTTTACATAAACCAATTGCACCTTGTACTTTACTATTCTTTTTCTCTATTTTGACACTCCAAGGAATTTCATAAGTTTCTTGAGTAGGATCACTTTTTATTTGATTAATTCTATCAAGTTGGCTTTGACATTTATATATTTTTAGATATTCTTCATGAACTATTAAATTAAGGACTTTCATACATATTGAAATCTTCATCTATTAATTAATGTTATTCTTTTTTACAACCCCGTATAATGCCATGACATATGTCATGGCCCAGCACATTTCTTTTTTACAACCCAAACCTTTATATACTAGTATTCTAAATAGTATATTAATTATTAATAATATTAGATAAAATACTGTAATAAATACTAGTATTAAGATGGTAAAGATACAAAAGCTGTATTCTGGGCAATTAGTGGTTACAATACCTAAAAGACTAGCAGAGTATGAAGGACTAGTCCATGGGATGGATGTGGAGTTTAAGAAGCATAAGAATGGGTTTATCTTAGAGGTGAAGAAATGAGCATAATGGAGCAGTTAGCACCTCAACTAGAGAAGATGTTTGTTACTGCTCATACTAATGATATATTCTTTGAGATTGGAATCATAATAATAATCTCTACGGTGTTTGCGTTCATAGCTAAGAGGCTTAAGCAGCCATTAATTCCTGCTTATATTATCACTGGCCTCATTATCGGGCCTTTTTATGGCCTAATTACAAATAATGAATTGATTACCACTTTGTCTGAGATTGGGATAGCATTCTTATTGTTTATTGTGGGCTTGGAGATGGATCTTAAGAAGTTAAAGTCAGTTGCTTTGGTTTCTGGGCTAGGGGGTGCGATAAGGAGCTTAACTTTGTTCTCTTTGGGCTTTTTTATAGCCTTGTTTATGGGTTTTGTTGCTAGAGAAGCGGTTTATATCGGAATTATCATAGCATTCAGCTCAACCATGGTGGTTGTAAAGTTATTATCTGATAAGAGAGAGATGGATACATTACATGGAAGGATTGTTGTTGGCATCTTATTATTAGAGGATATATTAGCTATTTTGGCATTGTCTATCTTAGTAACATTAAATGGAGATTCAATGATGGGCTTTGTTTTTGCTTTGATTAAAGGGGGGTTATTATTGTTAGTAATATTAGGTTTTACAAAGTTCATATTCCCTAAAATGTTTAAGATATCTGCAGTAAGCCAGGAATTATTATTTTTAAGTTCTATATCTGTTTGTTTCTTATTCTCGATAATGGCTTACTATATGAATTTCTCAATAGCAATAGGTGCTTTCTTAGCTGGTTTAAGTTTAGCAAATCTACCGTATAACTTAGCAATTATAGGGAGAGTTAGATCTTTGAGGGATTTCTTTGCTACGATATTTTTTGTCTCTTTAGGTATGGAATTGATGTTAGAAGACTTAAGGAATATAATTGTTCCTTTAGTAGTTCTTTTGCTAATTGTTCTTATTGTTAAGCCTTTTATCACTATGTTTTTGTGTTCGTTTTTTGGTTATAAGAGGAGGGTTAGCTTTTTGACTTCAATAAGCTTAGCGCAGGTTTCAGAGTTTTCTTTGATAGTTATAGCGCAAGGCTTGATATTAGGGCACGTATCCAGGAGCATCTTTACTTTAACTATCTTAGTTGCGATTATTACCATGGTAATCACATCTTATTCAATTAAGTATGATAATGATATATATATGAGATTCAAAGAAAAGTTAAAGGCATTTGATAGGTTTACAAGAGATTATGATGAACTGGAGTATTTGCCGAAAAAGAAAAAGGCAAATGCAATATTATGTGGATATAATAGATTAGGTTATGGGATAGGGAGAACTTTACATAAGGAGAAAAAGAACATGTTAATAGTGGATTATAATCCTGAGGTTGTAAGGATGCTTATAAAAAGAAAGGTGCCTTGTTTATATGGGGATATAAGTGATATAGAGGTTTTAGAAAGACTGCCGTTTAAGGAATCTGAGATGGTTATATCAACTATTCCGAGTGCTAAGGTTAACAAACTGCTTATTGTGGAAGTGAGAAAGTTCAATAAGAATGCTATAATTTATGTAACAGCTTCGTCTGTAGAGAAAGCTTTACATCTTTATGATGTTGGAGCAGATTATGTTATTTTACCTCACTTTTTAGGCAGCGAACACGTTTCTTTATTGATAAACCAGCAGGGTAATGATGTTGATAAGATAGTTAGGAATAAGTTAGAGCATATGAAGGAATTAAAACATAGACAGGAAATAGGACATGAACATCCAAAACACCAGCCTCAAGGCTATTAAGGAAAGAGCAAAATTATTGGAGCCAATAATTAGGATAGGGAAGAAGGGCATTACAGATAATGTTGTTAGTGACATTAAGAATCATCTGAAGAATCGAAAAGTGATTAAGGTAAAAATGTTGAGGAGTTTTTTTGAAAACAAGGATAAGAAATTGGTTGCTAAAGAGATTGCTGAAAAAACAGATAGTATTTTGGTGGATACTATTGGTTTTGTTTTTGT
>JAYEIZ010000026.1:0-5308 GCA_034660355.1 Nanobdellota archaeon
TAGTGCGTGCGCCGGTTTTCGTCGCGCGTATATTTTATATTCAAAATGGTAGAAAAACTTTACGGAGGAAAGCAAGGTTCGTGTTACGCAATTCCTCTACACACTAACGTGTGTAGTATCCTTGCTTTAGGACAATAAGAATTCGTTTGTGAAATTATTGTTAGTAGGTTCTTATGAAAACAGCAGAAATGGTGGTTTTGAAACAGATGAAAAAAGCATAGGTGCGGGTTTACAATTATACGCTTTTGGAGATGGGTTAGATGAACGATTTTTAGCGGATTTCATAGTTGCTCATAATCAAGGCGCTTACAAAGGTCAAGATGTGGGTATCAAAATAGATCTTTCACCAATATCAAAAATAAAAGGTTATGAACTAGGACTATTAGCATTATGGCTGACTACAATAAGCCACAATGCGGTAAAAGATAAAGAGATCACTCATCCCTCAGGTGTAACCTTTACAACAGATGCATGGAAGTTCCTTGACGAAAGCAGATACTCACTCAAACTCTCATTCACCAAAGATGGCAACGGCGGTTATGTTGGTGTTGAAAGAAATCCACGTAAATCTTATTTCTTGACTGAACCAACCGAAAGAAAAAATCGTTGGCATTTCGGAGCAGGAATAAGAAAACAGTTAGGCGGCCATAAATACCAAAGAAAATCAAAGTAGTTTTTATTCAAACTTTTCTTCTTTCGTGCGTTCAATCGTTCTCCAAAATTCGTTTGATAAAAAGCCCCAATAAAGATTATCAATTAATTCTAATAAGACTTAAAATAACAAAAATCTTTATAAACAACCATAAATATGATATAATAAAATGTCAAAAGAAGTAAACATCGGATTGATAGGAACAGGAACAATAGGTGCAGGTTTAGTTGAAATTCTGCAAAAGAACAAAGAGACAATAGAAAAAAGAACAGGAATAAAACTAAATCTAAAGACAGTTTGTGAACTGGATTTAAAAAAAGCAAAGAAACTAGGAATAAAAGACAATCAATTGACAAAATGTGCAGATGATCTAATAAACGACAAAAATATCAACATAATAGTAGAGCTAATTGGAGGATACACTCCAGCAAGAGAATTCATTCTAAAGGCATTAAAAAACAAAAAGCATGTTGTAACAGCTAATAAAGCAGTTGTTGCAAAACACGGTCAGGAATTCTTCGAAGAAGCAAAAAAGAACAATGTATCTATAGCTTTTGAAGCAGCAGTCGCAGGGTGCATCCCTATAATAAAAACAATAAAAGAAAGCTATGCAGCAGACAATATAAAACAAATCTATGGAATTTTGAATGGGACTACAAACTACATCTTAACAAGGATGGAAGAAGGAATGTCATACCAAGAAGCACTAAAAAAAGCCCAGGAATTAGGTTTTGCTGAAGCTAACCCTGAGTTTGACGTAGAAGGAAAAGACGCAGCACAAAAAATAGTAATCTTAGCATCTCTAGCATTTAATGCTAAACTTAAAGATGACATATTCACATGGGGAATCACAAAAGTAAGTAAGAGAGACATTCAATATGCAGATAAATTAGGCTATAAAATAAAGTTATTGGCAATTGCAAAAAAAGAGAATGATGAAATTGAACTGAGGGTCCATCCAACAATGATACCTAAAGAACACGAATTAGCTTCTGTCAAAGACGAGCTAAATGCAGTATATATAACTGCAAAAAACACAACAAAATCAATGTTATATGGAAAAGGAGCAGGTATGCTTCCAACTGCGACAGTAGTATTAGGTGATGTAATCAATATTGCAAAAGAAAATAAAGATTCTTTTTACTTTAAGGAAGCAAAATTAAAAGACCTGAACAAGATAACATCAAGATACTACATAAGGTATAATGTGGAAGATAAACCTGGAGTTCTGGCAAGAGTAGCAAAGGTTTTAGGAGACAATAATATTAGCATAGCAGCTGTACAACAAAAAGAGATACATAGAAACATAGTACCTGTAATCCTGATTACCCATGAATCAAAGGAAGAAAACCTTATGAAAGCTGTCAAAGAAATAAACAAATTAGATGTTGCTAAGGAAAAGACAATTGTCATCAGGATAGAGGATATTACCTAGGAAATATTAATCAATACGTAAGTTTATGGATAATTTTAGATTATAAGCCAAAAAATTCTTTATGTAACACCTTAACAGCTTTATCAGCATCTTTTTCATCAACAATCAAACTGATATTAATCTCAGAAGCTCCTTGTGATATCATCTCAATATTAACTCCTTCTTTTCCCAAAGCAGTAAATATCTTTCCTGATAGGCCTGGCACTTTCCTCATCCCTTCTCCTACAACACACACAACAGCTTTATTCGTTAGAATCTTAGCATCCGCTATTCCATTTAAGTCACTCTTTATTTTGTCTAAATCATTATCCTTATCAACTGTTAAGCTTACACTAACTTCAGATGTCGCTACCATATCCACACTTTTCTTATGGTGCTCAAAAACAGAAAATACCCTTGATAAAAATCCATGTGCCAATAGCATCCTTGTAGAAACCAGGTTCACGAGAGTAATCCCTTTTTTGCAAGCTATGGCTTTTGCCTTTTCTTTTGTTGCCTCTGCTTCTTTTAATATGGTTGTTCCTTCATGTTCAGGCTCAAATGAATTCAAAACCTTGACAGGTATATTCTTTTTAACTGCAGGCCAAATTGTTTTTGGATGCAAAACCCGACCGCCAAAATACGCTAACTCAGAAGCTTCATTGAAGCTTATTTCCTTAATTGTTTTTGCTTCCTTAACAACTCTGGGGTCTGTGGTCATTACCCCATTAACATCTGTCCATATCTCTACAGAGACACCTAAGGCAGCACCAATTATTGCTGCAGTATAATCACTGCCCCCTCTGCCTAAAGTTGTTACCTGTCCAGAAGAATCCTTCCCAATAAACCCTGTGATCACTGGAAGAACAGTAATTTTCTTAAGAATGTCCCCTATTTTCTCTTCAGTATCAGGTAATGGTTCTGCATTCCCATACTCTGGATTAGTCACCATACCTATATCATATGCATCATAAGCTTCTGCCTCTACTCCAATTTTAGTTAGGTAAGCAGCAACTAATCTGCAACTTAATCTCTCTCCAAAGCTCTGCACCAAATCCATTAACTCAGGATTTGTTTTTTTCATCACAAATATCTTATCAATAGCGGAAAAGAACTCCCCTAGAACATTATCTACTAAATCCTCTTTTAGCTCTAGATCTTTTAATGTCTCATGATGCGTTTTCTTAATCTCATCTAATTCCTTACTAACATCATCGCCTTTTTCTGCTTTTTCTGCTGCCTCTATTAATCTATCTGTAATTCCTTGCATTGCACTAAGAACAACAACTGGCTTTTCTTTAGACTTAATAATATTACAAACATTTTTTATTCTCTCTGTATTCCCAAGAGAACTTCCGCCAAATTTCATTACAACCATTTTAATTTAAAAATTGAGAAGTTATTTATATATCTTTTGGAACAAAATATTCCAAAACGAATAAAACCCTCACTATTCAACACTTTGAGCTAACAGATTAACAACCCTCTCTTTTCCAATTGTTACAATGAACGGTGCCAGCCTAGGACCTCTCTCTTTATTTATCAATATCTTATAACACACCTTAAAGAATTCCTTAGTGCTTAACTCAACACTCTTAGATATATTATAAAACTCCTCATACAATAATTTCTCATCAAGCTTATCATGTTTGTTCAAGTAATTAAGAAGCTTCTCGCAAGCCTCCTTTTCTTTACCCTCAATCTTAATATTCGCCTTTTCTTGGATATGAAATCTCATATCTTCTAAAGCATACTTCCCTAACCAATTATACGCGCACTCTGCTCTCTTCTTTAATCTCTCAACATCTGCATCTTTAACGCCATAAGATTCCTTAATCTTCTCAAAGTCATTCTCATAGATCTGCACAACATTACATAAATGCCTAAAAGATGGCTGGAAAGGCATATTTTTAGAAACATTATCAACACAAGAAAGTTCATATATCCTTTTCTGCTTATCATATTCTTTCTTCTCAACTTCTTCTTTTTTATAATAAATCCTTTCGCATTTATCAAAATCCTCATATATCTTCAAAACGTCAAGGTCAAAGCTTATTGCAAATTCTGCATCAGGTCTAGTAGATGCAAATAAGTATCTTACAATCTCTGGTTCATAAACATCTAAAACATCCTGTAATGTAGTAACAACACCAGAAGAGCTGGAAAACTGCTTTCCACCCTTTATAGAGATCCATTCATACATAAAACCCTCTGGCCCTTTATCATTCCAAACTTTCTTAATAATCCCCTTGCAAGTATCCCATGATCCACCAGATGCAAAATGATCTTTGCCTGCTGATTCAAAATCTACTTTATTAAAATACCATCTCATTGGCCAGTCTACTCTCCATGCCAATTTTACAATACCTTTTTTTCTAAAATCAAACTCTTCCTTATGGGAGCATTTACACTCATAATATAGATTATAATCTCCTTCATACTCTATCTTAGTAATCATATCAGTTCCGCATTTATCACAAAAAACAGAAACAGGCAGCCATTCTTCCTTCAAAGGATCTTTTCTATGCTTGTCTAGGATTACTTTGATTTCATTTGTTTTCTCTAAAGCTTGTTTTATCTGCTCAGCAAACTTGCATGATTTGTATTCTTCATGTTGATATAGGAAGATTGCTTTAATCCCTACTTTAAGTATTATATTTTCAACTGGTTCTTCATTGTGCCTTGCGTATGAGCTATGTTTACAATCAAAAGTATCAGGCACTTCAGTAATTGGCTTTCTTAAGAGTGTTTTTAGTAATTCCTTATTTGGCATGTTTTTAGGAACTTTCCTAAATACATCATAATCATCCCATACATATAGAAAATCACAGTCTTTTCCTAGATCTTTTATAGCCCTTTGAACTAGTTCTTGTGTAATTATCTCCCTAAAATTCCCAATATGCACAGTACCAGAAGGAGTAATACCTGCTTCAACTACATATTTCTTTTTATCTCCTTTCTCTTTTATTATCCTCCTTGCAGATTGGTCAGCCCAATGCATTGATTGTTCTGTCATAAAATGAATGAGTTCTTTGTTGTTATATAAATATTTCTGATTAATATTGTTGTTGTTTTAGTTGCTATTTTAGAATGGTCACAGTAGTATGTGCATAGCTACAGTAGAACACACTAAAACAATATTCCACCGATTAATTTTATTAAGTTCTCAATAAAAACCAATAACTTTGGCTTGCTTTAAGCCAAAATCTCAACACCGCAGTAAAGTTAATAAGAATTTCCCA
>JAYEIZ010000027.1:0-5306 GCA_034660355.1 Nanobdellota archaeon
TAATCAACAATTAACTTCTTATACGAACCTTTAATCTGAGAAAACAAAGGGCGCGTCAAAACAATCAAACTTACCAATAATATAACAAATATAACATACAAAACCTCAAACCCAGAGTAAGTATTATTAGTAAGATTAGGGCTGAATACAATCAAGACATAAACAACTAAGATTAAGGCCAGCATTACTATGAATAGCAACCTTGCAAAGAAATCTCTTTTTTTCAGAATATTTTCTGCCATAGTACCCCCATTCTATACTTACAACTATTAATTTCTATAACTCTCATTTTATTTTTTAAATGTATGTATTAATCTAAGAATGGTAACCTACCTTACCCTTACCCCAGTTGCTTTATAAACTCCAAAATCTACAAAATCAAAACTAAGAATTATCTCATCAGCACCTATAGCTGCACCTGATCCATCCATCAATACAGTTGTTTTTGCTCGTATTGAAACATCCTGAGTTAGATTTACCAATAATATTCCATCATTAGTTACCCTAATAACTATAATATCTCCTTCTCCAATACTCTCAACCCTAACTTCATTATCAACAGAAGGGTCAATAGTCTCTGTTTGCTTGCTACAACTACTTGAATCCCCTATAACCTCTAGACTAAGGTTAAAGCTACCACTATTCACATCCCATATGCAAGAAACATTCTTATCTGTAGTAATTTGTAATGAATAACCATCAAAATTGATACTGTCAGGTATAACTTCTATACTGCTCCAATCATCTCTATGCTTATAATTTATATCATTAGGCATTATCTTTAATGGTAGTTCGTCTATATTTGTAATAGTCAAGCCTATATTGGAAAGATTAGATTCTATAAATCCCTTAAACCCTTTAATAGAGCTATTAAATCCTTGCCTATTATTATTTGGCAAGTCTTCCTCAAAAGAAACTCCTTCTTCTGTTATATTAACCATAATTCCTGATTCAAGGCCGATAGTATAACCTAAAGCTTCTTGAATTGATACATCTAAATCATAAACCCTATCTAAAACTGCTAATTGTGACATGATTTCTTCATACTCTTGAGAATTATGGAATATAAACACTGAAAGTGTCAATACAATAAATCCTAGAAACGTAAGTCCTAACGCAAATAAAAATCCTTTTTTAGCTTTCATTTTAACCATATCCTGAAGTCAGCCACACAATACTCATCAGTGTTGGCAATAAAAACTCGTTTTCCTGCACCTATAAACCTATTCTTTGGAAATACATCTGTTGTTTCAACAATAATTGGCCCCTGGTTTTCACATTTAACATTAATCCTCATATGATAATTAATAGGCAATATCCTGTTTAACCCTATCTCAATACTTTCTACAGATAATGTATCCAATGTACCATCATAATCAAGCACAGCTAAAACATCACCCCCTATCCTTATTGTTTGCAGCTTAGAGACTGATTCACCACCAGCCTTAGTAATATAAAATGCTGAAAAAGCAAGTAATGGTATTAATATAACCACCGCAAGCGTAGCATCCAATGTAAACACAAACCCTTTATTTCTTGACATTAACCTTTTAGGGCTAAAATATTCCTTTTGGGGTTTTCTATTTCCAAAGCACAAATTCAACAACTGCTTTCTCATTTTTATATGATACTATCCTCTGTACACTAACAATAGACTTATTCCCTTCAGGGGTTTTGCCGTATTCTTCCATCATAGTTCCATTTATATGATTTAACTCAAATCTGAAATCATAGAGATCTACCCCTAATAATTTGGAAGTAACATTATAAGGAAGATTAACGAATTCCCCCACCTTTTCTTCAGAAATAACTCTATCTGAGCTGGCTAAACCTATCGCATCTACATTATTTGGACTATATTCCCAATTAACAGGCTCCCCTTTTGATTTTACTAATAAGTCCGCTGTTTGAAACGCAATAATCTGCATCTCATTATATTCAATATTTTCATCTAGTAATATAGCATAGTTGTTCCACGTAAATATAATTATGATAATTAGCATAGTTGCTATAAACATCGCTATAAACAAGTCAGCTACCACTATTTGAGATTTTTTACATTTATACATTTTGCATATCTATGTAATTATTATTATTTTGAATCCTGATATAACCTTTAGATAATTTAGCATTTGGAACAGATTCAACAGCTAATAAGCAATAAGTATCCTCAACATTTAATCCAGTGGTATCAGCACCAATAGTAGTCACATTAATTTTATAGTTCACATAAACATCAATGATTGTTCCATCTCCACCCACTAACGCAGATGTTACCAGACTTGAAATCAGCAAGCAAGTGCTTCTTTTATTAGCATCATCTTTAGTATCAGAGAGCTCGTTGTTCGTATCAAGCATAAACACAAATACTATTAAGAATACAAAGAATATCGTCCCTAACCCGAACATAAATCCAAAGCTTGCCTGAGATTTTCTCATAAATTCACCTAAACAATTAGTTCCTGAGCACAACAACAGAAATCTCCTACTTGAGTCGGGCAATACTGGTCCCCATCACTCTCCCAGGTACCGCCCACATAATCATTACATTTTGCCTCATTCTGCCTACATATACCATCTACATATCCTATATAACCACAATGACCTGCACAACTATCTAAGAATGCCTCTTCACCAGCCGTTACATTTACTCTTAGATTAAAGGTTCCTGAATAACCTTCATTAGCAGTATAGCTATCATCTACACAACCAACACTCCATGTATAATTGCCTTTAAACAAGGGAATCATAATAGTCTCTAACTGGTCCTCTACTATCGGTGAATCTCTTATATCCCAATTAATCTCCCCACCACCATCAAGTGCACCCTCCATATGTAAATCACAATAATTTATTCCAGAGGAAACATCAGTAGTATTATAACTAAAGCCAGTCAACCAATAATTCCTAACAGTATTATTATCCGGACTAACTAAATCCACAACAGGAACGTCACTATCCTGACTGTAATTAACATTAATATCTCTTAGCTCACTTGAATTCTTATTAAGGTGAACATCAGAACAATTAATACTCCATATGTAATCGCCATAATTCAATCCCATCTTAGTAAAGTTTTGCGTTATGTTTCTTGTAACATCAAAATCACTTTGATCTACTGTGCCATTTATAATCAGTTGGCAGTACCATATAGATGACATATCAGTCACATTATACTGGAATAAAACAACCCCATCATCATCCACATAACCATTCCACGGATTTACTAAACTAATAACTGGAACATCTGGTTCATATGGATCACCCGTTTCTGGAGGCTCACTTTCATTAGAGTCATTCTGTATAAATACAGGAACAATAGTAAAATTAATGGCAGCAGACTCTTGCATTACATTTGCACTTGGATCCTGACATCTTGCATAATATACATAGGTACCATTATCTAAAATCCCTAAATCCCTTTCATGAGTTAAAGCATTACCTATAAATGGCTCTGACATTGAAGGATAAGATACATCATTAACATCATATCTGCAGGTAGAATATTCACTCGTGGTAACTCTCAAAATAATACCATTATAGTTTATTGTACCTTCTGGAGAAACCCACAAAACGACTGGTGCAACTGCATCATCAGCTTCTCCAAACTGAACATAGCCAGAATCCAACATCTTCACCATAACTCTATGTAGCCCCTCAGTTATTGGAATATCTCCTACCAACTCTGCTTTTGTATCTGCAAATATATCACTTAATCCTCCGAAGACATAAACTTGTATAGAGACAGACTGATTGTCTAAAGAATATGTTTGAATGCCACTAGGCACACTTACACTAACATATTTTGTTGTTCCTGGACCAATAGAATAAACAGTATCTGCTGCTCTTGATAATGTCTTTACAACATCATCTGCCTGATTCATCTGTATATTAACATTAGACTCCCTCATAGCATAGTACACAAAAGGGACAGTAGCCATAAAAACTATACCCATCACTATAAGATACTCCATTGCTACTTGAGCCTTACTAGAGGCATTTTTCATATTCTAGCAATAATTTACAGTTTATTTATACTTTGTTCTTCTTCTTAAAGTGGTACTATCAGTGAGCAAAATAGGATAATAATAGTTAAATTTATATACTAGTTCTCCCAAATTTAGTATAATGTAGGTTTTACAATCTACTATCAAACAAAGAGGTGATAATATATGAACAAAAAAGGACAAGCAGCCATGGAGTTCTTAATGACTTATGGTTGGGCTATCTTAGTTGTTTTAGTTGCTATTGGAGCATTAGCTTATTTTGGAGTTCTAAGCCCTGATAAATTTCTACCAGAGAAATGCGTAATAAGTTCAGGCAGTGGTCTATTCTGCGCAAACTTCAATGTAGCTACAGCATCCGATGATATAGTGTTGTTGATTAAAAACTCTCTATCAGACCCAGTAACTATTACAGGTGGCGGATCAACTCTAGGTACACTCTGTACCCAAGACGCTGGAGACGTAGCAATTGCAGCAGACGCTGATGCTTCAGTAACCTTTAGCTGCGCTGGCGGTATAGCAAGTGGAGACAAGATAAAAGAGGATGTATCTATATCTTACACAGTAGGTACTTTCGCAAAAACCACATCAGGAAGCTTAATTGCTAAAGCACCATAAGGTGCACTTTTTTATTTTATTTTTTTTGTATATTATCCTATTCTAAAATGGAAAAACCTCAACTTGAGCTAATATACGCAATAATATTCTTACTTTCACTTATACTCTATTTATTCTCTATAGTAAAATATATTTTACCAGGAGACCGAGACTGGTACTCGTTTACACTATCGCTGATTATAATGTTCTTAGCATTATGGGGATATCTAATAGTAAAGAAACATCTTAAATAAGCTGGATTCTAAGTATATATTCTATTCTTTCTCCCCTTTTTCTTCTTTATACTTATCAGCACACTCATCACTGCAGAATCTATGGATCTCTTCTCCTTCTCTCTTCTCAATAAAATCATCACCCAGTACAGCACCACACTTCCTACATTTGGCCCCTTGCCCATCACCGTGCGCTCCTTCCATAAATCCTTCTTCAGCTGGGCTGATTTCATCATTATCTACAGCTTCCTCTCTACCTTCTTCAGAATAAACATCTTTTTCATCTGACATATTAATTCACCTCGTTTATATCATCAAAGGCAACCTTTATAAATTTTATTATGATATACAGTAGATGACGGTTTTATTTTTGAAGTTTTGATAGATCTATCTTAATGTTTATTGTGTCAATTTTTGCATTAAATTCTTGTAGTAATTTTATAATCATCTTAGCAGGTTCATCAGCTGCAAT
>JAYEIZ010000028.1:0-5243 GCA_034660355.1 Nanobdellota archaeon
CCTAAGTCCAATACCTTTCCCCCTATATTCCTTCAAAACAGCCATCCTTTCGAACTTAGCCTCTTTCTTATTTAACAGAAACGCTCTACCAGTTCCAATATATCTATTCTTATACAAAACAAGAAAATGAACGCATTTATGCTCTAGACCATCTCTTTCTCTTTTTACAGGAACATTTTGGCCCTTAATAAAAACTATCTCCCTTATCTTAAGCGCTTCTTGAAGATCTTTTTTTGTATTAACTTTTTTTATTCTAAATTTTATCATAGGGAGATTATTATCTTCGTTTAATTTAAAGTTTATTATTTATTGATTTAAATCTTTTTATGACAAAACTAAAATCTTTCTTGTCAAGCTTCCATGTATATATTGGGAAAACTCTTTCTCAAGCGTAAATCCAGCTTTCTTTACTAATTTCCTATAGTCAACATAATGCGGAGATATAACTACTCCTTTCTTTCCCATAATCTTCCTAAGATTTTTCAAAAATTTCAAGTAAAAATCCTCTAAATTCTTGATTCTTTGATTATTATCTGTTTGTTTCAATGATATTTTTTTATTTTTATTATTGGTTTTAACCCATATAGATGTATTTAAACCATATGGGAGGTCAGTTACAACATAATCATATTTTCTCTTTATATTAAGGGCATCTTGATTTACTAACTTATAACCTTTAATCTTGTAGTAATCTAGATTTATCTTTGCTCTATCTACCATCTCCTTATATAGATCACATCCTATTGGTTTAATTCCCATTAAACCTGCTTCTATTAATATGCCTCCTGCACCACAAAAAGGATCCATCACTTCCTTTCTGGCACCTGTTAAATTAACTATGCATCTAGCCAACTTAGGATTCATAGCAGAAGGATGCAGCTTGGGTCTTTTATGCGCTTTCCTTGATTCAAATGTATGGGTAAGCGCAATTACCAGCTTTAATGCATAAACCTTATTCTTCCCTATCAGAAATACTACTCTTGTTTTCGGATTGCTTAAGTTAACTTTAGGTTTCTTAAGTTTTCTCCAGATATAAGCTGCCAGATCTCTTTCCTTAGGTATATTCCCAGAATCTTCTTCTAATTTATGCACTCTAACACTAAAATCTCTCTTATAAACAGATTCCCAATCAAAGTCTTTTATCTTTTTTATTAAATCTTTTTTATTGGTTTCAAATAGAAACTGGTAAACTTTTCTTGTATATGCTAATCTATTTGATAATTCAATATTGTCTAAATCTAAAAACAACAGATTATGAACTAATCTAGATCTTCTAACATCCAATAGAGATAATGCCTCTTCTTTCGCTAACTTAATATCTTCTTTAGATAATAAAAAAACATATTTCATAATAAGAAGAAAAACAAGAGAATATTTAATCCTTTAGTTTTTTATATCCCACCCAGACAAGCACTACTATAGCAATACCTAGTATCAACAACCTTCCATAATCCTGTATTGAATCCCAATATCTCATTGAAGCATAGATTATAGTTAAAACACCGCCGCCCATAATACCAGAGCCAACAGCTTCTCTTTTAAGGAACACGCCCCCTACCAATATAGAGATTAATCCTAGTACCACTAATATCATAAATGAATGCCTTTCGTGTTTCTCTTCAACTTCTCTATACTGTTCTGAACATTCATCATATTTTGGGTTAAGTGCGCTACATCCTAATGTCCCCTCTTTATCCATTTCATAACAATGACAATAGCCTTCTTTTCCCACAGGCATTGGCCTTATATACTCTCTTGATTCTATTGGTTCATATTCATAGTCATCACATGACTCTACTGTAATATCACGTTTAATATCTTTACAAAAGTCTTCAAGCTCAGGCTCTTCATAAACAGTGATAGTAGCATGCCCCCAAAAGAAAGCTAACAAAATAGCAATCGCTATACCTAATATTGTTTTTTTCAGCTTAGATACCTTAAGAGCCATAGTAATATAATATTTCTTATAATTTATAAACTTTTCTTTTCTTCATTTTCACTTCAAAAAAATAATTACAAAAGATATTTAAACCTTAAGAACTTACCTGTTTTATGGCGAGGGGGAGACCAGTTAAATCACAAATAAGGCAGAATATAATAGAACTTCTCTTTTTTCTCAAAGAAGGCTACGGCTATGATATCTACAAGCAGTATAAGGGAATATTTTCTCCAGTAACGATGAGAGTTATCTACTATCATCTAAAGAAAGGGGCAGAGTTAGGTGAATTCAGGGTTAACAAAGTAATAAGAGAAAACGGAAATTTCTCCTGGGGAAACGAAGTTGAAAAGATATATTATTCCTTAGGCAAAGAAGCACAGCCAACTGGCGATCTAAGAGTTAAAGAATTCATAGATAGGAAGAACGGTTCCTCAGAAACAGCTTAGCATTATTTTTAGAGATAATAAAAATGACTGAAATCCCAAACAATCTAAAATACACAAAAGAGCACCAATGGATTAAGATAGAAGACAATATTGGCATAGTTGGTGTTACTGATTTTGCCCAAAAACAATTGACAGATATTGTTTTTGTTGATTTACCAGAAAAAGGAAAAAAAGTAGAGCAAAACAAGTCCTTAGCTGTGATTGAAAGCGTAAAATCAGTTTCCGATGTCTTTAGTCCTGCTTCTGGAGAAGTCATTGAGGTAAATGGAGATCTAAACAACACACCAGAAACAATAAACAAAGACCCATATGGCAAAGGGTGGGTAGTTAAATTAAAAATAGAGAATAAAGATGAAGTAAATGCCTTAATGTCTGCTCAGGATTACGAAAATTTCATAAAAGAAGCAAAATAATTATCCTACCCCTATAAAAGAGAAGATACTTAATCCATATCTCAATAACAAAGCAAACAATAATGTAAAGATAAAAACAAGCCCGATATAAACCCAAACCTTATTGGCTTTCTTCTTATCTGTTATTGTCCTTTCTAACGCTACTTTTAACATCCTTCCACCATCAGTTATCATCAAAGGCAATAGATTTATTATTCCGATAAAGAAATTAAGATAAAACAGCCATCTTATGAAAGACCTTAACCAATAATACGGCATCTTAATACTTTCAAATTCATTCTTTACTCTTCTTTCATTCTTAATGCTTTGAATTCCAATAAGCCCCCTAGATGCATCATCCGAAGAGGCCTTTGCTTTTATAGTGTAAGTGTCATCTAATGTATTTATTATAACTTCATCATCAGGTTTCAAGTCTCCTAACTCTTTTGAAAAAGACTCATAATCTAAAGCTTCTTTCCCATTTACACCATTAATAACTGCTCCTGGAAGCATACCAACCTCTTCAGCGCCATAGCCTGGAGTAACTTCAGTGTAGGATATCCCTATTGGTTCAGTTATAGTGCCTTCAAAAGGCGATAACTGAAATGGATTTGCAACATAAGGCAACGCCATTAAGATTATGAAAGCAAGTAGTATATTGGCCATTGGGCCAGCAGCAAAAACAGAATACTGGACAACATCCTTCTCTTTCTCTAGCTTTTTTTCATCAGGCTCGACAAATGCTACTGGAAATATTGGAAGTATTAGACTAAAAACCCCCAGACCTGAAGCCTTAATTGGCACTTTATGTGCTCTTGCCATTATACCATGTGCAAACTCATGTATCAGGGCAATTATGAATATGCTTAGAATAAAATGCCAAAAGAACAAATAACCAATACCAGGTATATTAGTTAAGGGCAAAACCAAAGAAACTCCTTGTGAAGCTTCTTTAGGTTTTATTATAAGGTTAAACAACAAGAAAATAAAATTAATAGAAATCAATATCATCCCCAAGAAAGCAAAACCAATGAACGAATACCCGAGTAACTTGATAAACTCCCTATATTTATTAGCAACCTTATCCATAAACTTTAGGCCAAACTTTGTTCTCCACAAGACGGCATATATCACTGGCCAAATAAGTTTCTGAAAAGATAGCTTCTTTCTATTCTTCAAAACTAAAAGCGCGATAATAACAACAAAGATTAGCCCACTAACAGCATCAAAGACTATATACTCTTTTGAGAAAAAATAAGTTGCTCCAAATAAGAAACTCATCAACATAGAATATTTGAAAATATTCTTTTTTCTTTTCATTTTTTAAAAAATAAGAATAGATGTTTTTAAATGTTGCTAAAAAATACTAGCAAGCATCCTTATTTCTTCCTTACTGGCCTAAATGCATGTCCGCCACATGTCTTACATGTTAATTTACCAGCTAGAACCTTCAGGTTTGGGGCTCTTAACTTCTGTTTGCAGTTCTTGCAAACAAAGACATTTCTAAATTTTCTTATTTCTGCTTCTGGGAATTTTACCATTTGAACCTCATATTTTAACTACTTTGAACTGTTTTCATAACTTTATCATTAAGTATTATCCAATATTGAACATTAGCTCCTTCTACTACTTGTTCCTTTAATTCTTCTGGAATGTTTAGGTCGAATGTTTCGTATGTTTCACTATCCATAACATTTGCTACATCTCCGCCAATAGATAACACTTGAGCTATCTTTTTTTCAATTATTGGAGCATCAATATTATCATGACCTGGCATAACAACAACTCTCTTTTTACCATCAACTATACCGCTTGCTGTCAACCTAACTTTAGCATGGCCGTGCTTTCCTGGCCTTGAAACCTGAGTGTCACTCACAACACAAGCTGCACCTTCTATTACGCAATAATTCCCTTTTTTTAATGATCCTACATGAACTGGTTTTGTTGTCATTCTAACCTCACTGCTTTACCGCTAACTTAATATCTCCTTCTTTTACTGTTTTTCTTCCAGTATGAGTCGCAAATCTCCAAGCTTTCTCTGCTATCTCTTCTGCTCTCTCCTCTATTACTGCCTTTAGAGCAACCTTAGCCTTGTCAGAAACTCTGATATCCTGTCCCCCAACTTTCTTTATGATTTTTTCCATAGCAGCTAAGGGTAATAGTTTTTTAGACATAAATATCACCTATTTTTCCTCTTTATCTGATTTAGAGACTGTATTTTCTCTATTTTTGGAATTCAGAGAGATATATAAAGCTTATGGTTTGATTATAACACCTGAAAAACGGATACCGTTTAATCTCCATAACTTATATTAACTACCTCTTCCATAAATCTTTTTGAGGTGATCATATGTTCTCTTGTCCGCATTGCAAATCAACAAATACCAAACAACATCATACAAGAAAAACCAAACACGGCTTAACGAAAGTCATGCAGTGCCTAAATTGCGGTAAAGCATTTACGCC
>JAYEIZ010000029.1:0-5221 GCA_034660355.1 Nanobdellota archaeon
CTGCTTCAACAAAGATTGAATTAACAGAATCATCAATAGATTTACCTTCACTGTCTACATTAGTAGGATTATCTTCCATTAAAGAAATTGTATAGGGCAATAAACGCATAGGTTTACCCTTTCTTATTGCAGTATCCATCATCTTAACTTGATTTATAGTAAGATGAATAAATTTTGCCAAGGTACTGGGGTCTTCTATAGCATTATCTCTTTGCCATTTCGGATCTCTCCAGTTCTCCTCAGTAGAATTAAATAATTTCCATGGTTCCTCAATTCCCTGATAGTATTTCATTTTTATATATTATTTATAAATTTTTCATATATTTTTACATATACCAGGAATATAGGTGAATATATTAGTCTTATCGTACTTTATTTTGTGAAAACGTAATGTTTTTATAGTAAGAGTAAAATATTACCAATATATGGCTAATAATAAGCATAAATTAACAACGGGTGAGAAACGAATATTGGGGAAATTAGAATTAGATTCAAGAACTCCCTTTTCTAAGATAGCTAAGAAGATTCGTAAGAGCCAACAGAATGTAAGCTACTCTGTGAGTTCATTAATTGAAAGAGGAATGATAAATGGATTTTATACTATTATTGATTATTCAAAATTGGATGTGTTAAGCTTTCGTGTTTATTTTAAGGTAACATATGTTGGAGAAGAGCGATTTCATGAACTGATTGAAGACCTTAAATCGAATCCTCATACTTCGTGGGTGGCAACATGCGGAGGGAGATATGATTTAGTGTGTACCTTTTTTGCATACACTCCTTCTCACTTCAATAAGGTATTAAGAGAGCTTATGGAGAAGTTTCCCCATCAGCTAAGGGATCATACTGTGCTTACCACGGTTGTTATAAGGAAGTTTGGAAGGAAGTATCTTTATGATGGCCCAAAAGAGTTTAAGGAAATGGTTGTCGGAGGGGATAAAAAACCTGTGAATGTTGAACAAATGGATCTAAAGATTATTAGTAAATTAAGTGAGAATGCACGAGCCAGTTCAGTTAAGATTGCGGATGTGTTGTCTCTAACCCCTAAAACAATAATTAAGAGAATGAAAAAACTATATGAGCGAAAAATCATTAAGGGGTTTAAGCCATTCTTGGATGTAAGAAAGATAGGCTATACTCCTAATATACTTCTTATCAGCTACCATAATGTGCCTTCTAAGATAGAAGATGAATTCATTAGTTATTTGAGGGCATATCCAAATGTGGTAAATATTGTAAAAACATTAGGAGAATGGGGTATTGAGATAGAGATAGAAACAAAGGATTCATCTGAATTCAGAAAGATACAAATGGAGATAAGAGAGAGATTTGCGTTATTGATAAAGGAAATTGAGAGTATACCTATCTATAAAACGTATAGGAGGAACTTTTTTCCTGACTTTATTATATCGCCAGTTAGTTACAATTAAATTTAAGTTTCTATACGGTAAAAAGGGAATTCTCTCAAAAAATGGAAGGGGCAAGAAGTGTTATTTGATATCATAAACTAATGTAGATTTTTTATTCTTTAACTGGATGATAAACAATAAGGTTGTTTAATGGGGCAAGAAAACTCATCTAATAAGGAGGGGGAACTTAATTAGAATAGGGCACACATAACTTGGATAAGAATATAGATGTAATATAAATAAAAGATATCATTAGAACAATTATTGGTCCAGTAGCAAAGTCAAGATAATAAGAAGTATATAAACCAATAATAGTCGCAAACAAAGTGATTATTGAAGAAGTTATCATGATTTTTTTAACAGTCTTATGGAAAAGCTGAGCAGTTGCAGCAGGAATGGTTAGAATAGCTATCATCAAAACCACTCCAACAACTCTAATAGTTGCAACAATTGTCAATGCTATCAATCCAAACAAAATCATATTCACAATAGTAACTGGCATATTCCTTGTTTCAGAGTATTCCTCATCAAATGTAACTGAAAGAAATGAATTAAACATCAAGAATACAGTAGCTAAAATAACAACATCTAATACCAAGATCATTATAAGATCAATCTTTGAAACAAGCAGAATATTCCCAAATAGATAAGTAAATAGGTCTGTTGCATAGCCTGGAGTCAAAAAAATAAACACTAATCCTATGGCCATTCCGGTAGCCCATAGAAAGCTAAGCAAAGTATCAAGCCGATTACCTGCTTTTTTCTTAAAAACAGCAATACTAACAGCAGAAATCAAACTAAATATTACGCCCCCAATAAGAGGATTTGCATTTAGAAAATAGCTTATTCCCAATCCTCCAAATGCAGCATGGGCTATGCTTCCTGAAATTAAAGACATTCTCTTAACTACAATATAAGTTCCGATTATCCCTGCTGCGAGTGATGCAAGTATTGCAATAATCAAAGCATTCTGAAAAAATTGGTATTGAAGAACTTCAAGCATGGTACATCTCCTTCATCTTGATTTTATCAGCTTCATGATATCTTATTGCATGGGTGTTGCATTTGTTGACACAAATAACCTCTTTTGCATATTTTGAAACCATCTCTAGATCATGGTCAACAATAACAATAGCAATTTTTTTATTTAGCTCTTTCAATATTTTATAGAATTCCTCTTGAATATGAATATCCAGATTTGACATTGGTTCGTCTAACAAAAGAATCTTAGGATCATTAGCCAATGCTCTCGCAACAAATACTCTCTGCTTTTCTCCTCCTGAAAGCCCATTAAGTTTTTTATCCCTTAAATTCCAGATTCCTAATTTCTTAAGTGCATTTTCGGCTGCCCCCCTATCCTTTTTGTTATATCTTTTAAACATACTTTTTCCTACTCTGCTTAGAATCACAATCTCAAAAGCAGTTATCGGAAAATCAAAATCAATATCTTTGAATTGAGAAAGATAACCTATTGATTCTCTACTCGCTTTAGGAGTATCACCAAAAACAGATATTTTTCCTTTTTTCGGCTTCAATAACCCAAGAATTAATTTTAAGAGGGTTGTTTTGCCACCGCCATTCGGTCCGATTATCCCCAAAAAATCATCTCCATATATTGAAAGATTAATATTTTTAAGAAATTCTATATTATTGTAGCTGAATGATATGTTCTCTAATTTGATTATCTCTTTTCTTTCCATACTAATCAACAGATGAAATTATTTATTTAAATGTTCTGTGATTGTTGTTGCTACATTTCTAAGATTATTTATGTAATCATCGGACAGAGGATTTATGGAAATGACTACAGCATCAATCTCATCTGCGATAGACTCAGCAATTTCTTCTGTGAATTGTGACTGGACAAAAATAACTTTGATATTTTCTTCCCTTGCTTGATCTACTAAATATTGCAACTGTTTTGCTGTCGGCTCTTTTCCGTCTTGTTCTATTGCTATTTGCTCTAAGCCATATTCATCTGCAAAATAACCCCATGCTGGATGAAAGACCATAAGCTTATCTGTCTTTAATTCCCCGAATTTTAACTTCAATTCATTATGCAAATCATCCAGTTCTTTCTTGAAATTCTCGGTATTTTTCATATACTCAGCTGAATTATCTGAATCTATTTCTGAGAGTGCATCTGCAATAACCTCAACCTGTTTTTTCAATTGTAGTGGGGAAAGCCAAATGTGTGGGTCAACTGCTTCATGAGTGTGCTCTTCATGTTCTCCAAAATATCTTAATTCTACGTTTACTGAAGTATCTACTATCTTCATGTTTGGATTCAGACCTGCAAATTTATCAGCATGAGACTTCTCAAATGGAATATGACCTACTCTAAAGTAAATATCCGCCTTTTCTACATTTACTAAGTCGCTTGGTTTTGGCTCATACGTTGTAGGGCTTCCACCAGGCGGAATTAATTCATTTACATTAACATGGTCTCCACCAACTGCTTTTATAAACGCCTTTTGCGGCAGAATGCTAACAATCACATTTAATTTATCTTGACTTTGTGTAATCGTTCCTTGTTGACATCCTGCTAGATATACAGTTAATATCAAAATTCCTATTAATATTGTATATTTTATTTTCATGAATATCACCCTATATTACAGATAATAACAATCTTTATAAACGTTACTGACTCTTATTCTCAATAAGCATGAAAACAAGAAATACCAAACAAAAAGAACTAATCCAAAAAGAGATGGATAAATTCATTACTTTTTTTACTGCTGAAGAGCTTTATGATCAAGTTAAAAAAATGGATAATAAAATAGGTTTAGCAACAATATATAGATTTCTTAAAAGATTAAGAAAACTAGGGCATGTTTACTCCTATATTTGTGATAACAAGCTAATTTATTCAAAAGAAAAAAAGAGCCATTGTCATTTTGTTTGTGAAGAAACTGGGAAAGTAATACATTTTGATATTAATTCATTGGATTTTTTGAAAGACAAGATTCCTGGATCAATAACTAGCTTCCAGATTGAAGTTAGAGGAATATGTAAGAAATGCTCTAAGAATTAATGAATGATATCAACACGTAAATAATAATACTACAGAGTTTTCTTGCCCCTTGATACTTTGTTTTGATATGAAGGCTTTGCCTCATCTGATAAACACACTTCTTGCCCTTGATGTATTTCCTTGAAGGCTCTTTGAGCTGGATTGGAGAGAATTCCCTAAAATATAGTCTCCCTGCGGTCGCAGTTTTCCAGAACTCCGCAAACATATTAATTCTGTAACTGAATGTGTTACTAGAAAGAACATGATACTTTAGCTTGATGATTAAAATAGAAATGTTTGCTCGTAACTGGAAAAGGAATTAACAGGGATTCGCGACGTTATATTCAATTAACGCTGGGGCTTAGGAACAAATTTTTCTTCTATCTCCTGAACCTTCTCTTCCAAATAACCTTTTACATATCTAGCCATTAAAATATGCCTTACTATTTGATAAGTAAAGATAGGCAGAAAATCTTTTATTTTTGCATCCATTTCTAATAGTGTTCTTTGACCTAGATATAGTCTTTCTATTTCATCTTCTTTACCTGGAAATTCACCAATAAGGTCTAAGATACTTGTTTGATGAGCACCCTCATATGTTGCTGTATCCATTTCCATTCTAAGGTAGAAAAAACATGGGTTATTTAATGGTTTCCATCCCCCTGGTCTTGTGTGCGATTTCAAAACTCTGTCACACCCTTTAGATTAAACCTTGTGACATAATTTTGAAATCATTTCTGAAAATTAAAAACAAATAGTCTATTTCTTTCTTTTGCCAGTAATGGCGGAGGAAAAA
>JAYEIZ010000030.1:0-5174 GCA_034660355.1 Nanobdellota archaeon
CCGATCTCCGTAATAAAGGAATAAGTTCTTCCCTAACACCATTCTTCAACCTAATCCTTAACTTAACCAACTCTTTAAGCAAAGGTTGAAACTTCAATATTCTCGCTAATTCTTCAGATGTATAAATAAGCCAATCAGCAATATCAATCTTAACCTTTATCTCTCCTGGCCGAATGTCATATGTCTCAAGCAAATACTCTTCGTCCTTTTCGTCAATCCATTCATTAAAAAAAGATGCTGTCTTTATTGAATTCAAGAACTCGCTATATTCTGCCTCATACAAACTAGGCTCATTTTCCAATAAAAATCCATCATACTTGACTAACTCATCCTGGATCTTATCATACTCTTTTGTTTTAACCCTTAAAAGAGGTCTAAGCTCTATACTAGTTGAAATCATATGTAGGAAAGAAAAGGCATTCACATTCTTGCCAGTTGCTTTTCTTAAACATTCAATAAAGTTATGTGCTGTTAATGGATCGATATACAACTCTGCAACCCTCTTACCCAATAAAGTTGATTTATAACTCTCGTTTTCCATTTCATCAGCAGAAACAAAGTCATCTTTAGTGCTTCTCAAAAACTCCCACTCATCTAAAAGCCCTAGCATCTTTTCAATCTTTTGATGCAGTTCATACGTATCTGCAAACTGGAAAGCCCAAAATGTTCTGGCAAAGAAGCCATATATCTCTTTCTTGGTATTGACAAAATTAGAAGCGATTAAACTCAAAACATAAGTGCGAAGTACCGGCTCTACAGCTAACTTAGACTGAATATCTTCAGGCTCACCCAAAACATACTTCTCATAGATCTTTTTCTTATCAGGCTCTGTACCTGCAATCACAATAGCTTCCCCATAATTATCATTATACTCTGGCCTGCCAGCTCTTCCAGCCATCTGTAAATACTCTAGAACTGGGATGAATGTTAAACCTCTAGGGCCATAACGACGTAAATCCTTCACAATAACCCTGAATGCTGGAATCGAAAGCCCATAAGCAAGAGTTGGCGTACAACATATCACCTTTATAACTCCAGAACGAAAATTATCTTCAATCAGCTCTTTCTGCTTTGCAGTTAAGCCAGCATGATGAAATGCTATCCCTTTCTTAACACAAAAACTCAATCTTTCACATTGTTTTGTAGCCTTGGAGAGGCTCTTCAAAACATCTTCAGACAAACTAATTAATTCCCTATCTTTTGTTTTCACCTTTTTGCTGATATCCTCAGCCGCCTTCTCTGCACTCCTCTTAGTATTTGCAAAAACCAATGCCTGTTTCCCAATCTTGATAGTATCTAAAGCTAAATTCAAAGCAGGATTATCTGTTGCCAGAGAAACATTAACCTTATGCATAAAACCAAAGAAGCAAACATGATTTATAAACTTTGGCGTTTAATCAATATACAACTTAAACAACCCTTAAATCCCATCTATAAGAAATCTCTTCTAAACCATCACTAACAACAACCTCTATTTTCTTAGTACCTTTGTTTGTAAAAGTTCTAACAATGCCCTTATCTCCTACATACTCTTCAAACAAGCCAAATTTCCACTTATAACTTAATTCATCTCCATCCAAATCTTCAACATTTAGTTCAAACCTTACCTTCTCACCTGCAGAAACTGTAGCCGTTTCCAAGGGAGTAGCAGATATTATCTCTGGCATCCTATTTACATTATTAACTGTTATATTCACCTGATTAATAGCTTCAGAATAAGCATCACTCGCCATAAAAATCACTGTAAAAACCTCAGAATCCCCAAATACAGTATCATGATCTGTAACCCAACTGAATATATTATTCTCAAACTCATAATCTATAGACATGTTACCCACTGCAATAAGAACTAAATCTCCATCTGGGTCATTAGCCTCTAACTCTATAACAACCTCTTCCCCTTCATTAACAGTAATAGGAAAGATATCTTCTAACAAAGGACCCCTATTTACATCCTCAACTATTACAGTAACATACTTCTCATCACTTAAAAAACCATCAGAAGCTCTTACTCTAACCCTATAAGTTCCAGCATCATCATAATCTGTTTCATAGGTAGCAGCATTCATCCATCCTGAATAGAAATAAACTAGCTTATCACCATCAGGATCATTAGCTTCTGGTCCTATAACAACCTCTTCGCCTTCATTAACAGTTATGATAGATATATCATTCAATGTCGGCGCCCTATTTGAGTCCCTTACCATTATCCATACGTCTTCTCTAACCTCAAAGTTCCCGCTCTTAGCAACAAAAGTAACCTTAAATGGCTTATACAAAAGATGGAACTTATCCAGCACAAATTCAACAATATTATCTTTCTTAATAGTATCATAATTAGTAACCCATTCAAATTGATTCCCAACTAAAGTAGCGCCCTCAGGTAAGTTCTCACCAACAAACTCAATATCATCACCATCAGGGTCCATAGCTTTAATCTCAATAGCGGCCTTTTGGTTTTCTTTCATCCATACAGCAGCTAATGGCTCAAAAACAGCAGGCCTATCTACATTAACAACCTCCACCTGAATCATTGTAGAAGCACTAAATCTTCTATCTTCTAGGGTAATCTCAACATAATATACACCTGAATCATCATAATTAGTTTCCCAGACATTATCATTGCCTATTGGCTCTGATATAGCATACTCAAGATTGTACTTTTCAAAATCGGGTAGAATAAATTGTACAGTTTCTTCCTCATTCACCACTACATTTTTAATGCCATCTAACAAAGCAGCCCTATCTACATCATTAACCTTAACAGTCCATTCCTTGCTATCTTCTTTCTCACCATCTAGCACTACTACCTTAACATTATGCACACCTTCATCCCAGTAATCTGCATTATAGATATACTCTTCTTTCTCAGAAATTACATTATTATCAAATTCCCAGATATACTCTAAAGAATCCCTATTAAGATCAGAAGCAGTTACGATAAAATATATCTCTTCACCCTCATCTATGTCTAAATCAGGCTCCTCTGGCAGGAAAGAATCGATGGTTGGAGCAACATTCTTCTTATTCACAACTAAAAGAACATCTTCTGAAGTATTTGATTCACCATCAGATACTGTTACCTTAACCTCATACTCCCCCATATCCCCGTAAGTTGTCTGCCACTGGCCATGTTCATCAAGAGGAGAAGTAAAACTATAAGACAATTGATCTTCATCTTCATCAACAGCAGTAGGCATTAAAGAAACAAGTTCTGTTTCATCAACCCTAAAAGTCTTAATTGCACTTACTAAACTAATAGAAAGAATCAATATTACCAAAATCACCCATATCTTTTTTCTCAATGCACCCCCCCTCCAACAAGTATATCAATAAAAAAATTAAAATAAAAAAAATTATCCTAAAGTGATGTCCTCGAAAACTGGGGGCCTATTGACGTTCTCAACCATCACTTTAACAGATTGGCTAACTTCGTCCTCCCCATCACTAACAGTTAATGTAATATCGTACTCACCAGCATCATCATAAGTAGTCTCCCATTCAAACTTACCATCCATTTGTCCAAATCCTGCGTTGTCTATACTAAACACTAGTTCATCATCATCAGAGTCTACTGCCCTTGGCTCTATAACTACTATCCCTGTTTCTTTAACACTTATAGGTGATATAGCATCTAGAATAGGTTTCCTATTAACATTCTCTACAACTACTCCCCATTCTTCACTAACGTCATTTACGCCATCTGACACAATAACCCCAACAACATGCTCACCAGCTGCATTATAATCAACATCATACACATAACTATTTCCTTCTGTAGAAACTTCTTCGTCATCTATGGTCCATGTGAATGTTAGAACATCTTCATTCAGATCAGAAGCCTGTACACCAAATGACAACTTAGAGTTTTCTTTGGTCTCCAGTTCTTTCTCCATAGGCGCAGCTTCATCTATTACAGGAATCTCTTCTTTCTTGTTTACAATAATCAGAATTTCCTTAGTTGCACTCAATTCGCCATCTGATGCTGTTACAATAACAGTATATTCACCAGCATCTCCGTAACCTGTTTCCCATTTCCCATCTACACCTAAGGGAGTTGTATAAGTAAAACTTAATTGATCAGCATCAGGATCAGCTGCTTTTGGATTCAAAGAAACCATCTCTGTTTCCTCAACAATAAGAACTTTTAGATCTTTCTTTGGTTTTTCTTCAACCAGCTCTTCTTCTACTTCCTCAGTTATTTCTTCTTCAGAAATTTCTTCAATCTCATCTTCAACTATTTCCTCAATTTCTTCTAGTTCTTCTACTCCCTCGACTTCTTCTAGTTCTTCAAGTTCATCTAATTCTTCGAGTTCTTCTACTTCCAAAACTTCATCTTCAGGAACCTGAGGAGGTAAATCTGTTATCTCTTCGAATTCTTCTTCAACCTGAATATCCTCAAGAGGCACATATTCTTCTTCTCCAACTGGTTGTATACCATAAAGTTCTTTCAGTTCTTCACAACCGCCCAAAAGAAATACTACAATCACCCCTAAAATTAATAACTTTTTCATCATAAATCCCCTCCTCTCTATAGTTCATAGTACAAAATAAATAAAATGTTATTATTATTTAATACACAACTCATATATAAACTTTATGGTAGTTAAAACCAAGATTATGTTATCACTTCTTCCTACGAATTTCTCGATAAAATCTAGTAGATTTTAAGTAAAATGGCTCCGCCGTGACTTTCAATGCCGAAGGCATTGAACCTTCAAACAATTTGAACACGGGACCACTCGATCTCTGGCAAAGCTTCGCTTTCCTAGAGCCTCAGCGAAGCTGAGATATCAGTCGAGCGCTCTATCCAGACTGAGCCACGGAGCCATAGATTCTCAGAAAACTAAATCTGTTTATAAACTTTATTGATGAAAAAAGAAAAAACGCCCTAGATCAGACTCGAACTGATGACCTTGCGATGACTGTTGATAAATTAACAGTCGCACGCTCCACCTATTGCTCCATGCGTAGCATGTCTAAGCTACTAGGGCATAACTCAAAAGAACTAATATCCTGTTTATAAGTTTTTCGCTGATTGTTTATTCTGTGCGATTTCAAAACTCTGTCACACCCTTTAGATTAAACCTTGTGACATAATTTTGAAATCATTTCTGAAAATTAAAAACAAATAGTCTATTTCTTTCTTTTGCCAGTAATGGCGGAGGAAAAAA
>JAYEIZ010000031.1:0-18829 GCA_034660355.1 Nanobdellota archaeon
ATCATACATGTGGGTATTGCTTCATTCCTCTCTCTAAGCTTAATACCCACATGTATGATGAAGATAGGTGGGGAAACTTTACTTGAGAGGCAGATAGCGATATTGAAGAAGTGCGGTATTAAGGATATTGTAGTAGTTGTGGGTAAGGAAGGAAATTGCTGGAATCAAAGGAACAGAAATTTGATTAGGAAACTTACTAAGAATGTAATAGTTAACCCTATAAATCTAGAAACTCCAAGTTCTAGCAGCCTGTTTTTGGCTTTGAATTATTTTGAGCCTTCTCCTACAATAATCATGGATGGTGACACTATCTTTGAGAAGAGTATTATAAAAACTATTGTTAACAGCAGACATAAGAATCTTCTTCTTGTAGGCAGGGGAAAATCTGATATTATCACAACTCGTATTCTGATGAAGGAAAATAAGGTTAAAGGAATTGGCAGGAAGATAAAATCTAATGATATATACACTGGTTTTATGAAAGTAGATACTAATCTATACAAGGTGCTTAGGAATAAACTTAAGCAAAGGAAGAGCCAGTTTAGGGAGTATACTGAGGTAGTAGATAAGAATCTGAAAAAATACAATGTTTACGGGAAGCATATGGAAAGCATACAGGCAAATATAGGTGAGGTCTTAGACCTTAAGCCTTTAGTTGGAGGGTCATTTGCCAGTACAAAGGTCATAAGTAAGCTCATGAAAAAGACAGCTTATGTTGTCAGAAAAGAAGCAGTAGAGGGAAGAGCAAAATTAATAGATGAGATAAAATGGATAAGAAATTTACCTAATGACCTTAAGCCTTATTTTCCAGAGATGATAGGATATGATACAAAAAGCAAGAAAGCATGGGTAGAATTCCAGTATTATCATCTTCCAACACTTAGGACATTATTGGTTGATAAATCCTTAAGTGCGGATACTGCATTATATCTTCTCAAGATAATGATTGATTTTATGTTCTCTAGGATCTATAACAAGAGAGTTTCGAATAAAACTAAAGATTATACTCAAAAAATACACCTAAATAGAATAAAACAAAGGCTTTTGATGACATCACAGAAGTCAAAGATTCTCGGTAAGATAATAAACTCCAGGCATATAGTGATAAATGGAAAGAAATTCTATAATATTCCTACAATAATCAAATTAATTGAAGAAGATAAGTCCATACTTAGGAAGTTAAAGCCTAGTTTTACATCTATGGTACATGGAGATCTGCATTTCGATAATTTCTTAGTGGACATAAGCCAGATGCCCATGGTAAAGTTTATACTTTTTGATCCTAGGGGGATTGATAAGAAGTATAACTATACTTATGATCTAGGTAAGTTGTGGCATTCTTTTAACAGCAAATATGACCTTATCCATGAAGGCCAATTTAAGTTAGGATATAAGTTCAATAGAGGAGATTTTATTGCTGATATGTCTTTTACTGATAAGAGACTTTTTTCAGTCTATAGTAAGATCAAGGATGAATTTCCAAAGATACTTAACAGCATACCTGAGATTAAGAAAGATAAGAATTGGCTGATGAGAACTAAGTTTAGTGAGATGTCTCATCTATGCTCTGTTATGCCTTTTCATATAAAATATGATGAGAAAGAGAGATTAGCGATTGCATTATATCTTGTTGGAGTGAAGCTTGCAAATGATTTTGTTTTTGAATATTGCAGAGACATTGCAAAAAGTGAGGCTTTTTCCACGTTATACGCCAATATAAATACAATTCAGGATTACATAAAGGCAAAAAAACTTTTTGAGTAGTTCTATGAATAAAGAAATAATTGAGGATTTGGGTGGGGGAACTTATAATCAATCAATAAGGAAGATTACAAGGATTGAGTCTGGTGTTAAGAAAACAGTAGTAAGAAAAGAATCTAAGTCCAAGTCCCTTATAAAAGAGATAGAATTTCTTATTTCTTTAGATGATAATTCCCATTTTCCTAAAGTAGAATCATATAATATTGGCGATGGTAAAATATTTTATGAGATGCCATTTTATTCGTTGAAGAATATGGGGGAAATCATAATCCAAGGTGAGATTAATTCTGGGTATTGCATTAAGGTGATAGGGAATATGCTTGATTTTATGTTTAAGGAAGTTTTTTCTAAGAATATTGGAACCGGAACAAGCAGTGATCTAATCAAAAGAACTTTTCTTAGGGTAAAAGAGAGGCACAATCAAGTATCTGAGAAATCAGATATATTAAAGGATTTCATTAGAGCAAAGAATGTTATTATTGATGGTAAAAGTTATCGCAATATATCTGGAATAATAGATGAGTTATCTAATAATAAGAAACTTATTGAGACATTAGTTCCTAAGCAAACTAATATGATACATGGTGATTTTCATTTTGGAAATTTTTTAGTTGATAATAATAATCCTAAGAAATTTATTCTTCTTGACCCTAGAGGGGAGAAGAAAGGGTATGATTATGCTTATGATTTGGGTAAGTTCTGGCATTCGTTTCATGGACTATATGATTTTGTACATGGAGGATTATTTGAGTTAGAGTATAAATTTAGGGGAGATATAATTGAGGTAGGAGTTTTTGAGCCTAAAAAGATTAAGGCGCTTAAGACGTATGATAAAATCTATCAAAAAAGAAAGAAGTTTGTTGATATTTGTGTTGAGAATACTGGGGAGAGAAATGCTGAGCTTCAGATACTGTTTAATGAAGCTATTCATTTTTGTGCACTCGCACCATTTCATCTTAAGAATAATGGTATTGAGAAAGAACCTATTTCTAGGTATTTAATGGGTGTAAAACTTCTAAATGAGTTTGCCAATGGAATTAAATAAGAAGTTCTATTTACATTCTAACATTTTATTTAGCTTGATTTCATCCAGAATATTTTTCCAAATAACTTAAACATTACATTTGAGAAATAATTCTCACCCTCACAAATCCTTATTAGCGGCCATAATATTTTCGGAAATTTTACATATAATGCAAATGTTTTTCTTAATCCCTTAAGCTCTTTTTCAGATATCTGAGGCATAACAACAAGGGGATCTTCATAATACATAGCCTTCTCTTTCTCACTCTTTATCTTATATCCTTTTTCTTCACACATCTTCTTTATTTCAGTGCCATCAAAAGGATCTAAAAACTTAACTGCAGTTGATGATGGTTTTAATCTCTTATTCAGCTCTATGGTTTCAAAAATCTCTTTTCTAGTTTCTTCAGGAAATCCAATAATACTAAAAGCAACTATTAAGATATTATTCTTTCTCATTAAATCAAAAGATTTAATCATTTGTTCTCTGCTCACCCTCCTGTTGCATATATCCCTTCTTATCCTATCATTTCCACTTTCAACTCCTACTCCCACACCAAAAGTGCCAAGTTGTTTTAACAGATCTATCTTTTCCTGAGTGATTGTCTCTGGCCTTGTCTGCAAGAAAAACGAAAACTTAATGTCCCTATCTTTGAAATATCCTACAAACTTCTTAATGTATTCAATAGGCATTGAAAGTAAGCACTCATCAACAAATTGTATATGGTCCATCTTTTTCTTTTTTCTGAATGCTTCTATTTCTTTAATTATATAATCAACACTCTTAAACCTGTAATATTTGCTGCCCTTATTGAGGTCTCTTAGATATTGGTTAACACAATAAGTGCAGGCATATGGGCACCCTCTGCCTAAAGCAAAATATCCCTGAACCACATTCTTTCCTTGGTAGGGCCTTATAAATTGCCGATCATCAAATGCATCCCAATCCGGAAATGGCAGAGTATCTAAATCCTGAATAAGAGGCCTTACGGGGTTTTTATGTATCTCTCCATCCTTTTTTACCCATATATTTCTTACCTTTGTTACATCCTCTTTTTTGTCCATCTTGTCGCATAGTTCAACAATAGCATCATCTGCTTCCCCTATAGCTAGCATATCAATAAAGTCTTCCTTAATCACCTCTTCAGGTGAAACAGTTGGATGAACTCCCCCAATGATCATAGGTATATCAAAATCATTCTTTAACTTTTTAATAAACGGTAGAATAAAAGGATATTCAGATGACGTAGTGCTCACGCCCACTAACCCAGGATCAAACTCTTCTACTATCCTTTTAAGGTCTACATCCATAGGGTGCTTTTCTTTTTGGAAAACTTCACCTTTTACTTTTCTATATTCAAGATACTTCTCTCTGGCTTCTCTATTAGTGACTCTGTCAGATTCATAGAAACTAGTATCAAATACCTTAACATTATGGCCAGCTTTCTTCAATACAGCTGAAATCATAGCTACTCCAATTGGTAGATACCCTTCTGAAACTCCGTTTGCATAAATAAGTAAAACGTTCATTTTCTATAAAGATCTTCTCAGATAGTTAATAACAAAACCTGGCCGGTTTATAATATATTTGATTAGTTTTTTAAAATTTTCAAACGATTTAAAATACCTTAACATTAACTGCCTATTGTTTAGCCTATAAATCTTTCTTCTATACTCATTTAAATCCATATCTGTTAGATACTGAAGTTTTATCATTGAATTCTTAGTATAATAATCAATATTATCCTGTTCTCTCAGCTGCTTGTTATCTTTAAGTAAATCATATAAGTCATTGCCAGGATAAGGGACAGTAGTATAAACATCTAATCCATCAGGTTTTATCTTTTTGATAAGCTTATAAGTCATCTCAAGGTCTTCTCTTGTTTCTACTGGAGCACCAACCATAAAATACGCAAACGTTTGTATTCCAAGTTTTCTGCATATCTCGAATGCCTTTACAGCCTGCTCTACTGTTGTACCCTTCCTATAATAATTTAATATCTTTTGTGAACCGCTCTCTACACCAAATGATATGTGGCTTAGACCAGCTTCTTTCATAGTCATAAGAAGCTCAAAATCAACATTATCTACCCTAGTATGACATCCCCAGTCAATCTCCAATTCTCTCTCAGCAAGCTCCTTTTTGAATTCCCTGAACCAAGAAACACCACATAAAGTTAATGTATCATCCTTAAACCATAACTTTACCTTACCCTTAAATAATCCTTTATATCCTATGTCAATTTTCTCAATCTCCTCAACTACATTCTTTGCGCTTCTTTTCCTTACCTTATTGCCAAACAGCTTATCAATCATAGGCTTACAATAAAGGCAGTTATAAGGGCACCCTCTTGTAGCTATAATACCTATCTCTGTTGTTCCTGTCTTAAAATAACTTTCATAATCCCATAATTCTCTGGCAGGGAAAGGAAGTGAATCAAGATTATCAATAAAGTCCATCTTTGATTTTATCACTACTTTATCTTCTTTCTTAAAAGCTAAACCGTCAATAGATTCAATATCTATCTTTCCAGATAAAGCATCAGCTAAATTCTTTACAGTATTCTCTCCTTCTCCTATTATCACATAATCAAAACCTTCTTTTAGAACATCTTCGGGATTTATCGTTCCGTGCGACCCGCCAAGAAAACAAGGCATATCCTTGTTTAGCTCTTTTATATCCCTTACAAACTTAATAACTCTATCAAATAATAAAGAAGTACAACTCATCCCAACTAAATCAGAATTTTTTACAATCTTCTCAATAATATTTTGATCAGTATTAAAAGTCATATCAATAAAATCAACTTTATGCCCTTCTTTCTTTAGAACAGAAGCTATGTACAATATACCTAATGGCTCTGAAAGTCCAGAAGCATCTTCCTTGAATCCCGGATAGATAAGCGTAATTCTCATTTTTTCTTTGCTTTCTTTTGACATAAGAACAACATTTCAACAGCAATATTTGGAAATAGTTTATCTAAACCTATGAAGATATTCTTTATAGTGTGTGGTGCTGGGAAATGGTGCGGGAAGGGAATACCTGAATTATTTGTTGCAATTATATTAAAACCATTCTTATTTAGATCATCTCTTAGCTCTTTTGGTGTAAACAAGGTTTTTCTTACTTTTGGCGTGGGATTTTTTCCAAATAATACTTTTACCCTATTGCTTAGGTTTACAACATTGAATGTTGTGATCAGCAGTTTTCCATCTTTCTTTAGTATCCTGTAGAGTTCTGATAGGAACAATTCATGGTTCGAGAGACACTCTATAACGCCGCCCGTAAAGACAAAATCAAAGGTTTCATTTTTATAGGGAATTTTCTTGTTTAGATTCACTTTCTTTTTCTTGAATGGTTTAGGTATCTTATTTAGGAGTTTTTGGTTAAAATCTATACAGTGAAAATCACTTTTAGGAAATTTTGATTTTATTATCTTTGAGAATCTACCGTCTCCACTACCTGCATCCAGTATTTTAGCATGGGGTTTTAATCTAATATTCTCTAGCAATTTTAATGCTTTAATCCAGCAAACCCTCAATGTTCCAGCACTTGTTTTCGGTAATTCCATTTTTTATTTTTCAGATAGTTTTTACTTTTTGATTTCTTTGTATAATGATAAATGTTCTGTTGCAATTTTCTTCCAGTTAGCAACATTCCGGTACTTGTTGATTCCAACCTTATACCTCTTGCATTCTTTAAAAACATTTCTTATCCCCTCTGCTAATGATTTAGGGTCTTTTGATCTAACAACTTCTCCAAACTTAAATAAATCAACCATCTCATATAAAGCTCCCACCCGAGTCACAACAACAGGGAGCCCCCAAGCAACAGAATTATGAAGTATTCCTGATTGGTAAGGGGCCCAAGTATGGGGCAATACTACAATATTTGCATTTTTGTAGTATTCTTCCTTTTTTTCTTCATCAATCCACTTGAAATCTGTTTCTATCTTGGATTTAGAATTTTTAATGGCTAGATGAACATCTCTTTTAACATTTTCATCAACAAATCCTCCCGCAATAGTTAAATTATAACCTGGAAGGTACTTCATAGCCCTTATTAGGTAAGGAACCCCCTTACCACTTGAGATTATTCCAAAACAAAGAATATTCTTTTTATTCTTCCTTTTAGGGATACTATTTAATCGCATCCCATGATACATCATAACAATATTATTTGATTTATACTTCTTTTCTAAGAATTCTTTCTGTTTTGGCGTATGAACAATAGCCTTATCAGCTCTTTCTATAATTTCTTTCTCTATATGTGCTAAAACCTTATTTCTTAGTCCGCTGGTCGAATAGTGAACCTCATGTAATGTAACAATTGTCGGAATAGGAATACTTAATGCTCTTATTAAGCTATAATTAAGGTTATATTTGCCAAACAAAGTAGGAACGTATTGTATATGGACCAAATCTAATTTTTCCTTTATTATAATCTTCTCTAGTTCTTCTTTCAAAAAGAGTGATCTAAAGTTAACTATGTAATCTACTTTGCTTCCTTTTCTACCAATACATACAATCTCCCTCTTGCCTTTACCCAATCCTCTTAGGATATTGTCTGAATATATCGCAATTCCATCCTTCTCAGGTGGAAAAGGGCTCACTAATCCTATTCTCATTTTTTTTGTTAGCATTTTTTTAGAGATTCTTCATCATTCAAGTTTATCTTCAGATAAGGGTAGTTCTCTTTATTAAGGTAAGGTAGTATCTTACATAAATTCATCTCATAATTCTCTCCCCGTTCTAATAAAATCCACGTTCCTTCACTTGCCGCGATACCATATTCTTTGTTATTGAACAGGTCATTTAACATATTACTGTCTATTTTTAGCGCGCTTCTTTTAGGATCGATCAAAGCTTCACTTAAGTCCACTAGTATGTATTGTGGATATTCCAGTTCACCTGATTTAAAGAGGTGCCCCTTTCTTATAAAACCCTTAAGAGTATATGCATTCTTCCTATGACTTAAATGGGGTAAGATCCAATTTGGAGCTGCAACAGAGACATCTTCTGGAATCATTGAAAGAAATTCATGTCCGGTTTTTGCATATTCACTATATGGATTGAAATCTTCTAGATCGTAAAGTATGGCAAAAGGACCATATGACATATTTGCAAAAAAAGCTGTAGATAGCAATAATATGCTTATCCCCGGCATAATATTCTTTTTCGGAATAAGTTTCCTAGCTTTGACAAATTTATTGAGCCTTCTAATACCATATATTGTAGCAATCATAATAAACGAAACTAGTAATACCTGGTGATGATAAACAATGTCTGATAAAGAGTTAGGGGTATAAAGAAATACTATTGCAATCTCAGTTATACCTAATAACAGAAATTCAGGGGCTAAAAATGCAAATACGCCAAGAACTACAGGCGTTAAAAGTAAAATAAGAAATGCCAGTTTGTTTAACACAAGAAGATACTGTGCTACATATATTGGTCGTGTGATAATTGTTCTAATTATTTCTGAAAAGCTTGACCCAAAGTAACTGTTGGCAGCTATAGATAAATAGTGGCCTCTTGAGAAAATTGGCACAATAAGCTTAACATTAATCACAAACCACCCTACTCCAACTAATGCTATTAACATCCCTAAACCTTTCTTTTTGTGGCTTAGGAAGATATATATCCCCAGGGGTAAGAATATCAATGGAATATATTCTTTACATAGTCCAGCTAAGAATAACGATATCATAAATGCTTTATAGTTGCGTTTTTCAAGAAAATAGAATGAAAAAAATATGAACGGTACAGCTAAAACAAGGGGGTGAAAGTCAAATAGGTTTGCAAATTGTATTGAGGGATAAAGAAGGTATGCTGCTGAAATAGAAAGAGAAACTAACCTATTTTTTAAAACTCGCATTGAAAGAAGATATAGTGGTAAAGCTCCTAACGCAATCATAAAGCTTTGTATAACTAAGAGCGTTATTGGGCTCGAGTATATTAGATAAAACAAGCTCATAATAAATAAGATTGGTTGGACATGCCCCGCTAGTATGGGAGTTCCTCCTACAGAATCAGTTAGATGCAAATTTCTATAGCCCCACACCGATTGGTCATAAACTCCTAAATCATGAGCTGTTGAGAAAAAAGATTCATGTTTAAGTATTGATAATGTAGAAAACAGAACAAAATAAGTTATTATCATTAAATAGATTAATTTGCCTTTTCTTAAATCTTTTATATTGCCAGGATAAAATAATACCTTCAAGAATAAAAATATTGAAATCGAGAATATAAGTAAAATTACTAAAGGCAAGTCTCCAAATTGCATGTATTTTGAATCAAAGTTGGCTAGATATTTTATTGGAAACAATATTAGGATAATAAAAGGGATAAAAGTTAATGCATCTTTCTCTAAGATTTTAGTGCTCTTTTTTGATATGATCCTACTGTAAATAACCCATATAAAATTAAATAATACGCAAAATAATAAGGGCAACAAGAAAAAGCTTAATGAGCCTTTGTCTGTTTGGAAATTATAAGCGAATATTCCGGTTATAATTCCGGAAACCGTAGGAATTATTCTCTTTATTAGGTTCATTTTTCAATTAATCTAATTTTTCTCCCCAACTACAAAAACACTTATACCCCATGGAAAATTGAATTTCTTAAGATACTTGTTTTCAAGTTTTATCAAGCTTATGAGAAATTTATTTGTTATTCGATTTACCCCAAATAATTGGCTAGGGATTTTTTGTTTTTTATTTACAAAAGAACGTTGTAAAATTTTTACCGTGCAAATGATTGGAAATAAGCTAAAGTTCCAATAAGAGCTTTTAATAATCTTAAAATCTGCTTTTTTAAAGAGATTTACTAAAGAAGATTTTGAATATCTCCTCTGATGGAAGTTTGTTTCATCATGTGGGCTCCATAAAGATTTGAAAGCAGGAACAAAAACTATCAACTTACCACCAGGTTTTAATATCCTATTCCATTCAACAAGGGCCAGTTTATCATTCTTAATATGTTCTAATACATCAGATGCTATTATTAAATCAAATTCTTTATTTTTGAATTTTGTCTTTACTGCGTCCCTGACAAAAACATTGTCTAAGCCTCTTTTTTTACAAAGGTTAATAGCTCTTTTACTTATGTCCAGCCCATAAACATTCTTAAATCCGTTCTTATTCAAGATTTTAATCAATGGGCCACCAGAACACCCTATTTCCAGAATTTTAGCATTCTTATTCAGTTTACTGATTAAGTCATAAGAAATGTCTTGTCGTGTAATAAACCACCAATGCACCTCTTCAAGATTTTGATTTTTAATTTCATATCTTTCATCCATTTTATTTTTTTACCTCCTAATTACTTTTCAGAATTATATTCCTCAATATAGAAATACTGGCAACTATTAGCCATTTAAATTCATTAAACGATTTTATGCCACATATCATTTCGAAAACCTTTGAAATTCTAAAATTGAATCTTGAGTATGCTTTCTTTTCTAATGATAATAATTCATCATGCGTTAAGTGCTCACTTTTAAAATTTTCTTTTGAACTGAAATACCCCGAATCATAACAAAGCTTTTCTGAGAGTAACAGATTATTTTCCTTTAAATGATCATAGATTTCCGTGCCCTGCAAAGGGACAAGCGTTGAAAAAGTTGCATAAGTGGGATTAGCTCGAATTGCAAAATCTATAGTCTCATTTATAGTTTCTTTTGTGTCATCCGGAAATCCAATCATAAAATATCCCATTGTTATAATCTTGTACTTTCTGAATAGTGCAATCGCCCTAATAACATCATTTAGGTCTAATGATTTCTTGATAGATTTTAAAATTTCTTTATTACCTGATTCTACCCCTATTGCAGTCTTAAATATTCCTGCTCTTCTCATTTTCTTGACTAAGTTTTCAGTTAACCTGTCTGCTCTAACACCATTTTGAAGATTGATTAAGATCTTATATCCCCTCTCTATTATCAAATCTAATATTTTTTCTGCTCTCTCTATATTCAAAGTAAAATTATCATCCAATATATCAAGTTGTTTGACTCCAAATTTATTTACCAGAATATCAATTTGCTTTATAATGTACTCTGGAGTATGTGGCCTATAAGCTTTCCCAAATATCTTTGTATTGCAAAAAGTGCACTGAAATGGGCAGCCCCTACTTGTCATAATGGGCGCTACAGGCTTCTTTCTTGCCCTTGATGGGTATATCTTGAAGTTAGGTAATAAATCAAAAGCAGGATGGGGTAAGTCATCCAGGTTTTCCATTAGCTTTCTTGGAGCATTAAACACGACCTTACCCCCCTTATAATATACTATTCCCTTAATCCCACTCAATTCTTTTCCTTCACATATCTCCAGAAACGTAATCTCGCCCTCACCAACAATAGATATATCTGAGCTTGACATATCAAGAACTTCCTTAGGGTTTGAAGAAGCTAAAGCTCCACCCAGACAAATTAGGATATGGGGGAAAATAGTCTTAATCATCTTTGATAATTTTGCTGCATTTTTCCCTAGTACAATATTAGTATGTATTCCTACTACATCTGGATTGAATTTCCTTACTGACTTAATAATCTCTTCATTAGGTAGATTTAGTACATTAGCATCAATAATCTTTATTTCATAAGTATGTATAGTTGACTTCTCTCTTAAATATGAAGCAAGGTACGCTAATCCCAAAGGAGGATAAATAGTTGCTTCATTCATTCCTTTACTGTCCCTAGAAGAAGGGTTGACTAATAAAACTTTTTTCTTCATTTATTCCCTGCAAATTCCCTAAGATCTTCCTTTATTTTATCTTTTGAAAGACCATTTATGTTTAGGAAAAAGTCATGTGAGCCTACTTCGTGAATATAAGTATCTTTTACTCCTTTTCTTTTAAACACTATCTGATTATTTATTTCACTTGTATTCTCTGCTATTATCTCTGCAACACTACTTCCAAATCCACCCACAACATTATGTTCTTCTATAGTTAAGATACGATTGAATTTCTTTAATATTTCTTTTACCGCCCCTACATCAAAAGGCTTGATAAATGGTAAAGAATATACTGCAACAGATATGCCTTCTTTTTTTAATTCTATACATGCTTCGTACACATTACTCAATATAGATCCATTAACCAAAACTGCAATCTCGTCCCCCTCTAAGATCTGATATGAATAATCAGAAACTTTTCTAGGTGCAAACTTGCCATAAGCAGTATTTTTTGTAAGGCTGATATATGCTGGCCCTTTATTTCTAAATATATAATCCATAGTTAACGCAACCTCATCTGAACTAGCAGGGCACATAACTTTCATATTTGGAAGTGATTTCATTATAGATAAATCCTCGATAGCTTGGTGCGTAGGACCACAGCTACCATAAGAAAAACCAGAACCTATACCTACAATCTTTACATCTAACTCATTATAGCACAAATCTACTCTTATTTGCTCTAGGCACCTAAAAGTTACAAAAGGGACTATCGAATAAATCAGGGGCTTTTTACCTGAAATAGCCAATCCTGCAGCAACTCCCACCATATTCTGTTCAGCAATACCTACATTGATTATTCTACCTGGAAATTCCTTTTCTATATCATCAAAGACAGTATAACCTAGATCGGCAAGGACAATAACAACATCCTTGTCTTTTTTAATCATATCATACAGCTTCTTTGAAAATGTATTTCTCATTTTAAAGTTCTCACTTTAATTCACTTAGTGCTTGTTTTAATTGAGCTTCATCTGGAGACTTATAATGCCATTCAAATTTATTTTCCATATAACTAACTCCCTTCCCTTTTATGGTGTTGGCCATTATTAATTTAGGTTTATCTCTTTTATTACTCTCAAGATTGGAGATTAATTCTTCAAAAGAGTGCCCATCAACTTCCTTTAATTCAAAGTCAAGAGCTTTCCATAATCCTATGTTTTTTTCCTTAGTCAATATCCTAGATCCACTTTCTAGTGCCTGGTGATGATTTAAGTCAATAATCACTGTAATCTTATTTAACCTCTCAGCAGAAATCAATTGTGCTGCTTCCCATACAGCCCCTTCATTACATTCTCCATCTCCTAATATAACATAAATATTACTGTCTATTTCATCCATCTTATTTGCTATAGCAATCCCAGCAGCAACACTAAGGCCATGCCCTAAAGATCCAGTGGAGTGCTCTATTCCAGGAAGTTTTGATGAAATATGTTGTGCAAAGCATTTGCCGTCACTACAGTAATCTGTTTTTAGATCAACGTTTTTGATAATTCCTTTATGGTTTAGAACAGAGTATAAGGCAGGTGCTGCATGGCCTTTACTTAAGATAAATATATCTCTATTTCTGTCATTTAAATTATCAGTGGATATATTCATTATCTTAAAATATAATGCTACTAATATATCCACGATAGACAGAGCAGATCCTATGTGGGAACTATTTGCGTTATGGCACATCTCTACAACATCTCTTCTGACTTTTTTTGAGATTATTTCTAAGTTCTTAACATCTGATTGTGGAACCATATTAATCATAAATCTCCTTATTTTTCTTAAACCATTCAATATTTTTCTCTAATCCATTTTGGATATCAAACTTTGCAGACCAATTTAATAAGGCTTTAGCTTTTTGTACATCTGCTATCCAAATATCTGTTTCAAAACTTTCCATCTTTCTTTCGCCCCATTTAATTGTAGAATTAAATCCTGTTAACTCAACAACCTTATTTATAACAATTTTAATCTTAGTCTGTTTTCCACTTCCTATATTGATAACCTGTCCTTTGACTTTTTCTGGATTTTTCATAGTAGCTATGTAAGCATCAATAATATCATCAACATAAACAAAATCTCTTGCTTGATTTCCTTCACTAACTTGAAGGGCCTTTCCATTGATGCAGTTGATCATCAAATATTGGATAAGTCGATCCTTATCCTCATAAGGACCATAAGCTGAGAATAGTCTCAAAGTACAGATATTCTTATCATAAATATCTGCAATTGTTTGGCACAATAAAGTTATTCCTGCTTTAACTGCCCCGTATACTATATTTGGTTTAGGTAGGTCATTCTCGTTCATTGGTTTATCATTTTTCCCGTATTCTGAAGACGTACCCGTATTTACAAATAGTTTATATGGGACATCATTAAGGACCAGTATAAGATTAACTGTTCCAGCGTATATAGTATCAGCAATCTTTTTAATATCTTTTTGAGTTCTTGGGTAAGCACCATAAGTAGCTAAATGGAATATATAATCAGGTTTAATCTCTTTAACAATATTATTCAACAAAGAATAATCTAATAGATCCACTTCATGTAGGGTTAATTTTTCTTTGATAGGATCTATTCTCCAAAGATTAGACTCTTTCTTTACAATGATGTGAACTTTATTGGATCCATCCTTAACTAATCTCCTCACAAGATTCGCTCCAATAAAACCTGCAGCTCCAGTAACCAATATTTTGTTGTACTTATTGGTCTTTTCATCCACCATGTTTACCCTCACCGTATATTAGGGGTAAGGATATCTTAGTATAGTATATAAACGTTGTGAAACAACAATTTTAGAAATTTAAAGGCCAATTTCATCCTTAACTATAAAATTTGGACGTTGTTTAACCTCATCATAAATCCTTGCAATGTACATGCCTATCATCCCCAAAAGGAAAAAAAGCATTCCAAACAAAAACAACATTAGAAGTATCATTGTGGTAAGTCCGGGAACAACCCTGCCATAAATCAAATGAAGCCCAATCTGAATGAAAAATAAGATAAATGAGCCGATAAAAATAATAAACCCCAGTATTGTTGTTAGTTTTAATGGAAAATATGAAAAAGAGAATATGCCATTCATAGCAACCTCCATAAGTGTAGAGAAGCCTGCTTTTGATTCACCTGCAAATCTCGCAGGTCTCTTAAATGAAACGCCAATTTGCTTGAAACCAGTCCAGGAAATAACTCCTCTAAGGAACTTATTTCTTTCATCCATCTTGTTAACTATCTTGTAAACCTTTTTATCTATTAGGCGAAAATCACTAGCATCTTTAGGTATCACATTACCGGTTAATCTATTTATTATTTTATAAAAAAGTGATGAAAAAATCTTTTTTATAGAAGACACCCCTTCTCGCTTTTGTATAACACCATAGATAATCTCATAACCTTCCTCCCATTTTTTAATAAATTCAGATATCAATTCAGGGGGATCTTGCAAGTCAGCATCCATAAGTATAGCAGCATCACCTTTAGCATATTTTAAGCCAGCAGTGATAGCACCATCACAACCAAAATTTTTAGATAATTGTAATATTTTAAATCTACTGTCTTCTTTATTGAATCCAATAAGTTTCTTATATGAAGAATCAGATGAGCCATTCTCCACAATTATAATCTCAAAATCGTAATTCTCTATCTTGTTTGTGACTCTTTCAAGCTCCTTTCTGAGATCATCTAATACCTCTTCTTCATTATATGCCGGAATTATTATACTTATTTTCATAATTAACTCTCCTTTTTCTTGGAACGCGCAAATGATAATGTCCCATAATTTCTAATATCCTGGAGTATATGGGTCAAAGTCCTCAAATATCTTGAAAATTTCAATAATTCTGGAAATTTTTTGAAAAAATTAGTCCTTGCTATCGCTCTAATAATCCACCTTGGAATAAAAGAATCCACCAATTGATACATAACTCCATAATAGATATCTTCTTTATTTGTTACAATATCAATGTCAATCCTCCAATCGTGGACATGATCTTTACCCTCATATCCTGCAATATCCTTCTCTGTAATATGCCCTTTCTCCAAAGCCATATCTGTAATTCTATTTTTTGGAAAAAACGTTAGACTGAAAAGCTCTAGCCTTAATGGTTTTTTCAACTTCAAAATCAGCTGTAAGGTTTTTTCCTTGTCTTCTTTAGTCTCAAAAGGATTGTTTGTTATTACATCATATCTCGTGAAAAGTTTATGTTTGCTAAGCAACCTAGATGCTCTAATAATATCTTCATTGGTATACATCTTACGGTCAAAAACATCCCTTCTTGTTCTTTCTGAACCAGATTGTATTCCTAACCCTAAAACCCTGCAGCCTGTTTTCTTAATCAAAGAGATGGTCTTCTCATCGCAATTAACAAACGTTCCCAGACATCTAAAAGGTAGATTAATCTTCTCCTTATACTCCCTGCAAAACTGCTCTAACCACTTGTAATTGGTTAAAAAATTATCATCTCCTATCAAAATATAAGAAAGTTCAGGTGTATTTTTTTTAACTGTAGCGAGTTCTTCAATTACGCTCTCCACAGTCCTCTTTCTAAACCAATGCCCACAATCACGATAGAAGTCCCAAAAATACTTATTAGCACAATAAGTGCAACTGTGAGGGCAGCCCCTAGAAGTAATGATTGCATAATTGATATTAGTAAGTTTTCTATACGAATCTTCATCAATATAGGTTGCTTTTTCCCTGGAAGGAAGACTAGAAGGAAGTTTATTTAGATCTGTTAATCTTCTTTCCTTATTCTCAATAACTTTGCCTTCTTTTTTGTACCATACTCCTTTAATGCCTTCTGGCTCTCTCCCATTTCCTAGAGCATTCATCAAATCTAAGAGGGGGTACTCTCCCTCACCCCTAACCAAATAATCAGCATAATCAATATAATCCTCTGGACTCACTGTGGGAGCTATCCCTCCGATTATTAGCTTTAAATTAGTTGACCTTAAACGCTTAAGAACCTCTTTAAATATTCCCTTATACAAACAGCAGAATAGGCTTATTCCAAGAATATCAGGATTCAATTCTTTTATTCTCTTAAGAAGCAGTCCATATTCTTTATCTGTAGGGCTTACCCCAATATTAGTAGAGTAGTTTATATCTTTAAAGTAAATGATATCTGCCTCATGCCCGTTGGCATTTAGATAAGAAGCGAGGTTTCTTACATTATGTGATTGAAAACCGTATATACTAATCAAAACAATCTTCATTTTAGTGGTTAAATAATTTATCTTTTTTAAACTTATCTTTCGTTGTTAATATGTACTATTTTAAAAAGGTATCGATATATTTGTCGTGCAATCTGACTCTAAGAATTTAATTAGTTTTTGTTTTATCTGTTAGAATTCGTATATTATCTTTATAATACGAACTACCAGCCAGGATCTTCCAAAAGGTTGCAGGTCTTACAGATATCCGGAGGGTCACATTTTGGGCCTATAAGCCGTTTCCTCATATCCACCAACGTAGGATGATTGAATATTGCGTTAGGTTCATTCTTGAATAGGTTTGCATTCGGCAATACTTCATCCTTGCCACAACAAATTATCATATTCCCAGACATATCACATCCGATACGTTGCCATAATTGCGGACAGCGTTTCTTTATCTTTTTTGTCCTGACTATCTTTGGAAAGACACAAAAACCAGGTAACTCCTCTTCCATTCTTTTACAGAATTCAATATATGCAGGATGGGTGTCATTAATCACTTCTTTTAGTTGAGGGTTTAGGCCCATCGGGCGGTACATCCAGAAACGCAGGCTGAGACATCCTACATCACGGACAAAACGTGCCATCTTTATGAGCTTATCCTGTTGATTCTCTACTTCACTTCGTAGTAACACGAAGCTAGCATGGACTGGAAAGATTTTGTTGATCCCTGCTAATTTTTGTTCCATGATCGATCGATTTTTTTCATAGAGAGAGACATTGATTCGTGAAATTCCAGCACGCTTTAGGCTGGCAATACGATTTGGCAGTAGCAGGCCATTTGTGGCGATGTTCGTGATATGCCCATGTTTTGTCAGATAAGCTACAATGCGATCTAAGTCCTTGATCAATAATGGTTCACCTCCAGCTAAGTCTACATACAAACAATTAGCAAACAATGGATTTTTAAAAATGCGTTTTATTTTTTCAAGGTTAGCTTCATTATCAACCCCCTTTCCTTCTTTACGTATTTTTGCTAAATTACAATAATCACAATTAAGGTTACAACGTGTTGTGAGGAGCAATAATGCCATCTGAGGCGTATATCTTCGCAAAGGAGTTACTGCTTTTTTCTTTAGGCAACGGTATTTTAAGTAATTCCATATCTTCGGTGCCTGTGATAGATGTACCCTTTTCAATATCTCAGCATAATATTTGAAGTTTATCATAAAATCCTCCATCATTTATCTTTTAGAAAATTCATTTGTCTGTTCTAAACATAATTTGTAAACATCTTCTTTTTCACTTCTCTTGTACCAATAAACAGTCTTTTTTATAGCATCATAAACACTCCATTTCGGATGCCAGTTTAGAATGTTTTTGGTCTTTGTGTTATCTAAAAAAAGATTCTTAGCCTCTTTTTTAATATACTCTTTATTGCTGATATCTTTCCACTCCCCGCTTCCCCAGGTTTCAATAAGAGCATCAACAACCTTTTTTACATTAACCATAGAATTCTGATTCGGTCCAAAATTCCAAGCATCAGCAAACTTCTCTTCTCCTTCAAAAAGTTTCTCACCTAATAAAAGATATCCTAATCCAGATTCTAAAACATGCTGCCAAGGCCGCGTAGCATCCGGGTTTCTGATATTAATCAATTCATTCTTTCTTAGTGCATTTATACAATCAGGAATTAATCTATCTTTTGCGAAATCTCCTCCACCAATAACATTGCCAGCGCGAGCTGAAGCAACAAATTTCTTCATTCCATTTAAAAAAGATTGTCTATATGCATTTATAACAATCTCAGCACATGCCTTGCTTGAGCTGTATGGGTCTTCTCCTCCGAGTTCATCTTCCTCAGTATAACCTTTCAAAGTTTCTTTGTTCTTATAGCACTTATCGCTAGTAACCATCACGCCAATCTTTACAGATGGAGTCTCTTTGATACATTCTAAAACGTTTACTGTGCCTAAAATATTTGTTTGAAAAGTTTCTTTAGGCATATCATAAGAAAGCCGCACTAAAGGCTGAGCAGCAAGATGAAAAACATATCTAGGTTTATGCAGACTGAATACTTTCTCCATCATTTCATTGTCAGTTATGTCCTATTGATAAAACAATGCTCTTGGGTCAAGATTCTCTATCGAACCTGT
>JAYEIZ010000032.1:0-48019 GCA_034660355.1 Nanobdellota archaeon
ATATTTGCTGTTTTGTCTGAATATCCTATATAATCCCGGGCCCTTTTTATTACTTGCGCAATTTCTGGTGTCAACCAACTACCGCTACACACTCTATGAAGCACGATTTTGGCATGAATTTTTTTTAATACACGATAATTCTCATTCTTTCTGACAAATTTTGCTTTCTTTTTCCATTTCCCTGCCTTTATCATTTCCCCTCCAGTTTTTTAAGTTCTTGCCTCAAATATATATCCACAAAACCTAAGTCCGTTCCTCCAACATTCCATTTCAAAGGCTCTAACCTCTCGTAAATATCTTGCCCCCTAAGAGCCTTGATCCGTGCCGTAAACCTTTCCACAACCATTGGATCGTTTGAATGTATGCCGTAGATATGCTCTGATCTATTTAGCAAGCATATTCCATTATCCAAACTGTACCTCAAAGCATACGTTGACTTGCCACAGATATGATGTGCTGCAATCATTCCTTCTAACCCAGATAGCTCACTTCTTTTCTTCGCTCTTAGCTTTATGATTTTATTCCAAAGCGCATCACATACATCTTTCTGCCTCTTGCCTTTAGTTTTTATTTTGTATTTTTTCATTTCAACACCGCCTTAGCCACCAACTTCCCATTCTCATAAAACTCTATCCATTGAGCGTTCCATTCTTCGCATATAGCTCTTATCTCTGCTCGCTTTTCTTTGTTTGGTATGTGTTCCGATATTTTAATCATTCCAATTCGCCTTTTCTGGATTTCTTATCTCTGTTACCGCCTGTTCGTGTTCCGACATTTTCCCTCTTGCCGACTTTGCCCATCTAGGCATCTTATTGTGTTCTATCGGATCGTTAGCTACATATCCGCTTCGATTTACTAGATATAATTCGTATTCTTTCTTATAATCTCTGGTTTTGCCATCAAATATCAGTTTAGCCGCATAATTTGAGCTAAGTCCTATCCTAGATTTTACCACCCTGAAATATGTATAATAATAATCCCTTGAATAATCGCTTTGCGAGTTATCCCTCGAAATCATTATTGCAGTTGAAGCTATCTTGGATATATTCCCTGTTCCGTAGAAATCTTCATGACTTGGAAGCCCTGAATCCTTCCCCATTTTTCTTAAATGTGATACCAATACAACAGGAACACCGGCAATATCAGAGATCCTCTTGCATTCTTTTAATATCTTAGTTGTTGCCTGTATTTCATGCGTTTCATCTACTAAATCAAAATACTGTAAATGATCTATTATTATCAAATCGAGATTGTATTGTTTTCCTGTTTTTATAGCGAACTCTAATGTATGGTAATCCCAAAGCCCTGATATTAAGCTGTTTAATGTAAACTCTCCGTTTATTTCTGGTATATATAGGTTCTCTCCATATAAAATATTATATTTATTGCCTAGTTCTCTTTCTAAAGAAGCAAACTCACTACAAACACTAGGATCGCTATACCTATTGGTTCTCCATTCAACATAATTAACAGGCATATAGCTGTTTTCATGCTTCATTTTATATAACATACATAAATCTTTCCACTTCATTCGCGCCATAGCCTCAACATCCCCACCTTCTAAAAAGAAAAGTGCTACTTTCTTGCCTCTTTTTGCATTATATGCTGCTATCTGCAGCGACAATTCGCTCTTTCCTGCGCCACTTTCTGCCCCAATAACAACTAAATCGTTCGGTAATATACAAGTTAGAGCCTCATCTAAGAAATCAACTCCATATTTACATAGCCTGTCTGGATCTATTTGCTTTCTGTAAGCAGCTTCCTTATCAAATGTTGTCTTTATCATATCAATCCCTTTCAAATGCTTCTTCTAATGATGTTTTTGGTTTATTCGCTGGTTTTGACTTTTCCCAAGTTCTTACAGCAGCCTTCCAATCCTTCATACTATTCTTTCCTATCATCCACCCTTTTGCTTCATAAAAGTTATACCACTTGTTCGGATCAACATCGTTCTTTCGTTCTTTACAATAATCATTTACTTCTTTGTTTGTAGGTTGTTTAAATACTTTGTTTTTAATTGTATTTACATCTTTATCTTTATTTACATCTTTAGGAGGCATAGCTGTTGCTATGCTATTGCTATGCTTTTGCATAGTTTTGTATTCTGCCCATCTTTTATGAGCGTTTATAGACATATTATCTGACTTCCTAGACCTTTCCTCCATAACCTTAGACATCTTGACATTAAAATATCCATCCTCTGTTTTTACAAACTTATCTTTTATTATCTGGTGATTATCAATAACTCCCTCATATATTTCCTTCTTTATAATGCCTCCATGCTGATGTTGAATACAAAGCAGTTTAATGTAAATTCCAACTTGTTCATTTGTCATGAACATTATTCCAGAGAGAAAATCGTTTACATAAAAAAGAAAGGAAGGATCTTTAGACATTACTTAACTCCGTTCTCATGCTCTTCCAACATTTTCATAAGATTAGCTTCTTCTATTTTAATCTCTTGCTCAATCATACTACAGATCTCAAGACGTTTTCTTCCTTTAAAGAAATCTCGATGTTCTCTTAAATCATTAAGATATTTTTCTGACTTCTTGATTGAAATGCATAAATAAAGTAGATTGATTTTGTTTTGGTTCATAGTGACTCCTTTAACAAAAACCCCTCGCCAGCTTCTTGGCTAGAAGAAGAGACTGATCGTCTCGGGTATGAATCCACCGACGAGGGATTTTTTATTTTTAATTTGTGATTTAATCTTCTAGCCATAATATTTTCAGTATACTCTTATTTCCTAAAATGTCAACTAATTTTCCTTTATCTTCCAGACACCTTCTTTACCTGTGAAGCCCAACAAAACAGCTTCTGCTTTTGGGATTCGCTCAAGCAGTTTACCTTTAGAAGCCATGTCCTGAGCGTTCCTCACTGCACGATTACTGAAGTTCTCAGATCCCCAAGCATAGATCTCACTTGTTTTAATATACTTCTGGCCGAAGTTTCTTTCCATCCTGATCCACTCTCTGAGTTTTTGTTTAGCGTTCATCATCTTCTCCTTTTCGATTCTATTATTGGCAAGACTACAGAAAGAGTTTCAAATGCCCATATTCGGATGTTTTCTAAATACTCCGAAAACTCTTTCCTTTTCATTCTGGTTGTGCTCCCACCGTACCTTTCACCCAGCTTAAACTTGCTGTCTTTTGGGTTGAAAAGGATCTTTAACTCCTCATGCACTTCTTCGGGGAAATATCCAGTATGATCGGATATGTTCTTAACATAAACAGCCCAGTATGCCTTATTTTGGGGAACTGTCCTTAACAACTGAGTATCAAGAGGTATCGTGTACTCGAACTTACAATTAGGACAGGTGCATTGAAGATTATTCATGGATAGCCTCAACTCCCGGCACGTTAAACTTATCTTTCTCGGCTCTTGCTAGAGCGTTCAACCTAGTTTGGTCTGGTATCAAGTATTCAAGAGGAATCTTTGACTTGTCTACTATCTTGGCACTCCATGTACGCCGGATTCCAAGACCTACAACACGATCGATCTCTGGCAACGGCTGTTCAACCTCTATGTCCTCAACAGTCGCTTCTTCGATCTTCTCGACTTCCACTTCTTTCTCATCAACACCTAGAACTTCGGCTTCATCTTTTGCTTTCTGTTCAGCCTCAGATTGGCGTCTTTTGTTTTCTTCATCCAGCTTGCGTTGTTTCTCTTCTTCTGCCTTGCGATCAGCTTCCTCCTGTTTAAGCCTCATTTCGTTTTCGTATCCTTTGATCTTATTCTTTACAACATCCTCAAGGTCTTTAACCGGCTTGAGTTGATCGTCTCTGGTTCCCCTAACTTCGTCATAAGCTGCCTTTGATTTGGTAACCATCGGCTTGAAGAATATATCTATCTTTTTTCTGAAAGTAGATAGAGAGAGTTTCATTGATGCGCCTTGCTCGTAAGTCGTTTGATTAACGATTGATAGAGCATTTACTTGCTCTGCTATGCCTTTTCGTTCCTGTTCAATTTTAACTATTTCTTGGTTCATTTTTTCTCCTTATAGAAATGTATGTTTAATATTGATTTCATCATACCGTTTTCCGTTGTCAGGTCATTGTGAGTCACTATCTCATATTTATCTTCAAGTAGAACAACCTCCCAACCCTCATCGATATTGATTTCAAGGTTCTCCTCAACTAATCTCTGGTAGAATGCCATTTGCACCTTAGTTGATTTTGATCGTACCTTAGATGTCTTAATATCAACCAAGATATGATCTTCGCCTCTCTTTAATACTCGGTCTGGTGTGCCACAATAGCCAAGTTTGGAATAAAACATCTGCTCATTTGCAATTATCTCAAACTTCGGATCAGAGATAAAAGCTCGCCATTGTTTTAATCTTGATTTAACCTCTTCGCAGCAAGAGTCATAATCCAAGATACCTTTGTCGCTCAATTCAGCAGCTTTATGAACAGCTGATCCTAGAGAAGTATCTGCGAATTTGATGACATTCGCGTCAATTAAGCCTACTTCCATAAGCAATTCCGACACTCCAGGAACGATTTTGCCATTTACACGATATAAATGGTTCTCATCCATTGTGATTTTATTCATTCCATGCCTCTTCGATCATCTGTTCCTTCTTTTTCCTATAATCTACTGCTGGTTTACTGATTTCTTCCAGAATAGTCGCCAAATCTTGCCATAGAATCTTAGTTACTTTGTCATATCCTAGTTTTCCGGCTATTTCAAAGAACTCATCTTTTTCATATCCATTAGACTGAGCTATATTGAAAAGCTCTTTTGCTTTTTCCTTTGAAATGGCTCCTGACGGCTCGATTACTGGAGATTCGGCTGTATTTACGTTATCAACCACATCGTTGCTCTCAGGCTCATTTTGAGCGGTTTCTGGCGATTCTACAGCAGAGTCAGATACCTCTTTTACAGCTTTTGGCATCTCAATGCCAGAATAGGCTTTCATAGCCGTTTTAATGTCCTCAACCGTTGCGATTGCCTGATCAATTCCTATGCCTAAAAAGCCTAATGCCCGGCCAACCGCTGATGTTTCGCAGTTCTCCAAGCAGTCAGTCTTGTTGATCCAACCATTTTCTTCCTTTTCTTTGGCATACCCAGTGAAAAACCTTGTTGGAGCTTCAATGTCAGGAATGATAACAGCCTTCATCGTAACGCTTCCAGCCTCATCCCTTATCATCTGAGTTTCAATATTTCCTTTAGGATAGAGATCGTGGAACGCTTTAACTCTCTCGTTTACTGTTACATATTCGCCGACCTTGACTTCCTGGCCTGCTTTGTTCTTTCTCTTAATGTCCATCGTTTTCAATTTCTTAGGCATCTTTCTTCCTTTCTTGGTCATCTAACCAATCTTGTGCTGCCGGTGAAACTGCCATTGCAAGAAACACCAGGCTAATTAGTATAAATAAAATCCATTTAATCATATTGCCTCCTTTTCCATAATCTTTCTTAGATTCTGAAGTGCTTGTTCAGTCTCTTCATCTACCATCTTGACCTTTTCTGCTACACAATAGCTTGTGCCATATTCTAGCCACTCCTCTATATCAAGGTCTTGTAACCATTCCTCGAAGTCGTCCGGCATACAATCGTCTGTTCCTACATATTGTGCTGCGTGAATGTCTTGTAAATAAGCATAGAATGTCATTTTATTCTCCTCTCTCTGCCAAATCGAACCAATAAGTACACTCTGGATTCTGGCAATAAGCTCTTCCACATAAGATTTCAAGTTCAGTACATCCGCAAGCAGGACAAGCTATCTCGCCTTCCACTCTATATGGCGGATCCAATCTTTCGTTCATTGCGATTACTTGATTTCTTTCATCGTGTGTCATTGTAACCTCACTTTTTTAGCCAGTTATCAATTAAAGTTTTAACAACCTCTGTTAGCGTCATTCCCTTTGCTGCTGCTTTTGCTTTTAATTCTCTGTGTTTCTCGTCGGTCAAGTTTATGTTTAACCTTTTACCTTCCATTTTATCACCTCCCTATGATTTAAGTATACACACCTTTGTGTGTTTTGTCAAATACTTTTTTACACAATCTTTGACAATAAAAAAAGGCTACCCAAATTAATGGATAGCCCCACTTTCGGCTAAGAAAGTTATCTCTATTCCTGCAGTTCTTTGGCTTTATCTTTTATTTTGTTCAGTATCTTTTTCCTCCGTATTTTATCAATACGTTTTTTCTTTTTCTCATCTGACAGTTTTTCATATCCCAAGAAGGATCGAGATATTTGTCTGGAGACTTCTTCGGAATAATTTCTTTTAAGCCCTGACAAATAATCAGCATACTCTTCTTCCCCAAGATGCTCTTCAAGAGCAACCGCATACTTCCCTGATGGATCATTAATAACAGGAAATTCCCCTGCATTAGATAAGCGGCTAAATTCAATAGTTATATCATTCGACTTATCTTCCTTAAACGGACTCGACTTCTCAATCTCTCTGCCCATAAAATCGTATTTCTTGCCCTGTGGGAATAAATGATTCCATACGTCATAAGATATAACAGATGGTATCACTCTAACTTTAGCCCAATTAGATAACCCGTCTACATCTAATTTCATGCTTTTTGCTCTTTTTTCCCAATTATCTGCTTTTAACGCATAACCTATTCTTGCTGTTATCGTTGCTACTTCCTTTATCCCAGGAGCTTCCATAATTTGACTTACCATTCCTATGGCATACCCTCCCCAATATCCATCGCCTTTCTTCTTAGCCTGCCTTGCGTTCATTATTGCAGATATGGGGATATTTACCATAGGCAAATATCTCAAAGGAACCCAGCGTCCACCTATCCTGACATAGCTTGCCCCAGCACCCCTAGCCCTTGCTAGTCCGTATTCTTTCCTTCCTAGCGTACTGTATGCACCGATATAATCATCGTCATCTAGCGTTGCAGCAATTAACAAAGCTGCGGCTGTCAGGCCAACATATCGAATCAAATTAGTAGTTGCATCGCGCATCAACTTAGCTCTTTTATCCTCATTTGTACTCTTATTAGCAGAGTTCATATCATGTAGGCTCTTTACTATCCCATACCCAGTAGTTGTCTTTACACCTTCAGCAACAACTACATTAGCGATCTTTGCGAACGGAATAAACATTTTACCAAAATTTAACTTGCCAACCTTCATCATTCGCCTAAGCTCTATAACCTTATCACTCCACCATCCAGGTTGAGTATTATTCATCATGTGAGCGTCCATAATACCTGCATCCCGGATCACTCCAGCCCTCTTATCTTTCGGATTGAACGAATAAGATTCTTTCAACAACTGATCTGCTCTTTGAGATTCTGTCACTCCTTCAGGAAGAATACCCCTCAGAGATTCTATTTTAGCTATCTCTTTTGACATCATAATAGCTGTATCTGCTCTGCCAATACTGGCAAACAACATATCAGTACCACCAGCAAGCCACTTAGGACCCAGACTAACGATCTTCGCATATCTTTCGAGAAGAGACTTGCCTACAAACCTTCTGACCCTCTCACCAAAGAATTTAGCAGCACTATCCATCTTGTCTAGCCTAGATATATCTATCCCTGTTTTATGGTAAATCCTTATTGTCATAGCCGCTTGTCTTTTGATAAAATCAAAACTCTTCGCACTCGGCTTAATTCCAGACATCTTTGCTAAGAACTTCTCTATTATATTACTCTTTAGATCTGAATCGTTAAACGCTCCTGTTACAATACGCTTTGTGATTGTCCGCTCAACCCCTGGGACTACCTGATAAAGAAAACTATTCCTCAAGATTCTAGGTGACGCTAAAATACTTGCCCGGAAGTAATCAATAAACTTATTTGCAACATCCACCTTTGTCGTAGGTTTTAGGTTTTCGACATACTCTTCAAACTCGTTCTTCTTGTCAAAATAAGCCTCTACATCTGTAGCATTATCTGCTGTCCAATCGCCACTATCCACCACCTTCTTCTGAGCTTCTGTTGCAGCTTGTGCTAATTCAACTATCTTTTTGACCTCTTCCTTCGTTATCCCTTCTTGTACGTCCTTTGCAGCATTATAAGCTGCTTTTATTCTATCTCGCTCCCATTTCAACTTTTGAGCTTCAGCATCTAAGGCTATCTCACTTTTCTGTCTTTTTTCGAAATCAAGCCGCTCGATCCTATCCTCAAGCCTTTTTGTTTCTCCAGCAAGCCTTGTCTTTAATGATTGTAACGCTATCTCTTGAGGAGTCTTTTTAGGTTTTGCCATTTTCCTTAGATTGTTTAGCTGCCCTTTCAAGGCATCCCTGCGAGTACGCAACCCTTCTATTTTGGAAGTAGAAACTGGATCTTTCTTTTTAGTTATAGGAGAAATATCTCCCTCTTCTATTTTCTTCTCATAAACAGAAATAGACTTCTCTAAAGATTTCTCTGCCATTTCTATACGCTGGCTTAATGGAATCTTAGGTCTTTCGAAAATACTATCAAAGACCTCTTTAAGCACGTTCTTCTTCTCTAACAACGATCTCGCTTCCCTATCAAGTTTCAGTGCTGTGCGAGTTTTTACAATCTTCTGCCTATCTCTGATCTGACTCTCTAAGTCGGTGATCTGGTTCTTTAACTTCTTCTTATAACTATCTAATGCGCTTTTTAATTGATTCTCTGGGTTTGTTGTTTTTATGTTATATTTTTTCTTTGCCTCTTCGACTAACTTAATTAACCTTCGTTCTTCATCGCTTGGAGTTCTTCTCTCTACACCTGTTTTAAGCGGTGGTTGTCCTTCCTGCATATCCTCTAGTTTGCTGATCTGCTGCAACTGTCCTTTAATATCTCTAAGGATAACTTTTACCTGTTCATCGCTTAACTTACTATACTTCCCATATCCAGAAATCAGATCTGCCGTTTCCCTAAAGGTTATATCTGGATACGACTCTTGAAGTATTTCCATAACCTGCTCTACAAGATCATTTCTTGAAGCAACACCGCTATCAACCATCTCTTCAGCAATTCTCTGAACAACAAAAGGCTTAGGAAGAGAATCCCCTTCTTCAGCCATCTTTCCGATCTGTTTCTTAGAGGCTTCTATGATCCCGGCAGAATACTCTGCTTTCATGTTTTTCCAGACAGTTGCAAGATGTGGCTTTATGCTATCGCCAAACTCTTTTATTAATGCCTGAGACCATTCTCCAAAAGTTCTTAATCCTCCCTCAAAATAAAACCCTCCTATTTCGGTTAACTCTATAACAGCAGTAGGATCAATTCCAGAATGAAGCCCTGACAGCTTCTTCTTTAGTGATACCCTCGCTTCATCCAACCTTGATTGCGTAAATATCTTGTTATTGCTTCCGAACTTCTTAGCTCCTCTTTGCGTTCTCTCTGCCTTAGCTTTTTCTACCTTAGCTTCGAGATCTTTAATCTTAGTTTCCGTTTCATCTAATTTCTTCTTCAACTCCGCGATCTCTTTCTCTTTCTTCGAATCGACCTTCTTCGAATCCTCACGCTTCTTTACAACCTCCTGTATTGTCCTAACAGGATCAAACGATAGCCGAGAATCATAGGCTTTAACTCTCTGCCCTAATTCTGTTGCTAAAGATATTGCTGTTTTAGATAACGCCAACATTTCAATAGTATCTACATCGCCATCAGTAAATGCTTTTATTCTTAACGCTGTATATATCTCAGATGATCTTACATCCCCTTGCTCAGGTGCCTCCCCTAACGCTATCTTTACAGCTAGATCATAATCTTTTTCAATTAAAGCAGACGCTCTCTTCGCAACCTCTTCCATATTCCTAGTTGCGTAAGTAGGTAAATCTCCAAACTCTGAAATTATCCCATCTTCAATGGCTTGGTCAGCAACGCTCTTCGAAAGACCATGAACTTTCCCTTTGCCTTCAGGAATAGCCTTAGCTTTTTCTTTGAGATCAGGAATCTCAGCCAAAAACTTTATTTGTTCAGCAGTAAAATTTGTGAACTCTTTTAAGTAGTTACCTAAATCTAGTCCCTTCTCTTTAGCCTTTGCCATAAGCATAGGGATGTGTTCTTCTGCAAGCCTCTTCCTAGCCGCTTCCTGCTTCTTCTTGCCTTCTGGACTAAGCTCTGTGCTACCTTCTTTTCCTCCGAGAGCATCGCCTAAATCTTTTAATATCTGTTTTGTGTCTACCTCTCCACCTTTCTTTTCTCTCTTCTTAGCCATCCTGTCATAAGCATCTTTGGCTATCTGGATAACCTCTTCGTCTGTCATTTTTGAAACATCTGCTTCAGTAAACCCTGTCTTTAGTTGCGGATGAGAAAGGTTGCTTCTTGCACTAGCGGCAAAATTGGCGTCTGATCCATAGGTCTGGTCTTTATCAATGAAATGTGATTTGTAAGTATTTGCCAGGATCTCTTCTAACGACAAACCAACATCTACCTGATCCGCTTCACCAACATCTTCAGGCGCAATATCGCTTCTTTTTTCATACTCAGCTTCTAAAACATCAAGTTCTTGTTGGCTAGCACCTTTATTGTATCTCTCATCTATTAATTTTTCTAAGTCCTCTGTTTCTAATTCTTTTATTGTTGTTCTAATTTCCTCAATTCCTTCAGCTTCCTTGTCAGCAATAATTTTTTCACTATCTTTCTCACTTCCTGTAACGGCTTCTTCGAGTTCTTCTTCATCCCATTTCTCCTTTTCTATTTTTTCAGATTCTTCTTTCTCTAGTTGTTTTGTGTCTTTTTCTGGATGTTCTTTTCTCCATTCATCGTAGGCTGCTTCTTGCTGATTATCTGACAACTCCACAGCCTGAGCCAATCCTCTTTCCTGATCGATAACCATCCGTGCTATGTCCATATCTGACTTCTCGCTTAAGATCGGAAATCTTTCTCTTAATCCGGATGCAAATATATTGAACTCAATAATCCCATCTTTCTTGCTTCTCTTCTTCAGCAACCTTCTATCTTCAGGAGGGAAGTTGTTCGCTATCTCATCATTAATTCTTACTCCTCCCTTTACTCTTCGCATAACTGAAGCAATCTTATTAGCGTAAACTAAATCTGCCTCTGATTTCTTTTTTCCTTTATTGAATTTTCTGCGATCTTCTTTTGGCGTTATCTCTAAAGGTATCTTTTTCCCTTCGGCATCAGTCATAACTGGAGGTAAATCTTCTTCTTTCGGTATTTTTCCTTTAATATCTTCAATCTCTTTCTTAATTTGCTCTTCTCTCCCCTCATCTATAACTCTCTTAGCTATTTCTTTTCTTACCTCGCCTTTCATCTTCTCTTCCTTAGAGATACTCGCGACTTCCATTCCTGCGCCTGGAAGCATCAACATTGCCATAGGCAACATAGATTCCTTCGAAACTTCCCATCCCTGGAGCATAACCTTCTTAAACACTTCTTTATTTTTGTCAATAAGCCTGCTAGCATACTCTCCAACACCTTCACCCTTTTGAGGTAAATGCAACCCTTGAGCTAGGTGTGTTGCAACCTCTTCTGCTGTTGCTAAAACTATCTCCTGCAAACCTTCCTCACCAACCTCATTAACCCAATTAACTCCATACTTAACTGCGAATCGTTTAATGGTCTTTTTTAAGCTCTCTGCTAATAATTTCTTTGAAGCGTTTTTAGATCCAGGTATTAACTTGTCTACCTGCGAAAACTCTATTGCAGCATACATACTTCCGGCTATATCTGATACTGGCTGTGCTATTGAATCCGGCATATAATCGTAACAAATACCATCTGTACCACCTATGCCGTCTATTTCCGCACCGCAGGGAACCCTCATTTTCTCTTTCTTTAGCTCATAATAAATATCGCCAGACCCTTGCCTATACCAATAAGACATACTTCCTACAACATTCCCTGCCGCAAACATTGGTAAAGCTGCCGGAGCAGTAATCCCTCCAGATAAAGCTGTTAATCCCGCCATACCACCCGTTGCTAATCCTTCAGCAGTACCTTCTATCATTGCAGGCAACATTCCTGATACACTATATAGTGCGTTAGATATAACATTTTTACCCTGTATTGGATCAGCTTTTAATATTTCCTCTTGCTTATCAACCAACGCTTTTACTTCTTCCTGTCTTAACTGACCTGTCTTATATAAATATTTTGTCTGGTCTATGGTTGATGCCATCTGACCTCGTTTAAAAGATTCCTTTATATTGCTAAAGAATTGCGGTGTTTCAAACATTATGTTAGCAGGTTTGCTTGTAAGTGCTTTCTGCAGTAAACTCAACTCGTCTCTTGGATCAGGTGCTTTGAATAGCTCTTCAGTAGATAGGATTTTCCTTTCTCCTTCTAACTCAGCCGTTGTCATAATTTTAGCCGCTTCTGCTTCTGTAGCAAATGGATTTATTAACGATCCTAATTCATCAAGCCATTTCTTTGATGCCTTTCTCCTCTTATCCTTTTGTGGTTTCCCCGGGCGCTCAACATGATCCGAAAATGCGTCTGTTATCGTATCAATATTGCCTGTATCAAAGGCTTTCTTTACTTTTTTTCTGTTACCTGCGCCTATATCATAATATTCATCGCCATCTACAATATTCTTCATAAAATTAATCTGGCTCTCGGCACTATCCGTTGACTCATTAGTATCTAAATAGTTTTTATACGCTTTTATCATTGACTTGTTTTCAAACTGGAACAACCCTTCTGCCTTTCCCTTATATTGTTTCTGCTTATAATCAAAAGAGCCACCTGTTTCGTGGTCTATATTGCCCATAATGCCAGCAACTACAGCATTAGAATCCCCAAAAGCCTCTTTTAGATAGTGAGACACTTCATCTGACTTAGATTCAAACTCGTTCTCTAGCTCTTTTTCTAACTCTTCTGTAGAAAGTATCTGTCCCATTAATCAACCTCTTCCCATTGGTCATTACCTAAATATTTCCATCTTCCCTTAGCTCCAAAATTATGAACCTCGCCTTTCTTATACTTCTCTTTTGTTTCTTCTATTTCTTCACCGTCTATGCGTCCATAATGAATCATCTTTGCACTTTTTCTGGCTATTGATATTTTCTCATCTTCTGTCATCTTGTCGTATGTAGAAATATTATCAAAACTCTTTCTTATCTCTTGCGTAGTCTTATTGACTTGGAACTCTTTGGTGTTTGTATAGATTGTTTCTTTCTTTTTCTCTGGATAAACCGTCTTGAATCCACGACTAGCACCTCTGCCAACAGGAACAAGCTCACCTCTAGCAGCCATAGCCTGTTCTTCTGCAGCAATCTGTCCTATACCTTTCTCTGTTTCTACTTGACCTAGCTGACTAGCGACTTCACCCATAATTTGTCTTTGAACATCCGGATTTTGTGCAACTAAGGATTTCATGTTCTCTCTACTTAACTTCAAACCTTGAGTTTCTTTCATTTCAGCTTCGTTCTGGTCGTATGTCTTTACTTCACTTCTTTTCTTCTCCTGCTTATACCAATCTTCAACTTGGCGCTTATGAATATCATACTCATAGTCATTCATTCTGCCATCATGTTTTTTCGACTCTATATCAAGCAATGCTTTCTTTTTCTCTATTTCAAAGAGCTCTTCTTCACGCTTACTCTTCTTCTTAGCCTCCTTTATCTTCGCGAGATTCTCTTGACTAGTTCGATATTGTTGTACTGCTGCATTAAACACTCTCATTCCTGATAACGACATGGTGCCTCCTTTTATCTAATATGCCCAACTCGTCTGAGCATCATTTAACTGTTGATCAAACATACTATCAATAGACGCATCTTCTCTATCAAGCCGATCTTGATAATAATTAATATTAGAATAATTATTCAGGTTACTGGAGTAACTTGGTTCCACGCTCATAGGATTTCCCCAAGCGTCATATCCAGTATTTGAGTAGCTTGGTTCCACGCTCATAGGATTCCCCCAAGCGTCATATCCAGTATTTGAAAAACCAAGATCTGTAATTCCCCCAAAACCGCCTGAATTATCTCTGTTTCTATAATTTTGCCACGCATTCCATCCTTGTTGAGCCATACTGCCTATCTCTCCATACATTTTACCCCTTGCTTGATCTTTTTCTCTCTGGAGTCCTTGATCATAGTTATACCATCCCATCTTTGTATCGTATTGTTTCCAGTTGTACTCATTAACATCACCTGCATATCGCAGCCCTGCATCCCTAGCTCCTGATACCATCCTGTTGCCAATATCTAAAAGACCCATCTTACCCTTCATGGCTCTGGAATAATCATCAAACCTTGCTGTTATAGATGCATCTGAAATAGCTGATGCCGTAGAAGCTGCCAGTTGACCGCCCCTTGCTCTTCCGCCTTTAGCAAGAGCCTCTGTTGCTCCTTGAGAAATGTCTGCTTTGGTCTTTCCTAACATAGCTTCAAATTCAGGAGATCCGACTTCGCCTACAGGTCTATAATACGAAGGTATGTCGCCTCGCATTATATCCGTACCCATACCCATAGTATAATCTTGACCTCTCCTAAAATTAGCATCATCGTAAAACGCTGGTGGTGGTGGTCTATACGATTCTTCACCTTCACCGCTATTCTTTCCTATAGGTGTTAGTTCAAAAGGGTCAAGTGATGCTCCTAACCCATTCTGAAAAGTTAAATTCTTCCAAAAACCCATGTTATACCTCCTTAATTAACTTTGTTTCTTTTGTTGAATCTATCAATTCATCAAAGCTCTTTGCTATGATTTGATCTTCAATTTTCTTTAAATCTGTATGTTCTGTGACGTGAAAAGTTATCCATCTACAATCTTCTATAATATGTATCGCCCTCTTTGTTCCTGCCGGAGTTATCCCTACATAAGGAGCCTTCAATCGCACCGTTCCATCTTCCGTCGCAACAATAACCTCTCCCTCTAAAATCACATAGAAATGGCAAGTTTTATGTATCTTGCTTGTAATAACGTGATCTTTCGGCATAAAGATTTCTCTTGCATAAACATTATCAGCGTACCTATGTTTTAGAGGACACACTTGATCAAGAGCGTCTCCTGTCTTAGCGTCTGGAGACTTAGCCAATAACTCTTCAAAATCGAGTATTTTATCCCGACTGTTTATATTAGAAATATCAATCGCGTTGTTATCCACGTCTTTGCCCTGCAAACATTCCAGGAAAATACTTCTGATTGTTTCCCTTTTTATAAAACTTGTCAGAAGCTCTTCCCGTATCTTGCATATACTGAGATACATAGCTAGGATTGTTTACAACATATCCATCTTGATTTTGTGGAGAATATCTTCCATCGTCTATTTGATAAGCACCACTAACTGGCGGAGCCCCTCCACCCTTACTGCTCATTTTGTTTACCATATAAGACCCTGCAACACCTACAACTGCCGAAACAATAGCTCCCCACGTGCCTCTATTATTTCTGTAATTCTCAGGAAGAATCCTGTTTACTAATTGAAATAATTTCATTTCGCCTCCTTATTTAAAGTCCGTACATTTAATGTTCTTAAAAGTTGTTCCTGCCGCTTCCATTTCTAAACAATACTTGTTTCTTATATATTTCTCTAGTGATTGTATATCGCTTTTCTTGTTAGTTATCTCTGCCTCTTCGTTCTTCTCTTCTTGCGACTTTATTCTCTCTTGAATCTTGCCGTTGTACACTTCTGCATCTTCTATGTTTATTACAGCATTGCTATATATAGCTATTTCTCCACGTTTCTCTAAATCTTCTTTCTTAGGCTCATAATTAGTCTTGGATGTTGCTCTGTTTGTTTCTGTGTCTATGACATACCAAGAAGAATATGCTGTAGTACATATTAACATCATAGACAACATAAAAATAATTGTTCTTTTCATTTTTGTCTCCTTATTCATTACATATAATTAAATAATTACAAGATCCATTTCTCCATGACCCTGATTCGCAGTCTTTGCTCCTGCATTCAGCTACCCTGCCGCTACTTATTCTATAATACATTTCGTGCCATCCATAACTGCCAGAACCATTCGTATTTATTAACCCTGCTATTATCCAACTGCAATCATCCTCGCTGGATATTCCCGACGGTAAAGATATTGTCCCTCCATGTGCTACCGTTCCTGAACCTAGCACCGTTTTATAATAGTGGTTATCGTTTACTATTGTTTCTTCGTCTATGTCTCCTGCCACATTATCGAAAGATCCTAATCTCTTATAGTATGTAACACTATCAGGAGCAGTTGAGTTTAACGAGATCTTAAAGGTTGCTGTTTCAGAAGCAGATGTTGCGGCTATGGCGTAAACATAATATGTGCTATTAGCTTCCGCCCCTGTGTCAATATCTGCAAAAGTTACATTCGTGCTTGATGTGTTGTTCAGCATCAACCGTACATCCCCCGCTGAATTAGACACCACAACCTCTCCAGCAGATACTAAAATTGTAGATCCTAAAGAATATGTAAGTTTCATTCCCTCTCTATAATTAGATAACAGTCGATCTAAAGCATCATAAGTCGCTTGGTGATCTGTTGGGAAGCCTGTTTTTAAGTCTGAGTCAAGAGGGATATCTTTGTCCCATTGTCCAGAATAAACATCTTGACTGCTTACTATGTTAAATAGTATAATAAAAACAAAAAGGAGTTTACAATGCTTAAAGGTAGTAAGATGTCTGAAGAACATAAACAAAAAATTAGAATCGCCATGACGGGAAAAAAACGTCCTCCATTTAGTAAGGAATGGAGAGATAACCTTTCTAAAGCTCGAAAAGGCAAGAAGTTTTCTGAGATCCACAAACGAAGGATATCCGCCTCTCAAAAAGGAGATAAAGGAAATAATTGGCAAGGTGGAAAGACTGAAAACAGAAAGAAACTTTCTTTTAACTGGGTGAAATATCCGAAACACCCTGAATCTAATAATTCTGGATTTGTCAGAAGATACAGATATGTTATGGAGCAACACATCGGAAGATATCTTAATCCTGGAGAAGTGGTACATCACATAAACGAAGATCCTACCGATGATAGGTTGGAAAATCTTATGCTGTTTCCTAACCAGGGATCTCATGCCAGTTTTCATGCTAAGTTTAGAAATCAAAATAATAAATAGTTTTTTCATTTTATTCTCCTTTACCATCTGATTATAATAAAACCATCTCCTCCAGCTCCACCACCTCCAGTGGCTGAACCAGATGCACTCCATTGTCCAGCACCTCCAGAACCTGCTTCTCCATCCTCTCCTGCAACTCCTCCGCTTAAACTATCTCCTCCATCTGCAAAAAACGAACCACCACCACCGCCACCAGCTCCAATATTTGCTCCAGACCCACCTGCACCACCATCTACAAATGCTCCTGTAGCAGTAACACCAGAACCACCATATCTCTCTATTCCATCATAATCTGCATCTGGAGTTATATTATCTGTTCCGCCAGCACCTCCAACTCCGCTTCCACCGCCTCCTGGAGCACCACCGTCACCACCATCACCTCCGCCTGCTGTTATAGCACTATCAAAAGGGTTAGTGTCTCCAGTAAAAGTAGAATCTCCTCCATCTCCCCCATCATTATCTCCTGCAGCACCCCCTGCACCACCAGCACCTACAGTAAGGTTATAAGTGTTCCCTGCTGTAACTCTAATAGCTAAATCTACAATACTTGCACCACCACCACCACCACTGCCTCCTTCATATTCTGACCCAGTAAGACCACCGCCACCACCACCACCTGCACCTAAAACAGTTAGCCATACAACATTTACTCCAGATGGAGCAGTCCAAGTATCTGCACCTGTAGAACTAAATACCTGACTATTATAGAAGGAAGTATCGCTTGTCCATTGAGGAGCTGCTCCTGCCCCTTGTGTAGATAAAACATATCCACTTGTACTTGGACTTAATCTCGTAAATCCATTAGTCGTATTATCGTAATATATCGCTCCGAACTCTTGCGTACTTAGGTCTTGCCCTGTTCCTCCTGCTTCTAATCCTAAAGCACCATCCACCGAAGCATCTTCTAATATTCTTGCTCTTTCCCTCAAACGTCTAAGTTCTTCGTTGAGGACGACTTTGCCTTGATCATCAAGTTCAGAAATAACCTCTTGCGCATAACTATAGAATCCCCAAAAAACTATAGTTGAAACTAATAATATGTATAGTATCTTTTTCATTATTTGAATGTTGTATATGAATTAACGTCTAGCCTTATGGCTATTCTATCTATTGTCCATGTTTCCGTTCCGTTTTCTGTAACTGTGAAATCCCAATGCCTACCATTAGGAATATTCTGATTTGACGGAATATGAACATATATTTTATTTGAATTTGTCCCGAAATATGTATCATTCTCATCTGTTGTCGGATCCACTGACAAATCAATATCAAAGTCGTAACTATCTCCCTGCATATTCTGGAACTTAAAGTTAAGCGTTCCCTCTGTCCCTTCATAATATATCTGAAGCTCTTTTATTCTCGTAGGAAGATTTCCTGCTCCTAGATCAGTCTTTCCGCTCTGCCATACAGCGTTAATAGCTGTTTCCCCTGTTGTTCCCTCTTTCTTATATGTCATTCTGATTACAAAAGCATCTTCCAAGAAAACTTTTGGTGTTTCTGTATAAAGTCCTGAAGTCAATGTACCTCTTATTTGAACATAAGTATTTGCCGTTTCCCCGGATATATCTGAACCTGACGGATCCGAAAACTCGCTCGAATAAGTTGCTGTTAAAGTATCAGGAGTGTTCGCTGCTGATCTTATTGCAAAGGTCACATCCCCTGTTGACTTCAATCTTTCGTTCCAATATATTTTATCATATTCCGTTGCGTTCACTAAGATAACTTCTGATGACCAATATCCAGTTAAAGAATCTATCATCCAAGTTTTAAGACCTGAATCAGCCCAAGTATCAGTTGACTCTGACCATTTATCGTCATTACCAAGTATGATTTCAGGATCATCTTCTGAACCTGTCACTCTGATACTATCTACTGTTCCACCCTCTAATTGACTTTTATATCTATAAACTAACCTGCTGAAAGCTCCTCCATGAGCGTAAATGTTTCCGTCATCTTCGCTTGAACCTGAATATAAAGTTCCAAAATCTGTACCAGAATCAAAATTAGCAAAAGAATCAATAGATTTCGTGTCCATATAATAAGAATTTCTAACAGTATCGAGAATAAGAACTCTATCATTATTTGATGCTCCTGAAGATTCGCTCGTATAAGACATTAAATATCTGTTATCGTGATAAATTCCGGCAACTTCTCCTACATTTGTAGCCAAGATATCTCTGACCTTATCAGTTACAACATCAGAAATTACAGAACTATTCTGTCCATTAAACCTGTGAATGCTGTATCTGCCTAGATAAATGATACCTAAAGGTGTTTCTACGGCACTATACATAGCAACACAACCATCCGTAGAGAATGGATCGCTGACTGTCCAAGAAGATGAAGAACTTGCCGTAGTATAGAATTTATTGATTGACCTTGTTTTCCCTATAGTTAATACACCTAACACATTCTTAATAAATGTTATATCGTCCCCATCGTCTGGACGTATAAGTTCATAATCTACATTATAATTAAAATAATCAGGATTAAGAGCCTCTGACCAATATATAGTTGATTGCCCTCCTAGAGCTTGAAACTCTGCAGATGGATCATTGGCAATAAATAAGCGCTCTGTGTTAATGAGTGCCAACTTACCTTTTGGCGGTGATACGTTTGTGCCTCCTGAAGATGTTGACCAAGTAGGCGCCGAATCATCATCTGCCGTATTATCTGTAACTGTGTCTGCAAATACTCTAGTTGAATTGTCCGATAGAGTTCCGACTAAATAAAAGGTTGTATCAGCTACAACCGTTGCCCTGTCTGCTCCTCCTAATGTTCTATAAATATATCGATGTGTCGTTCCGTCCGGACCCAAAGGGACATCTGTCAGATAGATATTATAAACTGTAGCACCAGTTAGGATAGGATTGCTTCTTGCGTTAGAATATGTGTAATTAGTTCCATCATAATATGATATTTTATATTGATACCAACTTGAAGCGTCAAGGTTTGTTCCTGTGTTCAATTCAGCAAAAGGTGCTCCTAGATCGGTCAATAGGTCTCCGGCTGTCCTTGATCCATCCGTATCTGCCGTTGTAGTCGTTTCTCCATCCCATTTTTTAGAGTTATCAGTTCCATTCATTCCTATTAAAAAGTCTTTATATGTTACAAAAGACCATCGCTTTGCATCAGATCCGCTTGCATAAAGTAGTGTGTTCGTTCCAGAATCGTCAACTATGGCAACATTTGTGCTGTAAGTTGCGATTGTGTGCTTGGTATCGTCTGAAATGTAGTGTCTAAACAATGATTTTATTGGATCCGAAGCGTCAGATCCAAGCAATAACATCTTTGATCTTTTCGCAAGAGTTCCATACTTCTCATTTCCTCTGACATTCAATGCCTGTACTGCCGAGTTCTTAGGCATTAAATATGCAGATACATGGCTTTTAAGTAATCCGCTAAAGTCGTCAATCACGTAAAAGTTATCAGTGCTAATAGCAGAAATCTGTGCTGAAGATACTGAACACAATAAACATAAAAATATTGTTAGAATTATTCTTCTCATTTTCCCATCCGATACGATGAATCGTTAGTAAGATCTCTTCTTCTTTTAATTTGCATAGCCGCTTTTTTGCATTCATTAATAAAATCTCGCTGTCTAAGATCAATATCTTGAACTACTCCAAAAGCTGGGGCGATTTTCCACTTGCAATAAGCTATCAGGGCGTCATCTAACGGTAGAAATGCTGTTATCTGGCTAGAAGTTCCAGTAAAAGGATAATCATCGTCGCCTGACATAGAACCACTTTTTTTCAAATGATAAAGCCTTGCTCCGCTTGATTTCGTTGTGCTTGGTGGTTCGTGAAATTCAAGAAGATCTCCGTCAAACCAATACCATCTTGGTAAAGCTGCGGAACTAGCATTTAGGAAATCCGGATATCTTTCTGAAATCCACCCTAAAGTCTTAGGTGTTATATCTTGCCAATCATTATTGCTGTCCTTAAAGAAAAGCCCTCTTTTATCTGTCCCTAAGAACGTAGGCACATCTTCTGACATTAAATAAGATCTCTTTTCAGCAACAATATTAAAATCTGTATACGTTTTATATACTTTTGTAAGCAAATTGACCTGATCACAAGCCTGATTGAGAAGTGCTGCAATCTCTGTATCGTTCAACCCTGTTTGGTTCATATTCGGAACTTCAAGTTTTACTCTAATTATAAGTTCTGATAATTTCATATTATCCCCTTTTCGTTATTTTGAACCCACCCTTTAATTTAGTGCCTCCAGGTGTTCTTCTGATGGGAATTATCTTCCACCCTTTTAGTTTTCTTTTTAGCCATTTTAGTATGTTCACTATACCTCCTATTATTCCAACTTATCCAACCAAACATTCTTACCGCCTTATGCATAACCTGTCTTTTCCAAAAAGGAACCTTTAATACTTTCATAGCCTCTAAGAATATCTTGTCACACTTCTTACGAGAGTATTTATTATATTCATATATATAATCATGTAATGTCGCAGCCTGAGCATGACGACCTAGTTTTGGTATTAACCATCTAGCTATTGGTGGAATACTTGCTAAATCAGTTAAGTACCCTTCTGGAATATTTATAACCTCATCACTATCCTCACTACCTATATGGTAATCAAAAGATAAATATACTCTAAACTTCTTTAACTCTGGCAACCATTTAAGTACTAAATCTTCTGTAAAACTAGACATTATTTTCCTTTTCTATTACTGCATTGTCTAAATGTTGTTTAATCTTAGCTATATACTTTCTTCTAACGTCTGGATGACCATGATAATCAACTATTTCTAACCATTGTGCTATCTTTACATAATCAATAGTTACTTTTAATCCGTGTTTATCCACTAGGCACCTCCCGACGATTTATAACATAAGAACTCTAACCAAAGTCGCTATAACTGCTCCTACAAGAAATATACACCCTCCCCACAGAATATTAACCTTTGCACATATACCAATCTTTCCGTTGCCGTTAAGTAGTTTTAATATCTCATTTAATTTCTTTGTTATTAATTCATGTTCTTCTTTATCTGGCATTAGCTGTCCTCCTTAACCTATTCTGACGGAGAATCTCTCTCCAGTTTATTCCATCGTTCTTGTAGCAGTATCTGTTCAGTTTCTAACTGTCTAATCTCTGCCATTATTAAGGCTCTAGTTGCTTTCTTATCTTCCTTAGTTGCTTCTAAACTGTCATAATCTTTCTGTAAGGTTTCTTTTGTATCCGCCATTATTGTCCTACCCCCATGAGTGCTAGGTTTAATGCCCCTGATGGAGCAGCCGTTGATTCTTCATAATATAAAAGTATTCCTGAAAATGGATTTAATGAACTGGTATATCCTAGAAATAAATTAGTTCCTTCTGCTATCTCATAATAAGGATTGTCAACTGATATAGGTAAATTAAAAACATTACCTCTACCTTTTAAGAAAGCTCCGTAATCTGTATAATCTCCATAAATATCTGTAACGCCTGGTGTAACTTCTACAAGACTTACAGAACCTATCTTTGTTGAATCTGTACCATTAGCTGTAACACTTAAACCAACAACAAAGTGTTTATACCCATTCTTCGCTGAAATAACAAGAGTGCTTGCTCCTGTTAAATGGAACTCTTTTCTTAGTATAGTAGCCACTATTCTAGCTCCGTATCTATCTCTTTGAACCCATACCCACAGACATTACTTACTTTTCTATAATTATGGTGTCCTGGATTGTTCTCATAAGGAAATGCTCTACACAATGGTGGTTTGTTTATATCATGTAAAGAACATTTATTAGTCTTTTGGTCTAAGAACTTACATATTCCATTTACAGGCTCTAATAATTCAGCTGTATCGTCACTTGGATTAAACAAGTTTCTACAACAAGCAGCTCCACATTTCTCCCAACAATCTCCAAATCTTTCATAAGTAATCATACTGGTGCAGCCTCCCCACCTTCTACTCTAATCCTCAATCTATCAGAAGTAGCAACAGACCCTGTAGGTGTAACGTACATACTTTGACCATTCCCAATGTAGAAGGAATTAACTGACCCTTCAGCTGTAAAAAGTAAAGTATCTGCATTAGATGCATTTCGTTTATAGAAATAAAACTTAATAAACGGTATTTGTCCCGCTGTCTTATTTGCGTACTTACTTTGATAACTAATCAGCCACCGAGTTTCAGTAGCCCCGAAGTCTTGGTTAGACGTAAATATACCTGTATCTGAAGTAAAAGATTTAATCCAAACAGGGTCACCAGTTGCTGAATATTCTGTATCTGTCTGACTACCTAAAGCATTAAAATCTGAAGTTGATATCTTTCCATCACCTGCTGGTTCAGTTGCTGATTCTATGTGACAATAAATATCTAATTCACCTGGAGTATCTATAATATATTGTTTGCCCTTTGTAGCAGTAGGTATTGAATTAATATAATTAGGTTGATTAATAGTAGAAGTAATCCATAGCCATCCTGTTGCAGATAACTTACTTGATGTTGGCATCTTCTCTGTTTTAAAATATGTTGTTATAGCCATAATTAATCCTGTATGTACCAGACAGCTCCACTTACTCTTTTACTATTGTCTACATCTATGTATAATGCTGTGTTAGTTGTTAATTCAAACCATGGGTTAGCATAGCTTAAAGGTAAATTAAACTGACCACCTGCACCTGGCAAATATATAGCACCACTAGCCGTTCCATATAAATCCGTACCAGCATTTCCATCTGTTAAGTGAACAATCTCATCATCGGAACTATCAGAATCATTGTTCATAACAGTAAGAGCTACTATCTTAATTGTCTGTCCTGCTACTGCTGATATAACAGATGTGTTAGAAGTTAAGTTAAAAGTAGCATGGTCAATCGAACCAGTTGCTGTTGTATCTGTATAATACCAAACAGCTCCTGATACTGTCCTTGCTGCTGATACATCTAAATACAATGCTTTGTTCTCAGCTAAATCCCAATAAGGATGGTCGTAAGACATACAAACATCCCAACCACCACCTCTAGCTGGTAAATAAATTGCTCCTGTAGAACCACCACATAAGATAGTGCCACTCCCATCATCTTCTCTAAGCCTTACAATAACATCATTACCTGCTGTATTATCGTTGTTATGAAACGCTGCTCCTACTATATGTAAATAATTGCTTGCTCCTGGAGCTGCTATAAGGGTTGTATCTGCCGAACTTGCAAAAGCTACATGACTAGGTACTGCCATAATTTCTCCTATACAGAAACGATAGCGTATGTTAAAAAGCCATCTACATCGCCACCTGTTATGTCTATTTCTAAATCTTTATCTGTTCCTAACTTAAACAATGGCATAGAAAAGTTACCACTTGGAGGTACAGAAATACCACCATACTGTGCAAACTCCATAATACCTGTTAAAGCTGTATCATCTTCATCTTGTAAACTTATTGACTGTGCAGCCGCATCTCCACAAGTTAAACCAAAACCATACACCCATACCTGTTTACTAGCTGCACTGGATACTAATACTTGGTTAGCTCCTGTAGTTAGATTAATTGCTTTATGCCCATAACTATCTATTGTAGGGTTTCCATCACCTTGTATTGCTGAAGGTACACTCGTTACATCCACATCACCTATATCAACACCAGAATTAGCTGCTAGTTTACCTATTGCATTAGTACCTGCTGGTAAAGACGCAACAACATCTACCTGCATTTCAGTGCCGTCTATAGCATTATCTAATAATTCTACTGCTGTTTTTATAGCAGCACTATTAGCTTCTGTTACATTAAAATCTGCTGCTGTGTCTTGTACGACTTCTAATCCACCAGCATTATCTACTGTTACATTATGCCCGTCTGCAAGCTGTCCTGATTGTATCGCTTCTACAGCAGTTTTTATATCTGCTGAATTAGCATCTAGAACATGGAGTCTGCCATTAGCATCTGTAATTAAAACAGTATAGTCGCCATCTGTTCCTGCTCCCTGTGCTGCTGCATCTTTTCTTACTACTAATGCAACTATACCCTTATCTCCAGAGCTATGAGCTGCATCTTCGTCATACTGCTTAACTCCGAAATATGCCATGATTTATCTCCTTAATAAATTAACCAATTTGTATTGTCTGATATGATTGACATTGAATCGTACTGATTGTTTATTTCCCAGGTAGTTTCACCTGAAATTGTTTCTGCTCCTGCTCCGTCAATCGTACAAACATTAGTATCTGTATGGACTATTGTATATACTGTTCCTGCTATTCCTACTGCCGTAGGTAAAGTTAGAGTCGTTGTTCCACTACAAAATATTACATGATTATTTGCATCTAAAGTATCTGCTGAAGAAATGGATTCAGTTTCAAATATTCTGCCTAAAGTTGTTAATGTTCCAGTCATTGTATCGCCTGCATCTAACACATATTGCGTATGGTCGTCATCTGTTAATCCTGCTAAATCCCCATGGTCTGATATACCTGAACCTGACATTGTAGTTTCCCAAGGTGCGAATACATGATAATCCGTTCCGTTTTGTTTAACAATTATCTTAGCTACTAAAAATCCCATGTTAGAAAGACAATCTGGTAAAGCTGCAGGTGAGTTGCGTTCTCCTGCATCTGATAAAGTATCAGTTCCATAAGTTCCGTAAACTAAGAAATATGCTTCTGTCCCCATACAATAATATAACCAATGTATGCCATACTTGTTGGCTTGGATATTTCCTAGAGTTCCATCACCATCGTCGTAATGGGCATAATCAATAGTTGTTTGTGCCGCTAAAGATTCCCAAGTACCACCATTGTTATCTAAGTAAGTAAAGGTATCGCCACCACCTGCTGTTGTGTCCATTCCTGGTACTGTTAGTGGAGTAAGTCCATAATAAAGAGAACCTGAACCAGTAACTATCCTATCGTTTCCACCTGCGTCTGCTGTTGTTGATGCCCCACTAGCGCGAATAAACCCGTCAACAGCACCTAACCTTTTATACGTTCTGCCTGTATCGTTATCTATTTGGACACCACCGCTTAGAATCTTCAAATTTGTTCCTGACCTATATAACCGACCTATCCCTATCTCATCTTTCTGGTTTATATTGCTTCTGGTAACAGTTGCCTTAACAATAGGAGTGCCACTATTATAATCAATATAAATAAAGTTCATTGAATTATCAGTTAGAATATTTTGATTAGTTTGCCCTGCGTAATCAAAGAATAAGTTTTGGCTTATTGAAGTCGTGCTGGACTTGATAATCCCTGTTCCTGCTGCAACATCAATCTCACCACCGCCACTATCTGTAATAGTAAACCCTGAAATGATACCAGATGATTGAGCTATATTAGACCAGTCCTGAACATCATCATATGTAGCTGCACCTATCTCTTGAAGCTCTACTGCTTTAGGGTCTATAGCATCACCATTATTCCACTGTATATCTCCATGTTTAAGAGTTATACTAGCACCTATTTCCATTGTATTATCTACGCTAAGAGTCATAAAGGTAGCTACGGAACTCCAATCATCTACATCTTCAAAAGAAGTTAGCGTACCTCTCTCTATTGTGAAATCTCCTGCATCTAGCTTGAGAAGTATAGCTGAATCATCTGTTGTATCTCTCCAGAAATAACTAGGGTCGTCATCCTGTGCTACTGTATGGACATTACTAATTACCTGTTGAGTAGCTACAACTCCAGCGTAAACTGGATAAGATAATAGTAATAGTATTAAGATTATGTATTTTTTCATAAGTTTAGTTAAAATATCCCTGTTGTCATTACTGCACCTTAGTTAGAAAATCCATAGCTTGTGGTTGCTGCCCCACCGCTTTGCGTATCTGTTTGGTCTACTCCTATATTTACGTTATAATCGCCAACAACACCTATATCCGTTGACAGTTGCATACCAGCGTCCTCAGCACTCGAACTATCAGGAAGAGTAAAATCTTTATTTGCTGGGTCAGTCATAGTTACATCTGCAAATACTACATTAACTCCTGGATGAATATAATCGGCTGTATGGTCTGTAGTATTGTTACTAAACATATTGTAGTCTAAAAGAACAAGACCTGCCTCATTAGATACTGTAATACCTGTCGTACAGTTATCTATCAGATTGCTATAGATTGCTGCATATCCTTCTTCCCCACTAGTTGCTATTGTACCTAAAGATATTCCTGTAGTGGAGTTATAGATTGTATTTCCTATAATTAAATTCTGGTCATAAGATGAAACATCTACTGAAAAACCAATAGTACAGGTATCGGCAACACTATTTATAACTGTCTTTACAGCATTAGCCCCCCATAAAGCATAACAAGTCGCTGAATCGTGAGCATAAGAATTAACGACAAAAGTATCCGCCCTTACTAAAAAAGCTGCACCACCAGTATTCACAGCTTCACAATTAATACAGGTAGATTCTCTTTCCATTTGTATAGCTCCCTCTGAACTAGCCCTTACTGTCTCAACCTTAACATTTACACCCATAGAGCCTCTACCAATAGCCATGCCCACATAAGCCGCTGCCCCTTCATCAGACATTCTAAAGTTTCTGATTAACTTATGTTGACCGTCCAAATCTACTTTATATGATTGTATATCAAAATATGGTCTATCCGTACCATAAGCCCAATCACTTTGTGTAGGAGGTTCTGCTGTAGTACCTGATTTAACACCTATCATTTCGATAGGTTCAGAAGCACTTCCTGCTCCTGTATCAGTTAAATTTGAACCTAATGTATAATTTCCTCCAGCCAAGAAATATCTATCTCCTGTTTCCGCATTTGCTTCAAAGTCTGTTTTAAATGCTGACCAGTCCATAGCATCATCCCAATTTACTCCTGATTTTCCTCCTGCTCCTGCAACAGTAACATACATATCCTCTGCTGCCCCATAACAGTTTTCTATAAAAAAGAATAAGCAATTAAGTGAGAATACTAATAAAAGTAAACTGAGAATTATACTAAATGATGCTTTTATTTCTTTCATTATTTAACCTCCGCAGGAACAGATAAACTATTATCTGTAATAAAAGTTTCAAGTTGGTTTATCCTATCTTCTAAATCCTCATAAGTAATTACTTCAATAACTTCAGGTTGTTCAGGTGTGTATATACTCATCTCAAAAGTATTACTTTCATCTAATATGCAATTTGTAATATTACATCTTACAAAAGTATTGTTCTTAACATTTGCTAAAACTGTATTCTCTTCAGCACAAGTCATATTTACCATAAAGAACGTATTCCCATCTGACTTATAATCTGCTTTAGGTTTTATGTTTTCTCTATTAATTGTTGCACCAAAACATAATGTTGGTATTAACAAAAATAAAAGTATCTTAGTTAGCCGTTCCATATATACATACCTCCACCATTTCTATTGTTGTTATTGAATCTACATTTGCTCTTATATAATCACCTTCCGATACTGCCGTAGTCCATCCAGTTAATGTTGAGTCCTGAGATTTCACTGCTGTAGTTATTGTAGGAGGAGCAGCAGATGTTATACTATCAGCATCTGTTGGAGGAAAGTTAGCATATGTATCTTTCCATAAGTCGACCACTATACTTCCACTCTGGTCTGCTGTTGCATCTACTGTTGTAATAGTAAAAGCATCATTAGCTCTAACCCAAGCCTTTGCTCCTGTTGTTATCGCAGAACCACCACCATCTATGATAAAACATATCTCTCTAGGTTGTGAAACACTATTCCAATTACTCCCATCTGCTTGCAAGATATGTCCACTAGTAGCTGTACTCGTTGCTACATCACTCAGCCCGTCTAAAGATATATCTATATTAGCAGTACCATCAAAACTAACTCCTGCTATTGTTCTTGCTGTTTCTAAAGCTGTGGCAGTATCAGCATTACCAGTAACATCACCTGTCAAGTTAGCCACTACTGGATTGTCTACAGCGAGAGTATTAGTAGTTAATGTGATATTAGTGCCAGCTACTAAGTTTGTGTCAGCATCTATATCTAGTTTAGTCCTAGTTAATACCTGGTCTGTCAGAGTTATATAATCTGGCGTTCCTGCCACTGTTACTAAGTCTTGATGTGCATCGTTATCTGAAGTATGCGTAGCTACAATCGAATCTATTTCAGTTGAAGCGTCAGTACAACTCTCAACTGCACCGCTAGCATTTACTCCGAGAGGATAACTACCTGCTGAACAGTTTCCACCATTAGCCGCTAAAGCTGTTGCTGTGTCAGCGTTACCTGTTAAATCTCCTGTTACATTCCCTGTCAGAGTTCCTGTCAAAGCACTAGCTGCAACAGTTCCTGAAGAAGTTATATTGCCAAAACCTGTCGCTATACCAGTAGCATCTATATCCCATACACTAGAAGCCACGGCTACTGTTATGCTATTAGTTCCTAGTGTTAAACCCGTAGTACCATCTATAACCTGACTAGTCCCTAAATCAATACCAGCAGTAGTTGTTATCTGTGAGGTAGAGTTAATTGTTAAATCGTTAGCTACATCAGCATCAACAACCGTAGCACAAGATAGTGTCCCATTAGCAGCTATATCTCTTACGAACTGGTTAGTACACGTTGTAGGGTCAGCCGCTAAAGCTGTTGCTGTACTTGCATTCCCTGTTACATTACCTGTAATATTCCCTGTGAATGTACTTGCTATTGCTGTGACCGAAAGTGTTCCTGTCCCTGCGTTATACACAATACCTAAATCTGTCTTAGGTGCTAAACTTCCTGTAGCACTCTCAAATAAACCTACATAAGAAGAAGTATCTGTTGTGTCAACTACAACTAAAGCACCTTCGTCAGCTAAATTATCTATATCTGCCCAGTTAATATGCTCGTTATCTATACTATCTGCTGCATAGTTAATAGAATCTATTGTATCGTCAGCTATCTCCGTACCAGCTATAGACTTGAGAGGTAAGATTATCTCACCAGTACCTGTTCCATCAGTGGTTAAAGTTATAGAGGTAACATCAACAGAACCTAATGTCATACCTACTGCACCTGTAACATCAAAGGTATTTGCTGCTGTGATAGTAGTATTTGATGTGATTGCCCCACAATCTGTAGTCGTTATATCTGCACAAGTGAAGTTAGTAGTATCAATAGAAACAACACCAGATGCGGTATCAAAGTCTGCAGCTGTAAAAGCAGCACACCCCAGATTACTATCGGTAGCTTCTTCACAGGACACTTCAAAAGTGGCTCCACTTACAGTCTGAGAATTTATTCCTTCTCCATCAGTAAATGGCACATCTGCACCATAAGCTGTAGTGCAAAGTAGTAATAATAATATCCATAAATATTTCTTCATGTTATCCTCCAATAACTATCTGGTTTCCTGTACTATCAACTATATTATTAGCAGGGGTTTCTCTATCTACTAAATTAAACTGGCTACCGGGCCATGTTTGCTGTAAGGTGTTGTTTACATATAATCGTAAGAATGTTCCGTCAAACTTAAAACAAGTATCATTACCTGCATCTGTATCACTAAAACACATTTCTGACAGTGTCGCACCAGACTGATATAATTCTATTTTAGACCCGCTGCCTGATGTTCCATCTAAACAAGCTCCACCAGTACAATCTCCAACACTGTCTACAGTACCACCAACACCACCTAGTTCGTCTAGTGTTTCCATAGCTGTTTGAACATTAGAATCTGATCCGCTTAGGTTAATATCAAAATTGCTAGTATCTAACGGCAATTCTTCTGAGGTTGATACCCCAACAACAACCCAATCGCTACCGTCAAAGACACATAGGTTCTGGATAATTCCGCCTCCAGCAGTACAATCCTGTTTGTCGTTTGCATCTGTTACCCAAATAGCGTCAAAATCGTCTGGATTGAGAGGTTTATCATCAATAGCAAACACAGGTATCCCCGGAATTAGATCAGAGTCCCACCCTCCGTTCCATGTCCACCCACAACAAGTAATCCATACAATCAAGACTAAAAGTAATCTTTTCAATTTTACTCCTGTATAAAGTTTTTCATAGTTACTACAGTATCTGAAGGATTAGATCCAAGTCCTGTGATTTTATATCTTCCCCAATTCATAGGTTTAGGTGAAACTGTCAGAACATGAGCCAACTTATCATTCACTTGAGCGTCAACTTCTTCTGTTACTTCCCATAACGATGTGTCTGCTGTGCCTTCAGTATCCGGCTTAGCATAAGATTGCTCTAACTCAACCTTTACATCTGGCGATCCTGCTGATACCAATATAAGCCATAATCCGAAATACTCTCCATAAGTCAAAGGAAATGCTTTAGTGTAAACAACTCCTGTGCTTGCTACTGCTATAGATTCTGATCCTGATGCTAATTGTACTGGTGTTACTGCTCCTGTTAATCCTCTCATAATCTTATTCCTCCTATTTAAGTAACTGTTTCTTAATGTTTTCTAGTTTCTTGATCTCTCTCTTTACTGATGTGCTTTGATCGTTTAATTTCTTAAAGCCTACATCTAATTCGATAGATCTTAAACTATTAACTTCCATTTGCTTAGTTATATCTTTCATTTTATCTTCATACTCGATTTCTAAGGTGTCTTTCGCCTGCCTAAATTCTTCTCTCTCCTTAGATAACCTGTTTCCATCAGCTTCTATGCCTAAGAGAATCACTTGATTATCGTTCTTAAGATCTCTTAATTGAGCTTCTAGTATATTATTAGTCTTAATTTTAGCATCAAGATCTCTTTCTTTCGCTTCTAAATTCAGCAGTTTTGTTTCCTGTGCTACTTTTAGCCTATCTATTGACTTATTCTTATCTAAGATGTCCTTTGAATACTCCCTTGCATCAGAGAGAGCATCTTCTGCCTCACTAAAAATCACCTCTGATTCCTTTCTGCGATCTCTTATATCAACTTCAGCTGCCCTGACCCTAGATTCTCTATCTGCAAGTTTCAAGATCTTCTGTGCCATCTTCTGTTCTTCACTAGAGATTCTTTTTAGTAAATCCTCTGTTTTTTCGTTAAGAGCCTTATCTTTATTCTTAACATTTGCCAAGAAAGCCTTCGCTTCCTCACGCAATACTTTAGCTTCTGCCCTAATTGAATTAGCCCGAGAATCCCTATTATTCTCCAAATCTTGTATTTCATTTATTAATTTAAGCCTTACAGTGTTTAAAGCTGAGACCTCTTTGTCCATACTCGAGATCTTGTTGCCGTAATCTTTAAGATTTTGTTTATGGTTAGAATCGATAACAATAAGTTCTTGTTTTCTTTTCTCTAACTTCTTTTCCAATATCTCAAATTTATTCTTAGGATTTCGTTCCATAATTACCTCCGCTATTATGTATATAAATGATTCCTGCCATAACTATTAAATAATATTGATATACTGCCAGCTGTAATGGGAAGTTGCCACAAGATATAACGCCAATCCCAAAGCATGAGGCAAAGATCGCTTTATTTTCACTTGTCATTTTGTCTAGTATTTTGTGTATGTAAGTTTTAACAGCCATTAAAGTTATCCCTGCCCCGATGATTCCGCAACTCCAAACTAATTGTAAGTAATCATTATGTGCATATCTCCATAAATCTCCATGCTTTATTGCAGACAAATACTTAAAGGCTCCTATTCCTGCCCCTGTATACGCAATCCTACCCTCAAAAACGTCTTTTATCGTTCTTTGCCAAACTGGAAACCTGCCATTACTTACTAAAAAATCCTGATTAAAATATATAAATACTCCCACTAAGAACGCAATCGCTATTGATCCTATCGTTAAATAGTACCATTTGATTCTCTGAGCCATAACTACCTCTACAAACAGAACAGAACATAAACCCAACATCGCAAAAGAACTTCCGGCAAATACCACTACAATCGCCATAAATGCCGCGTAGAGCCACTTTCTCAAATAAAGCATAAAAGGTATCGTCATAACCAAGAAAGGCGTACCAGTGGCAGTGCTACCAATAGAACCGCCCATCTGAGGGAGCTTTGTTGCCTTAATTATCTCTTTTGGAGCTAATGAGAAGATCTGGTCTAAATTTACCCTCTGTAAAGCCATTAAAACAGCCATAGCAAAGCCACACCATGCCATTGTCTTTAATATATCTTTAATATTTAGATTTGGAATGTTGGAAATACCACAAAATAGGAAGAAAAACACCATTAACTGATATGCAGACTTATAATTCCATAACCCTGCCATTTCGACACCACTTACAGGGAAACTGCCCGGTGCTTTTGCGATATTCCATACTAGAAAGATGAGGAATGCTAATATCCATTTATTTTCAAACTTCCTGAATCCATAACGATAAAAGGCTACCGACCCTATAATCATAGAGAAACCCATTGCCATAAAATCTTTAGTAACTCTCATGTCAGGAAAGAAAGGAAACTCCCTACCCGGAATCAGAAAGTATAAAAAAACTTCATAGAAAGGAATCGCTATCAACGATAGAATCAGTAGCCTCTTTAACATTACAACTCCTTGTTTATGAAAAGACTACTTAATTTCCGTCGGTAAACGTCCCTGTAATCTCCTTAACAGACCAATATCCGCTCGCGGTACTAAATAGTGTTATACTATCCTCAGTGGCACCAGGCGATGTAAGTTTATCTCCTGCCGCTAAAGGTGCAGCCCCATTAGACCATTTAATCGTATCGGTTCCATTAGGATCTACGCTAAATGTTGCATCATTATTGTCTGATATAAAAGAAAAACTCATACCTGCAACTGCAGCTGGTAGCTCAAATTCACAAGGTGTAGAGCAATCTACGGATAAAGTCTTTCCTGATTCTGATGCTGTCAACGTATCACTAGTAGTTGCTGCCTCATAAGCCAATTTAAGACCTGCGTCACTAGCAATAGTTATAACCCCATCAGTATCTACCTGAATAGGATATATTCCAGAATCGTTTGGCATTCCGTCTGTACTAACAATGTCTGCGGCATGAACTCCAGATGCCACCGCTAGTACAAGTAATATAACTAAGAATATATATCGTTTCATCATTTCTCCTCTTTTAGTAATACTTCTCCGGCTGCTGGATCATAGCCTATAAGAAGCCCTCTAGCCTCAAAATCAGCAATTTCCTTTAAAGAAGCCTTTATCCATTTTCCCTTCTTTCGTACCTTGACAGTGTTCTCTACTAAGTCCATAGGTGTTTCTTTCTTTTCTTCTCTTGTAACACCATCATCAACTGTTTCTGGCACAAATGTTTCTTCTGGAACAACGACTTTTTCTTCTTTAACTACTGGTTTTTCAGCTTTCTTAGGTTTAACTGATTTCTTTGGCATTTTCTAGCTCCTTGTCCCGTCTTTAGTATACCCTGCTCTCTGGCGGAACTTTTCTTGATTGTTAAAATCTTCTGCAAGTGCAAGTGACAAGTCCCTATCGTCCAGTTCTTCTATGGCTTGTTCGGAGATATAGTTACTTACCCTATCATCCCAAAACAAAGGCACTCCTTGTATCTCGCCTGTAGCAGACCCCTCGGCAGCATTGCCGCCGAGAGGACTGATACCCCAAACTGTTTTTTCGGGATCGTTACTCATTATGCAGAGGTTCCTCCACCGCGAACCCAAGATCTCCATGAACCAAACTTCATATAAGGTCCAAATCTCAATCTTATGGAAGCCTTATATCCGGCTGTATCTTCATGTCTGAAGAATCGGATTTGTGGAGCCATTCTTTCATGGAATTGGAAATTATCTGCTTGAGCCTTGCCCATGAATATAGCACTCTCTGTCAGATAGTCCCATGCATAGGCATTCTTAAACTTGCCTCTCCATACGTTCTTATTATTTAACTCGCCCATAGCTTTCAGGTCAGAGTTAAGGATTTCCCATACTTCGATCTCGTCATCACCAGGTTTAGATAGAACTGTATCAGGTTTATTTCTGATTACTCTATCCTGCTCATCCCTATTATTAATTGATGTCATCAAGTTATAAAGCGTCTTGATATGTGACGGAAGAACAGAACCACTAGATGGATATGCTGAAGAAACTGAGTTGTAGTACGTAGATCCACCTTTGGTGCTTCTTGTGTTTCCTGATAGATTGAACAAAGGCGCACTATCATACATCATGTCACCTGATGGATCAGCTTCGCCAGTATAACTACCGTTAAAAACAAAGTCTCCTGTAAGGTTTCCACCTTCGTTGAAAACTCTTGCTGCTAATGTTTCTTTTGCTACACGATTCTCAACACCCCAAGTCTTTGCTAAGTCTTTCAACATATCGCCTAACTTGATCGTATCTTCTATTGCTTCAGGAGAAAACGTCAAACCATCGCTATATGTATGATACTTAACATAAGTTGTCCAGCCTTGTACCGGACTCTTAAAGATGATATTCTGGTTTTCAACTGTGTGACGAGTCAAAGGACCTGCAGATAACTGTTGCGTATCTTTCGTTCCGGCTCCCTTTACCTTTTCACCAGAAACAACCTTATACACTTTTTGGTACATCGTCTCTTCTTCCTGTACCCCTTCACGTTCAAATTTATACATATCTTTTCGGTATGCATCAACTTGCTCGCCCCTTAGACCTGCCATACCTGAATTGTTGCCTAAGTATGACAATAATTTAATTATTAAATAATTATACATCGTATTACTCCTTATTTTTGATGGTTATTCGTTAGCCTAGATTCTTCCTAAGCATTTGCTCCTGTGAACCCTGTGATCTTAGCTGGATTCACCATAACATCAACCCAAGCGTTATTTACTAGATCACCATCAACAACAATAAGAGTATCCTCTGCTGATGCGTCTAACTGAACTCCTTGAATATTACTTGATACTGCAAGGTCGCAAGTATTATTCTTCATATTTGCTGTATACGTTCCTGAATCAACAGGAATACGGAAAACAACTCCTAAACAAGCAGAAATAGGTGTGAACGGAGCTTTATCTGCGCCTTCTGTTGCAGAACACGTATATATTCCAGTAGAACTGTAATATTTCCCTTCCGGCAATTCTACCCAACCAGCCAATAGAGTGCTACCGTCAGCAGCCATTTCCATTCGGCTTGAACCGTCGTCTACTACAAAACGACCCGAGGCTTGAGCAATAACTTCCTCCGCTCCCATTGATATCTCTATCACAGGGGCAGAACTTTCGTTCTTGATCATGCCGTATTTTAATTGTGCGCCATTGATTAACGTCATAATATCTCCTTTATTTTATAGAAAACTAGGATTTTCCTTTAATTCTTTCTTGTAGGTATCTTTGAACATTTCAAAGGCTTTTTCTTCGGAGTACCCATCATCTAAAGGAAACATTTCTGCAGCGCGATACCTCTGTTCTTTATTGAGATCGCCACTATATGCTTTCTTCTTAGTAACAGGTTGTTTGCCATCTGTATGTTTAACTCCTAAGATTTTCTTGCCTTCTGACGCTCGTTTGAAACCTCTTTCTTCTGCAGCTTTGATTTCAGCATCGAACTTTCTTCCCTTAGCTAATTCAAGGATATAAGAAGGATCAAAACCTTTCTGCAGGATTATTGCATCACTAACACCACCAAGGAAAGCCTTTACTTCAGGCAAAAAACGTCTATCTTCTTTAGGAATGGCTGATACCATTTCGTCTCTCAAAGCAGATGCCTTTTTAAGCCCTTCATTTTCTTCTTTCGTTGCGTAGTTTCCGTAATGCCCCCACTCACGATCAATCATTTCTTCGATAATCGCTTCATCTGACATTATCTCAGACTTAGCAGGGTATTTCTTTTTGAAGGCATCTAAGAACTTTTCAGGATTTTCTTCAACCTTTTGTGCAGCTATTGACCTGAACTGTCCTTCAGTAAGCCTCTGAAACACCGGTGATTGTGTTTCCTTCTCGGATTCATTCCTTAACTTATCGTATTCCCTATCCTTATTGCGCAAGGCTCTTGCCATTTCCTGTGGATTGCCCTTAAACTGTTCAACAATCGAATTGGTCTTGTCAATATCCTCTTTTGCTTCGGTATAGGTCATACCATGCTTTTCAGCATATTTAGTTATTTTGGAATCTTCATCCGGTTCTTCCTTCTTATCGTCAGATTCTTCAGTTTCCGGCTCTTCTTCACCCTCCTCTTCAGGTTTAGGATCTTCTTCCCCAGTCTCTTCCTCTTCAGATTCCTTCTTTGCAGGATCTTCCTCTTCAGAAGCACCTGCAACTTCTATCTCAGGCTCATTAGGATCTTTAGGAGTTTCTGTTTCTTCTTCTGCCTTCGTTTCTTCCTCTTTCGATTTAGCGATGAAATCTACAGGCTCCCTTCCATCCTTCTCAGCTTCTTGTTCTTCGTAGGCTTGTTTTGCTAATAAGTCTCCATCTGTTTCTTCTATTGACCCTCTGTTTCCTCTTAAAACCTGTAATAATGTTCTCATTTCTGCTCCTTTGCGGACGTCCTATCTCTAGGATTTACCCATTCATTTCGGTTTGTATTTTCTTAACTTCTCTTTCGATCATCTTATCAGCATTGAATTTGCCGACAAAATCTCCTACACTCACTTTCTGCAAATATCTGTCCAGTATTTCTAGCCCTGCGTTTTCAATCTGCTCAACTTCTTTCTCGCTTATTCCAAGCTCCAAAGCTATTGATAGCCTAGTACACTCTCCACCTGTCTGAATAGGACCAATTATCCGTTTAGTCATAACCTTTTTGATAATCGGATCCATATTTATTGCGTGAATAACCTTGACTATGAGGTTGGCTGTCTCCATATGCTGCACTTTTGGTGTATTGTCTTTTAGCGCATCCTCATTAACAACCCGTTTCCTTGCTTTATTAAGCCGTTCGCCCATAATACGCTTGAAGTCACCCACATTATTCACATCATACTTCTTATTCTTCTTTATCATAATAGCTTTCGCCCTCTCTTACCTCAAGTTCATAGAAAGTGTTGCTCGAATTAGCCCTGATTCCGATAATCTTAGCTTTGATCATAATCTCGCACATATCTCCGACATCTTTCTTCTTCAGTTCAGGAATAGCTTTCTCGTTAATAGTCAATGATGGATAATATCCCTCGCTACTATCTATTGCTACGGCTTCTCCGTACTCATTCTTTATCTTCATGCTTTTCATCGTCTTTTCCTCTTCTCGAATCACTCGTAATAGTTGTTAATAAAGCTCTTATATCCTTTAATTTTGTCATATACACAAGCGTTTTAGTCGCGTAAGCCTCTAAAGCAAACCCTCCTTGGACATAAACCTCTGTCAGCTTCAACATCGCATCAACAACACCAGCTTCTGCCTTAACATACTGCTCTTTATATCGCTTGAACGGACTTGTGTTAAGGCAAGCTCTTGCCATATCCCCTGTCAATCTGATATTCTCTTTCGCTATCTTCTCTTCTCTCACAAGTGCTTTCTGATCTTCTGGCTTAAACATATCTCCTAATGGTTTCATTTGTTCTTAGCCTCCGCTTTTTCTCTCTCAACTCTTAATTGTGGATTATAATCTTCCGCTTGTGCCTGCTGAATCGCTCCTGGAGCAGCATTTAACACCTGGTTGGGATCCATATCAACTCCTGTATTCTCTGCCTTTTGCTGTGCCCCTAAGAATAACTGTTGTACGGCTTTCAATGCTGTTTGGTTCATCTTCTGCTGGAAATCTTCAGGACTTAACAGATCAGTATCTACAATAGCTTTCCATCTTGGCCCGAACGTCTCAAGCAATACTTTAAGCGATTTATAAAGCAAATTAGGCTGTTGGCTTGCGTAAGGATCGTCTCTTGTTACTTGGTATGCTGCCATTGCTTCTCGTTTCTCATTCACTTTATCAAAAACAAAAGCTGCTGCTCTTGATTGGATATTAGTCTTGACCATCATTTCTTCGCGTGAAATAGAAGAGAATGGATTGTCGCCTGTTACGGCTTTTGACTTGCCTAGAACCTTATACTGTTTATCTTCCTGCGACATTTGGTAATATAACTGTAGAAACCTGCCTGCCATAATGTTATATGTTGGTAGGAATATCCGGATATAATTCTTTATACCAATGCCTGATTGCTGTAAGAGAGCTATTGTCTTAGATGCTGGAGCACTTGGATCTAGTTCGCTCTCTGCACCGGTAGTCAAATCGCTTACTTTTGACACATCGCCATCAATGCGTTTCATCTTCTCCATCAGAATCAAAGATCCGTTAAGATCTATATTTCCCCATTGAACGAAACTCATGGCTTTACTTACGTCATCAGTTAAAGGATCCACAACCAAAGGCTTTCCGGCCTCAAATTGATGATCTAAGAACATTTCTTCTATCTCTGACCCTTCTTTTACGATAGGAGTTAAGAGATTCCTAATGTAAGTGCCATGAATCGCTAGGTTTAACAGAACATCTTGCGCGATATTGCTATCTTTGAGGTCATACATTACGCTCTTACACCCACCATAGAATCCGTCATCGTTCAATTTAACATAAAATGCTAAGTAATCGGTGTCAAATCCGTAATATGGATATATCTCTGCCCCTAGAAATATCTTCTTTCCTTCATCTTCAGCACCAAACCATGCCTTGATCTTGATCTCTTCTTTGTCATCCTCTTTTATCCTCATGTACGTAGTCGCCTCTAAAACCTTATAATCTTTTGTCATATAGTCTTTTGCGTGGTTTTCTTCGTCTGTATCTGTGTTCCAGAGCTTTTCTACATTCTCAAATTCCCCGTTTTCCTCTTTCTTCAGCAGATCCCAATACGAATACTCCTGAAGTTCGCCAATAAAATGCGTGTCTCTCAACCCTTTCTGGTAGTCTACGGAGTTCTTTACAAAGAAATTCTCTACTTTTATATACTCAAGTTCGGGATTGTTGTCAATCGTGTCCTTAAACTCAACAACTATCTCAACCTTTTTCTCTTCAACCAACCGTTTAACAATACCTCTTTGCTTCTCCATAGCATCAGGATATACAGATAAGAACTTCTTTAACCCTTCGTTTTCCTTGATAAACTGCCCATTTTGGACTCCGGAAGGAACCCATTCGCCTTCGTAGCTTTCTTCTCTTCTGCGTCTCTCTCGCTTATACTTCCATGATAGCTTTCCAATACCTACAAACTTGGTAATTGTGCTTTTAGCTATTCGAACAAGAGCATTCTCAGGCTTGATCTCTTCATCTACGGCAAAGTCTAAGAATTGTGCCTGTTTCTCTGCAACTTCAAAACCGTCTTTTCGAGCCGCATCAGGTCTTGGAGATATGTCAAACATAGGTTCGCTATCTAAAAAGGCTTCGTTAATGGCCTGTACGATTGCGTCTGTTTTTATTTTGGATTGGTGAACATGAAGATTAAAGGCAAGAGTTTTGTTGTTCTGCATTTCGCCATCATACTGCCTGTCTCTTTCTTCCCATTTGTTGGTTAAATTAAGATCTTTGCGTTCGTCAACAATAGCTTCGTATTCAAGAAATACTTGCTCTGCTAAAGTCTGCTGTTCTTCTTCTGAAAGTTTTAGTTTTATTTCGTACTGCGGAATGTTTTCGCCGTTATCATTTTCTTCTTTTTCTGCAGGTGTTTGGTTGCGGATCTTATACTCTTCGTCTTTCTTTAATTCCATTTGAGGTTCCATGCGGTCTCCTTAAAATAAAAAAATCCTCTAGCTTTGTAATTGCTTACAAGACTAGAAGATTAAGTTTACACTACTAACTTATTAGTTACTCTCTAAGGATAGGATATTCTCTGTCTTTACTACCGACGAGACTTCACCCTCTAAGAATTTTATCTCCAGTTCGCCTGAAAACTTTTTATCCGAAAGTGATTGTATAATTCTAAATAACAATTTTATCTTACTATAAATAGGCATGAATGTCAACCCAAACAGTTACGTTTCAATAATTAAACCCTGCATTCTCTGGTCCTTTCTTTCTGTATTTATATTTGAGCGAACTGCTCCTGTTCCGCTCTATTGCTCTAAACATATTAATTGCGGTGTATTCCATTGCGTTGCAGTTATGAACAAATATTCCATTGGCTGGAAAGTTATGGAAGCTATCTACCTCAAAATTATACACATCGCCAAAACCATGAAAACCAACCGAAACAACCTTATGATTAACCAGTTTTTCGTAGAAAGGCATTAACTCGTCGTTCTCTTGTAAATCTCTCAACTCTTTAAATGTTCCATCTCTCATCATAATAGGATGATCTGGTGTAGCAACCAATTCTCCATCATCATGTACCAACTTCCACAATTCAGCATTTTCTTGTGTCTTATAGCAATTTCTTGCCTGTGCCGGAACTATTCTCTTTGACATTGAATCGTATGCGTATGTTTTAAACTCTTTACCAACCAATTCGGAAATGTTATGCCAACCATCTAATAATCTTATTTTTGTATTACCACTCAAACATATATGCTCATAGAATCCATCCCTAAAAGGCACTTCAAAGTTCTGGCTGTTCTGCTGTCCTGGCTTCAATTCAGGATAATGATAGCCTCCCAATAGGCCATCTATCATAATCTTGCAGGATCTGTCCACCAACATCGTAGGCTTTCCGTTGATTATTTTAGACAATTTGCCATCAATGATCTCTTTCCTCTGTCTGTATGTCGATTGATGTACTGTAATCTTGAACCCTTTGTCATTACATACGTCCCAACTGGTCTTTTCTGACTTATCATTGTGCTGTAAACAAGCTGGATCTCCATAATGATGCCATGAAGTAGCTTCCGGGAAGTGCAAGTTCATAAATGCTCTTACCTGCTCACAAAACTTGTCGATAGTGATCTCCTTGCCTAAGAGTTCTTTCAAAATATACCATCTTCCCATATCATCTATCTGCGAAACAACAAAAGACGGATGATGAAACCCGAAATCCCAACCGGTAAGTAACGGCTTATTTGAATTATATGTGAAATCCCCTGTGTGAACCTCTTCCCGGAAGCCTTCATAAAACGGTCTGCCATCAGGAATAAACCCTGCCTTGCCATACAAATACTTCCTCTGCCATGCTTTAGGCATACTTTCAAGCGATTGCTTGTACGCTTCAGGTAAATTCTCCCAGTTCTCATATGTTGAAAGCTCCCAAACCTCAATGTCAGGATCATATTCATCACTGCTTGGATCCGTTAAGCGCATACTCCAATGGCTTTCGTTAGGCGGTTCTGATTCAATTAACATCATAACTGGTACTCCAGCTTGCCTTAACCTTCGTTTTAAGGTCCTGTAAGCCATTTCTGTTGTCTCATGTGCCTCTGTAATTACTATCACACCGAACTCTTGAGAGCCAAAACCACTTAAATCCTTTAATCCATTAAAATATATGCGGCTAGGAAGCCCTCCACCGGGCTGTTGAATGTCATACCAATGGTATTGCTCGCTTTTCTTTGTGATCATATCGTAAGGAATGACCTCTCCAAAGAACTTATCCATAACAGATAACTTTAGATCCTTGAAATCTTGCCTGCCCCAAAGCACTCTTAACCCCGGAATCTCAAACAACATTTCACCAACCGGAGCCATTATACCTCTAGTCTTGCCTGATCCGACTCCACCGCGTAAAAAAAGAACAGGTATTCCCGATTTCTCGTAATTGCCTGCCCTCACTTTATCTACCCAATCCAATACCCTCTGCTGTGTTGGATTAGGCGTAAATGTCTTTCCGCTCTCTGCTATGCCATAAGGTGAATACTCAAGATCCCTCCGCATTGTCCTCCTCAGTCTTTTCAATCTTTAATGTTCTAATAGAGTCATCTTTACCATCTGTGAAATAAGACACTACTATTGTTCCAAGTTTAGATTTCCAAGCAATCTCTGCATATTCTTGATCTCTTTGCAGCCTTGCAACATCCTCCAATAATGCTGCTACATGGAGTACTTCTTCATGAGTTAATTCAAGTTTCATTTTCTTCCTCCTCATCTGGTTTGCGCCTATGTCCGTAATTAATATGTATTTCTACCGGCTTCTGCTCTTTTTCTTCAAATAGGTTCAAATGCTGTCCTAATAGCTGTAGATTTGCTTTCTTGTCTGCCAACTTGATCTTGGTCTTCTTAACCACTCTCTTGCTGTCAAAGTAAGAATCAACCGACACTTCTGTCAATGCTGCAGCCTGATCTCTCGTAAGTTTTGATAAATCAACAAACGCCTCGCCATCTTCTGTGTGCGTGATGTAATCGTCCATATTAGCAAATGACATCTTGGCTATCTCCTGAAGCACCTTTTCTGCTGTAATCTCTATCCTTTTGCTCCTTTTTGATAATTCATCATCTATCTTTGATTTTATATCAGGTTTTACGAGGTTTTCATGCCCTATCTTATCTGCTGTCTTTTTGCTGTATCCTGCCCTAATAGCTGCCTGAGTAGCATTGAGGTCTATAAGGTATTCCTTGCAGAACATAGCCTGCTTTGGTGTGAGTTTCTTCTTAGCTGGTTTTTTATTCTTCTTAGATTGAAGTATGTTGAGATCTTCCTTCTTTTTCAATAGCTGCACTCCTGTTTGCAATAGCCATATATATATCCTTTGTCCATACAATCGTATAGGCAATAGTAATCGGTCCGAAGTATACGAGTTGAATACCCTGAATCGTAAGAACATCTGCTTTTACAGTAGGAATACATATATCCTTGATTAGTGCAGTTGTTTAGGCAAGTATAATCAGTGCCGGCGTAAGCTATTGTAGTTATCGTTAAAAGTAATACTGCAATTATAATATTTTTCATTTGAGATCCTTTCTAGCATATTCAGATAAACCAGGACAAGGGTTCTTCTTGCATTCTTCGCAAAGAACATATTTGACGTTCTTGCGCCCTTGCATACACCTACATTGTTCTAAAATTGTACCGCATTGTTTACAAACGATTTTCCCATGTTCCATCATCCGCCCTCCATAGCTCTATCTCTCTATTGTCCATTTCATTATAACCAAACATTCTTTACACATAAAAGTTTTGATATTGATCCTCTTTGGCAATCCCGGAATATAGTCTTTTTTCTTCATCCCACATTTAGGGCATATATAGGTGATTGTCATTCTTTCATTATACCCTTTTTTTCAGGAATGTAAACTTATATTGATATTCTCTTCGCTCTCATTTTAATTGTTTCTTTCTTAGGTGCAATAAAGATCGTCGCTGTTCCATTCTTGTTGACCTTCATTCTCAACCTGTTGCTCTTTGGCGTTATCGATACTGCTTTACCTTTACAATAAACCATAATATAATCATCTTTGCTAAATTCTTTAAGTTTCTTTCTTCCGAAGATCTTCTTTAATAGTTTGCTTAGCAACATTGTTCTCCTTTCGCCATGCCTTACACTCAAAGCATATGCACTTCTTTGGATTCATACATTCTTTTAAGCCAGTAGCGTAATTGCTCCGGCCTTTAGCCGTTTTGCTTATCGACTTATTCCCCATTTCTTACCTTTAGTCTGACATCTTGCTCCATTAATTCTAATACCATATCTATCTTCTTCCTAAGATCTCTTTGACAACTACTTATTTCACCCAACCGAGGCATTACACCATGCCTGAAATCGCTAGGCATATTTAACAATGCAATAACAAAACATATTCCGATAGCAAACATTAGATATATAAATGCTTTTGCATCACCCCTTGTAGGCTCTTTGTCGAAATTAAACATTATTGTCTCCTTTCGAGCCCCATAACCCTTCTGTGTAGTTCAGTATAGTTAGCTTTAACCTGCATAACCTTCTTAAACCCTAAAAATAAGACTACTGTTAATATGAACAGATAAAAACAGATATACCTGCGTTCTACTGCCGCACCTCCTTTTCTCATAGAGCGTCCTTCCATCCTCGGACAAATCCATCCCGGAATAGTCTAGCTTGTTTATGATAATGATCTGATCTTCCTGCATAATATCCCATGATTAGTATTAATATATATTCCATTATCATTTACTCCTTATCTTTACTTTTTCCTTTTACTTCTTGGTTGCCCTTTTCCTCTGCCACTTCCATCAAGACGACGTGTTCCTCCACAACTTCCTTTACCTCTTGCCATTTTATTCCTCCTTAGTTAATGTGGTTGGTGGGTTAAACTCTCTCAATAAATCCATTATCTAAAGCCCATTCTCTTATCCATCCCTCCTCTTGACATAATACTATCAACGAAAAACATAGCATCATCTTTCCCGTTTTCTGCATATTCTCGTAATTCTTGTTCAAGTTTTTCTTTACTTTGTCCAACATCTTGCACCCGTCCAGAATAACTTCCATCTTCAAATATCGCTCTTTTATAAACACAAGGTCCACCGAAAGTTGTTTTAATTTCTGTTATCTTCTTCATCTTCCCATTCCTTTCCTTTAGTAGGTTAATCCTTAATCCAAAACTTCCACCATTTGCGTTTATAGAAATAGCCATCGCGTTTCTGGTTTACTCATTTTATTCCTCCTTAGTTAATGTGGTTGGTGGTTCTTTTGGATGACAAACAGAATCCGTGCCATGCCAATCTAGTGTTCGCTTATTTGCTACTGCAATAACATCAATTATACCTATCAATAAATCAGTAAGAATAAAATCAGGTATATGGGACTCATTGTCTAAGCCATAAGAATTTAGTAATGTTTCTAATTCTTTTTTAAAATCTTTCACTTCCCCTTCCTTTCCTTTGGTAGTCTAATCCCACACTTTCTTAGTAAGTTATGCCATTCTTTAAGAGTTAATGGTATCATCGCTCACTCCTTTTGCTTTTTCTTAGAAAATCAGCATGGTCATAACAATTTTCAACCACTCCTCTTTCTGCCATTCGCCAAACCTTGTCTTGTAGCTCTGGTGTTAATCGTGTAAACTCTTTTCCATATACTTCTCCTGCGATTTCTTCTGCTCTTTCACAATACATTTCTTTTAAGTCCATTATTTCTCTCCTGATAACTCGGTTAATAATTCATAAAGTTTCTTCTCGTGATAATCCTTAGCCATACTTTCTTGCATATCACATAGAATACATTGGATTTGCTTCTCAATCCGTTCCTTGACCCAAGACTTCCTAACATAAAGCTCTTCTATCTGGTCTGTTGTTACAAAGGTGTGTTCTTCTATTAGTTGGCAGATTTGGTCGGCAGTAAACTTATGACCATACAACTGACTCTTAACTGCTATTTCTTCTATCTCTTTCTTTAGTGTCATAGATTACTCCTTTATTAATTTACTCATAATCGCCTCAATTACATTAACTGTTACTGCATTTCCAAGACAGCGATATTTTTGTGTATCTGAAATTCCATCAACCCAAGTATCTGGAAATCCCTGTAATCTGCAACATTCAGTTGGGGTTAGTCTGCGAATTTTAGCACCATTATAAATTCCATGTTTATCTTGTGCCGTTAATGTAAAAGAAGGATCTCCATTGTCTTTCATTCTTCGACCATTCTGTCGTTTTTTTTCTCTATCTGGTGTTAATACAGGAGCGGCAATCAACTGCCTTCTGTTTTTCTCAAGAGTATTTGTTCCCTTATGATAACAACTATCTAAGCAGAATGACAAATCTTCCCCATAGATGCGAGTATCTTTTGTGTCTGTTTTTCCGATAGGAAATACTTCTCCGCCACTTCCAATTCCAAGATGTCGCTTAGCGAACAAATAATTCCAGTATCGCTCGGAAAATTGAACGCCATCATTTTGATTTTTGGGTTGCATAGCAATCTCTCCTTAATTTTATCTATTGTTTTACTTGGTTTTTTATATAATGGTTGCGTTGTGCGGTGAGTTGTTGTTTTTACATTGAACATAAAATTTCTCCCTTATAACCAACTGTGCTTTAGTAAGTTGTTTGAATTTTCCACCCTTATTTTTTGCGATAGTTTTTTCTTTGTGTAACCTCATTTTTAATAATATTTTAGCATTTTTATTTTTGATTAAAAGATATGGAAGTAAAGATTTACAAATGGAACAAGCTATTTTATCTGCCGCTTGATAAATAAAAAGACTGCGGTTAGTGCCTTTTGCAGTATAAAGACTTCCACCAAATATTTTTTTAAGAAGCCTTATTGGTTTTTCCTCAACCATTGCTATTTTAATTTCTTCTTGATACCGAGGATTTACTTGACCGCCCTTACCAGGCTTGTGCTTCCTTATTCCAAAATAACCTTCTCCATCGAGAAGTCCTGCAAGATAAATAAAATTATGTTCTTTTTTCATATGACCTATTGTATTATGGTTGTATGGTTTTGTCAACTAAAATATTTGAGAGGTGTCTAATAAATCCAGCCTTACCCCTATTATAAAAACCCTCTGACGATTCTGCGGAACACCAAAATTCTTAGAGTTTAAAACTTCAAAATCTATTGCATATCCTAATTCACAAAAGCATCTACATATTTCTTCAAACGATTTTCCTTTATTGTGGGAAAGTATTCCTTTAACATTTTCAGCAACAAAGAGCTTTGGTTGCTTTTCTTTAAGGCATCTAAAATATTCAAACCACATAGTGCCTCGGGAATCTTCGAATCCTTTTCTATTCCCAGCAATAGACCATGCTTGACACGGAACTCCACCAACGAGTAAGTCAAAGTCTTCAACTTCGTTCCATTTGATTTCTTTACAATTTCCATAGTTTTTGTGTCCTTTAAATCGTTTTTCGTAGATTTGGATTGCGTACTTGTCGATTTCGGAATAACCAATACACTTCGATTGCTTGTCCCACCTATGTTGGCTTGAAGTGCTGGAGATATTCCTTTCGTGCTGTAAACTCTCTCGCTTGTATGTCTGCTGTTTATAATAATAATTAATTCCAAGTTCAAACCCTCCTATCCCAGAAAACATACTGAAGTATTTCATTCACTCCCTCCTGATAACTCGGTTATTATCTTACGAACATGAATACCACAATGTTCTCTATCTTCTATTTCTAAGAGCCGTTCCTTGAACAGTTGGCAGATTTCTTCACTCATATCCATAATTAAATAAGCGTCTACCTCTTTATGACTATTTCTATCAGAACAATATCCTCTAGCCATAGCCCCTTCTATCTCTTTCCTTAGTGTCATGATGAACTCCTACTAGCCACATATAAGGCATTAATAATATCAATATTTGCTGTTTTGTCTGAATATCCTATATAATCCCGGGCCCTTTTTATTACTTGCGCAATTTCTGGTGTCAACCAACTACCGCTACACACTCTATGAAGCACGATTTTGGCATGAATTTTTTTTTAATACACGATAATTCTCATTCTTTCTGACAAATTTTGCTTTCTTTTTCCATTTCCCTGCCTTTATCATTTCCCCTCCAGTTTTTTAAGTTCTTGCCTCAAATATATATCCACAAAA
>JAYEIZ010000033.1:0-5086 GCA_034660355.1 Nanobdellota archaeon
TCAACATTGTTGCCATTTGAATTAACACGTCGTGCTTTTACTATGTTGTAGTCTTTTCCTAATACAGTAATTATCTCGTCTTCCATATCACCCAGATAGGTTCCTGTTGTGGTTTTTGAGCCTGTGCTGTCTTCTACATCGCTTTGCAATGATGTCTTAAATTCGATAGAATATCTTGCGATTTGTACGCCGCTTTTGAAATACAAAAAGTCAGCTGCTACATCATCATCGTTTTCCAGGAATTTTACAAAGCCACCTAGTTTTGACCGATCATCGAAGTTGATGTATTGGTTGTAACCTGCACTTCCTTTTTCTGTTGTTATTGAACCATCTGCTAAAGCACTTAACTCATCTTCATCAATAGAAGTCATTATGTCCCTAATGGTTTCGTTTCCTTTGGTTGCTGCTGAGTCCTGACTCTGTGTCATCTCCAGCTTTTTACTGCCAGTTCCGACTCGCCAAGCATCTCCTTCAACACTTGTTGTTGTGGTTGTTGTTCCTACTGATGTTGTTGCTGCAAATTGCAAACTCATTGCAATGTCGCTAACACCAATAACATCCTCTGCTGCTGCTTTGTCCCCTACTACGAGCATACCGCTAAACTTACCGTCCTCGATAAACGGTACCGGGTAGTCGCTAAGGTCAGCTGCAGAAGCAATCATTGTAGCGCCTAAAAGCGTAGATGCTCCTAAAGCTACAATCTTCTTTACTGCTTTCTTTAGTTTCATACTCTAAACACCTCCATGTTTAGTATTTTTGGCTATCTTTACACATAGAAGCTTAGCTAGAGCTAAGACTTCTTGTATACTATGATTCTCTCAGAATTCATATTTAAAGTTTACGGTATTTTAGTATATTACAATATGTATATTGTAGAATACATATAATGGGTCTCCGTCGATAAAAAACCTACTGGTAATATATATCTACTTATACTTTAAAAATTTATCCCTAAATAAGGTATTAGATGGCTCTAAGTTATAGGCTATCTTAAATTCTGTTTTTGCCCTATCTTTCTGGTCTAAGAACTCATATAATACTGCTAGATTATAGTGTGTGTCTGCTATATTGGGATTTATCTCTAAGGCCATCTTTAGTTCGCCTAATGCTTGATCGAAGTTGCCATTTTTAGCATAGACTGTGCCTAGGTCCATATGTGCTTTTGAGAGGGAAGGGTTAAATTCTATTGCTTTTTTCAACATAATGATTGATGGTTCTTGATAGCCTATCTCACTATATATCAATCCTAAGTTATTGTATGCTTTGTAGGATGGGAATATTTCTATTGATTTGTTAATATAATATATAGCTTCTTTGTAGTTGTCTTGTTCTCCGTATAAGGTTCCCAAGTTTAGGTATGCAACGTGATTTTTTGAGTTTAAGGTAATTGCTTTTTTATATTCCATAGATGCTCTCGTGTGTTTATTCATATTTCCGTAAACCTTTCCAAGATTATTATGGGCATTAGAGCTTTGAGGTTGTTTTTCAACAGCCGCTTCAAATAATGTAGAATCGGTTTTCCATTCAGTGTTTCTCATAATTGTAAATGAGGAATAAAATATGATTAATAATGTGATTAAAGATACTATTATCACTTTAGAGGTGTTTTTATTTATGAATCTTATATTAGGTATGCTATACATTAAATATACTAATAATAAAACAAATCCGAAAGAAGCAATATATAAGTAACGGTCTGCCATAAATGTATTTACTGGAAATATGTTTGAGAAAGGGAGTAATGCTGTAAAGAAGAATCCTAAAGAGAATAATGCTACCTTGTTATTTTTGTAGGATTTTATAAAAGCATATAAGATTAGTATATAGACTATTATTGCCAATATAACTAAGAATGATAGCTTAGTGTAGGGGATAACATTATAATCCACTGTTAGGTTTATTGGCCAGATAAGGATGTATATATATCTTAAGAATATTATTAGTGTTGAAAGGATTATGGTGATTATAGATCCTAGAAAATAAACTTCTGTTCTTCCAATTTGTTTTAGTACTAAGAAACGCATTATCAAGTACATTATTAAGGGTAATATATATACCCAATATTTCTTCATTATATCTTTTAGATTTTCTCTATTGAAAGAAAGATCATATAATAAGATAATTATTGGGAAAATAATCGCTTCTTCTGATGAGAATAAAGCTAGCGTGAAAAAAATAATTGAATAAAGGAATGCTTTTCTTGATTTATGTTTTCTGAAGATTATATAAGTATAGATTGCTGCAAATAGGAATAGTATTCCTAACAGGTCAAAAGAAGCTGTCATGTTTGCAACTCTAGCTGTATGTATTGGGTGAGCTGTGAAGAGTAAAGAAGCTATGAGTGAGTGGTTTTTGTTCTTTAGTATTTTTGATGTTATTAAGTAGACTAAAATACTTATTAATGTGTGGAGTAAGATTGCGTTTAAATGGTAACCTAATGGATTAAGTTTCCAGATTGAGAATGTGGTTGCATACAGAGTTGTTCTTAAAGGCCTATATAGATTACCTACTCCAGGTTCTAGGAAGTAAGAAGGGATATTTTTTAATGATCTTATTTCATAATTGTCTATAATGAAGAATTGGTCGTCAAAGGCAAATTCATTTTTGAATGTATTGGAGTAGAGTATTACTGATAAAAGGATTATTAATAATATATGTAGATGTTGTTTTTTCATTTATTAAATGTAATCTTATTGAGATATTTAAATTTGTTGTATTAATTAAATCATTCTTAATTTTTGGTATATTTTGAAAAACCCAACAACGGACGAAAACTCGCCTGAAGAGGGAATTTCCATACGGAGTGTGGAAATTTCTTTTTGGTGTAGGGCATGCGAAGCATGACCGTGTTTGAGTCCATTGTTGTTAGGTTTTATTATTGAATGAACAAAAAGATTTATAAATAAAGCAAGAAGAATAAGTTCTTATGATAGAGGTAGTAGAGTATAAGAAAAATAGGGCAGTTCAGGGAGATTTAAAGAGAATGCTGTCTCCTAAGATATTTAGCTGGGTTGATGTTTTTGAGCCTACAAAAGCTGAACTTCAAAAGATTTCTTCCATAACAAAGATACCTATGGAGGATTTAGATATTATCTTAGATGAAGAAGAGAGAGCTAAGATAGTTGAGATTGAAGGGCCGTTTTCACTCTTAATTTTTGGTGCGCCTGATTTTGAAAAGGATGAAATTACAACTGCACCTATTTTTATTTATGTTTCTAAAAAGAAGAATTGCGTGATGACTATAAGGCTGAAAGAAACAAGATCTATATCAAAGATTAAAGAGAAGATAGGGAGAACTAAGAACTTGTTTAATAAAGGAGTAAGCCATTTTGTTTACAAAGTAGTTGAGCAGATATTGGGCACATTCTTTTTTGTGTTAGAGGATATTGAAAATAGGGTTGATAAGATTGAGGATGAAGTTGTAAAATCACCAAGCATGGATATTGTTGAGCGGATTTTCGAAACTAAGAAAACACTTATTTATTTTATGAAGGCGATAGCAGCAAATAGAGAAGTAATATCATCTGTAGAGAGGGGGAATGTTACTGATATCGATAGAAAGATTGCAAAGGAGTTTGTAACAATGCATAACGATACTGATCAGCTAGTTGATATGTCTTCAACATTTAGAGATCTATTAACAGGCACATTAGATACCTATCTTTCTTCTGCTTCTATGAACCTTAATCAGGTTATGAAAACATTAACAGTTGGTGCTTCTTTCATCTTAGTTCCAACATTAATTGCCAGCATCTATGGAATGAATTTTCAGGGAATGCCTGAACTATATTGGAAGTATGGCTATTTGTTTGCTTTAAGTTTGATGGTTCTTTCTGTATTAGGGATGTATCTGTTTTTTAAGAAGAAGAAATGGATATGATTAGATATTGTTTTGTGGACAACCAAATAGAAAACTTTATAAATGTGGACAACTTATATTGTTATAATGGCTTATATTGAAACAATAAAAAAAGGAAAAAAGAATTTTTACTATCTTACTCAAACAATAAGATTAGGGAATAAGTTCAAGAAAGCCAGGTGTTTTTTAGGAAAGGGGCAGATTTCTAATGAAAAATTAAAGAGCTTAGCTAGTCTTGCTGAGAGAAAGCTGAAGGAAAATGCCGGAGAAATAAAGAAGATAAGGGAGGTTATTTCTATCCCTAGAGAAACTATTGAAAAATTGAACCGAATTAGAAAAAACTATAGAAAACTAATTTCTTCTGTTTCTAAGATTGAATATGAAGTTATTGAGAAGCAACGTTTTATCAAATTTACATTTAATACGAATGCTATTGAAGGCTCCACTATAACATTGAAGGAAACCAATCATATTTTAGAAGATGGTATATCGCCAGAGGGCAAAGATTTAAGAGAAATTCATGAAGTTGAGAACACAAAAAAGGCTTATGATTTTATGAAGAGATTTAAAGATGATATTAATTTAAACTTCATCAGAAAAATACAGTATAATCTAACTTACAATATCTTGGGAGAGAATACAGGAAAGTTTAGAAAAATACAAGTTTATATGGGGGGCTCAAAGCATACTCCTGCAAAACCCTCTGAAGTAAATGGAGAAATGGGCTCTTTGATCAGATGGATGAAAAACCATAATAAACTGTATCCTGTTGTGTTGGCAGCTTATGTTCACCATTTTCTTATTGCCATTCATCCTTTCATCGATGGTAATGGCAGAACTGCCAGGTTATTGCTAAACTTTATGTTAATGAAATCTGGCTTCCCTCCAATATGCATCAAGAAGGAAGAAAGGATCAAATACACTGATTATCTAGAATTATCCAGAGATGGAGATATCAGCAAGTTTCTTGGCTTTATTGTTAAAAAAATAGAAGAAGCCCATAAAGAACTTGTGGACACCATAGAATAATTTTAACGATTTTGGACTATTGGAAAGAAAGAATTTAAACGTAAGATTATTATTAGCGATGTATCTGTTTTTTAAGAAGAAGAAAGGGATCTGATTATTTAAGATTATTGAGCTACTTGATGATTGTTATTAAGTTCAAAATTGTATTGTTGGCATAGAGTTTTAATGACTTCAACTTTCCCTAAAACATGTTCCACC
>JAYEIZ010000034.1:0-5064 GCA_034660355.1 Nanobdellota archaeon
TGGCACGGACATGTTAAAGGTAAGGGCATGCTTATCTTCATTCCAGATAAGCCAAGACTTAAAAGAGATATTAGAATGTAATAATTTAAACTATTTAAAATTTGGGAGCGTTAGCGACCTTTCTTGTAATTGACTTAAATGTTGTTGTTTTCATAAGAATGTCTTGTTATTGGAAAACAACTAAAATATTTAAATGTTTCTATTGTAATAGAAATAATAAAATTTAGTGGTTACTCCACACAAACCGCTTTTGCTAAATTGCGAGGCCGATCAACGTCGCAGCCTCTTAAATCAGCTATGTAATAAGCTAGTAATTGTAACGGGACAACTGCTAAGATAGGAGTTAGAATATAAGAATTTTTTGGAATACATATGTTATGATCAACTATTTTTTTGATCTCTTCATCTCCTTTAGTTTCAATCGCTATTACTGATCCTCCTCTGGACTTAACTTCCTGTATGTTACTTAGTACCTTCTTGTATGTCCTATTATCTTTAGTTGCTATAACAACAACAGGCATCTCTTTATCTATCAGTGCTATCGGTCCATGTTTCATTTCTGCAGCAGGGTAACCTTCAGCATGTATATAAGAAACTTCTTTTAGTTTTAATGCGCCTTCTAATGCTATTGGGTAATTAATTCCCCTTCCAAGGTATAATCCATTTGTTTTTTTATATAACTTTTCTGCATGTAATTTTATATGGGCCTTATCCTCCAGAACAGCTTGTATCTGTAATGGCAATTTTCTTAAGGTCCTAATTCTGTTTTTTACCTGTTCATCAGGAAGTAGACCCCTAATCTTACTAAAATAGATAGCAATCAAATAGAGTACAACTAATTGTGAAGTGAATGCTTTTGTAGAAGCAACCCCTATTTCGGGTCCTGCATATGTGTATACAACACTGTCTGATTCGCGAGCTATAGAACTGCCCCTTACATTAACAATTGATATTATCTTTGCTCCTTTCTTTTTTGCTTCTCTCATAGCAGCTAAGGTATCTGCTGTTTCTCCACTTTGAGATATTGCTACAACTAGGGTACCCTCATCAATAATCGGGTCACGGTATCTAAATTCAGATGCGTATTCTACTTCTACAGGTATTTTTGCTAATTCTTCCAGCATGAATTCTCCTACCAAACCTGCATGCCAGCTTGTGCCACAAGCAACAATGATTATTCTTTTGATGTTTTTAATTTCATTTTCGCTTAACTTAATTTCATCTTTAATTAAGATATTGTTGTCCTCTAACCTGCCATTAATTGTTTCTGTTATAGCTTGCGGTTGTTCAAAAATCTCTTTTAACATGAAATGTTTGAAGCCTTGTTTCTCTGCTTGTTCTGCATTCCAATCTATCTCTTCTATTTCTTTGTTCTTCTTTTTACCCTCTAAATCAAAAACATCTACCTTATTTGTATTCAATATGGCTATTTCGTTGTTTTCAAGGTATATAACTTTTTTAGTGTGTTCTAAAATTGCAGGCACGTCTGATGAGATGAAATTTTCATCCTTTCCAATGCCTATGATCAATGGGCTTTCGTTTCTAGCTGCAATTAAGCCATGATGATCAGAGTGAACTACGCCAAGAGCATAAGATCCATCTATTTTTTTTAATGCTTTCAGGACAGCACCCTTTAGACCTCCAGTATAGTTCTCCTCAATAAGGTGTGCAATCACTTCTGTATCTGTTTCTGAACTGAATTTGTGACCTTTGCTTTCTAGTTCGCTTTTTAGTTCGCTAAAATTCTCTATTATCCCATTGTGAACTATAGAAATCTTACCAGTGCAGTCTGTATGAGGATGCGCATTTTCTTTAGTGGTCTTGCCATGGGTGCTCCATCTTGAATGTGCAAGCCCTATGTTGCCCTGTAATTCTAAGAAATTAACCTTCTTATTAACTTCATCAATCTTGCCTATGTCCTTTTTTACACAAACATCTCCATCATTTATACAAACCATACCTACAGAATCATAGCCGCGGTACTCTAGCTTTTTGATAGATTCCAATAATATCTTGCTAATGTTTCTCTTTGAAATTATGCCAATTATACCGCACATTTTATATATTTGAATGCTCGTATATATTTAAGCGTTGTGAATCAGAAATACAGGGTTTAAGATGGTTTTAGCTCAAATTACTGGCTTTGTAATTATTCTTCTAGGCATATTTATTGGCTTAACGCACTTTGAATTAATTCCAGATACAATTTCTGGTTTTAATCTAGTTAGTATTGGAATTTTAGTTTTTATTGCTCATGAAGCATATGCTCTTATCTCAAATTATGCTAATACTGAAAATAAATTAATAGGTGTTGGTGTTCCTTTGTTGTTTGTTCTTATTGCTGGCTCTTATTTTATTAGGGAGTTTGTTCCTGAATCAATCTCTTCAAGTTTAACTTTGGTAATTGCTGTTTTGATGTGTGCTGAAGGGCTTTATAGGTTGCATTAAGATGTTTAAAAAGGAAATACGCATACTTGGGATTGATGATAGCCCGTTTAAGAAATTTGGCAGAGGTAATGTATTAGTTGTTGGAACAATATTTAGAGGAGGTACTTTATTAGATGGTATCTTAACAACTAAGGTAACTATAGATGGGAATAATTCTACAAAAAAATTAATTGAGATGGTGAATAAATCTAAATTTAAGCTGCAACTAAGATGTATAATGATCAATGGTATATCATTAGGCGGCTTTAATGTTATTGATATTAAGGAACTTCATAAAAAAACTAATGTTCCGGTTCTTGTTGTGATAAGAAAATATCCTGATTTTAAGAAAATTGAAAAAGCTTTGAAAAGTATAAAGAAACATCATAAATATAATCTGATTGAGAAAGCAGGACCTGTTGAGAAGATTGGAAAGGTGTATGTACAGAGAAAAGGTCTTACTTATGATAAAGCAAAAGAACTCTTAAAGTTGACATGTACTCGCTCGTTAATACCTGAGCCTATTCGTGTTTCCCACTTGATTGCTGGAGGAATAGTAACTGGGGAGAGCAAAGGGAAAGCTTAATTGTTTCACAATTAAGCTTTTAACCTCCCCACTAGTAATTCTCAATTAGTGCGTGTCCCACCCCTAACAATTTATCCATAATAATATTTCTCTTTATTCTTCTGTTCTCTGTCTTTTACTGAATCTGGCTTGTTTATCCTAGGTCTGCCTGATTCTTCGTCTCTTCTTAATGTGATTTCAACGTCTTTTAACAAAGAGTTCATTCCTTCTTCCATGCTAAATGGCCCTTTTTCAATGCCTTTTATTGCAGGAGTGCCTTCAAAGACAATTAATCTGTTGCTTAGATAATCGACAAACAATAGGTCGTGGTCCACTACTAAGATTGAAATTCCTTTGTTTTCTGCAACATTTCTTATAATTTTAGATACTACCAGGCGCTGTTCGGCATCTAAGTAAGCAGAAGGCTCATCTAATAAACATAGATCGCATTTTTTAGACAAAGCTAGAGCAATGCTAACTCTTTGGAGCTCTCCTCCACTTAATTTATTAAGTTTTTTCATGAATAGGCCTTTTATATTTAAGGGATTAATTATATCTTTAGTGTGTTTTTTAATAGCATATTGTAACACATCCATGACTAATTCATCAGAATCTGCTTCTAATGTTTGAGGCTTATATGAAACGACTATCTTACTTGTCATTTCGCCCTTGTCTGGCTTTTCAACACCTGCTAATAATTTAACAAAAGAGGTTTTTCCAATGCCGTTTTCTCCTATGATTCCTATAATCTCATGTTTGTCTATGTTACCTTCAGTAGTTGATAGATTAAACTTGCCTAGTTTCTTCTCCATAATACTCCAATCAGTTAGCGGAGGTTCTTTTCCTTTCTTCATTGGAGGTTTTATCTCAAACTTAATCTTATGATCCCTAAATCTGACATTATCCTCTTTGATGTAACCTTCCAGATAATTATTTATTCCTGCCTTAGCTGCTTTTGGTTGTGAAACTATACCATAAACAGCTTCTTTACCATACATAATATGGATTAAGTCAGCCATATAATCTATTACAATAAGATCGTGTTCTATCACCAATATAGCGGTGTTTTCATTAGCTAATGATTTTATGAATTTCGCTATCCTTAGGCGCTGTTTGATATCTAAGTATGAAGAAGGTTCGTCAAAGATGTATAGATCTGCTTTTTTTAGAACTGTTGCGGCTATTGCAACTCTTTGTAGTTCTCCGCCTGATATTTTTGTGATGTCGTTTTCTAATATGTTCTCAATCTCTAATTCTTTAGCTATCTTATTCAATTCTTTTTTCTCATCTACTTTTTTTAATAGGTCCTTAACCCTACCTTTAGAGTTTTTTGGGATCAGTTCAACTTGTTGGGGCTTGTAGCTTATCTTTATTTCTTTGTTCTTTACCCTTTCGAAGAATACTTGAGCTTCTGTTCCCTTAAAATAATCAATTATCTCTTTATAATCAGTTTTTTTATCGTCTAAGTTGCCTAGATTAGGTTCTAATACCCCTGCTAATATCTTAATAGCTGTACTTTTCCCAATACCATTAACTCCAACTACACCTACTACTTTACCGAATAAAGGTGTAGGTAAGCTATAAAGATGAAAACCATTCCGACCATATTGGTGAATTGGTGGTTTGTCAAGCTCCTCAGGTAAATTAATGATAGATATAGCATCAAAAGGACATCTATGCGGGCAAATGCCGCATCCAGTACATAGTTCTTCATTTATCTTGGTTTTATTGTCATCTGCCTTAACAATGCACTCTTCACCCATCTTATTTACAGGGCACACCCTAATACAAAGATACCCTCCACAGCCCACTGGGTTACATTTCTCCTTCTGAATAACAGCTATTCTTACCATATTCTATTGAAGTTCATTTTCTATTAATAAAGGTTTTCAATAATTTATTGTTTTGATAGAGTAAATTCCAACAACAAGAATGGCTTCGGACGGCCTTCGCAGGCTGTCTTATGATTCCAAAAAATAAAAATAATCAAGCCCAAAACAAATTTTTTTAATAGTATCTCTCAAACTCCCCCCAACTTTCTTCAACTTGTTATGTATCTTCTTTAAATTATA